>CAZVYE010000319.1:0-3257 GCA_964630895.1 uncultured Gammaproteobacteria bacterium | reverse complement strand
CGCCAACGCTCTGGCTACGGCGATTCTCTGAGATTCCCCGCCCGATAGGGTCTCCGGCATACGATTACCAAATCCCTGCAACCCCACCTGATCCAGCAAGTCGGTAATACGGGGCAGATCCGCGGATTGACCCGCCAAGGTCTGCACGAACGCCAAATTCTCAGCAACGGTTAACGTGGGCAGCAAGTTGAAATGTTGAAAGACCAATCCAATTGCTTGACGCCGGACTCGGGCCCGCTGGTCTGAGGAGTTCGAATCCATCAAGCGTCCATCCACACGCACTTCGCCGGAGTTGGGCGTGAGCAGTCCAGCGATTACATTGAGCAATGACGTCTTGCCAGCCCCGCTGCGCCCGGTAATCGCCACACAGTCTCCCTTGCCAACCTCCCAGTTGAGCGCATCAAGCACCTTGGGGCCTGCAGCTCCAAATTGCAGTGAAATGTCGCTGAGACTGACGGTCATATACTAGGCTGCCGAACTACTGGCGTCCTGGCTTGATTGCCGTTCGAGTTGTTCTGCTCGCTCCTTTCTGGCCACCAGTTCTGCATGACTGCAGCCATGCTTGCTTACCTCATCTGAGTCGGTGCTGGGGCTATCTACTTCTGGCCAGCCAGAACCATGCGTCATCACAAGTTCGGCCATCAGTTCCACGTGGGCATCGCTATCGTTTAGCGCTGGAATATATTCGAGCGACTTGCCGCCAGCTTCCTGAAAAAGCTGCGCATTTTCCATTTGAATTTCTTCCAGCGTTTCCAGGCAATCTGCCGCAAAACCGGGGCAAATAACCTGAACGGTTTCTACCCCTTCACCGCCCCAGCGTTCTAATGTGTGATCCGTATAGGGTTGCAGCCAGGGCTCCCGACCCAGACGAGATTGAAAAGTTACGTGGTATTCGTCATCGGCAAGTTCCAGTCGCTCGGCAACCAGTCTTGCGGTGGCGTAGCAATGACAGCGATAGGGATCACCATTACGCACATATCGCTCCGGGATACCATGGAATGACATCATCAGACGATCCGCCTTGCCATGCTGATTCCAGTGTTTGCGAATGGATGCGGCCAGTGCGGCAATATACTGGGGATGATCATGGTAATGGTTAACCCAGCGTAGTTCTGGCATCCAGCGTTCTTGCCGCATGACGCTGGCGATTCCATCAAAAGCCGCTGCGGTCGTGGTGGCTGAATATTGCGGATACAGAGGGATGAGCAACAGCCGCGTAACTTGCTCTTCTTTCAGCGCATCCCATGCGCGCTGCAAACTGGGATTCCCATAACACATGCCATAAACAACAGGTATCTGCCTCTCACCAAGCCGATCTGCCAACTCTACCGTCAAGTTAGCGGTATGTACTTTGAGCGGCGACCCATCCTCGGTCCAAATCTTGGCGTAGTTTTTTGCCACACGGCGCGGCCGAAACCTCAGGATCACACAGTGCAAAATCAGCTTCCAAATGAGCCGCGGGATCTCCACGACGCGAGGATCACTCAAAAACTGCGCCAGATAGCGGCGCACAGCAGATGCTGTCGGGGCATCAGGCGTTCCCAGATTGATTAGCATTACGCCGGTTCGCATAGGTTGGGCATGGTCGAAATTGCGTTTTGAGTACTGCATGCGTCTCGCTTCAAATAGACAAGAAATTCAATTTTCGTGGCGCGCCGATTCTCGCACATCCGCGACCTCGCTGCGCCATGCGTGAGTCCACAATGAGTTAATGCTTTTTAAAGAGCAAAATTACTGCTAGCATGAAAGGACTCGCCATGACGATTACCAAAATTAAAAGTTAGAGTTTATAAAATATAAGGCGAATATGCGTATTTTTAGGCGGACCATCTGGTTTCTAGCGTGTCTGGGCATGCCCTTGTGGGTGTGGGCCCAGCCGGTTGGCTATGCTGTAAACTCCGACGAATTCAGTTTCTCCCCAACGCTAGTAGACGAACTCATTCTGGTAAATTTGCAAACCGGAACGGATACCGTCGTTGGTCCGATTCAGCCCAATACATTTGAAGACATCGAAGGGTTGGCCATACATCCGGATGGCACGCTTTACGCAGTAGATGATTCCACCAATACCCTGGTGATTCTGTCAACAAGCGATGGCAGTGCAACCGCAGTTGGTGGATTCCAGGGCAATCTTGGTATCGCCGCCACCCAGCAACTCGACCCTGGCATGACGTTTACCTGCGCTGGCGACTTGCTGATGGCCGGCAATTCTACAGAAACCCTATACCGCATTGATCAAGATACCGGCCTTGCTTCCATCATCGGAGCAAGCGGTGCGCTCGGCGCCGGCATTACCGGGATCGCCAGCTTTGGTGACCAGGTTTACGGCATTTCGGATGAAGCGACCGCGGCGTTGTACGAAATTGACCCCGATACCGGTACCGCCAACATGGTCTTGGACTTGTCGGCGTTCGGACTTATGGAGGGAGCAGGCCTGGCCTTCGACGACGGCGGCACTCTGTGGGCAGTCACCGATCAGGGCGTCGACGATAGCGGTCCAGATCTTGTGCCTAATCCCAGCCGAATTCTACAAATTAACCCGCAAACCGGAGATGCCGCCCAAGTAGCGTCAACTCGTAATGGTCTGGAAAGTCTGGCCATCGGTCCACCTGGCGGCTGTGGCGTTAACCCAGGACCATCTGGATCGGCGGAGGTAGTGCCTACCTGGTCCACTTGGGCGGCGCTGCTATGCTTCGCTGGCATCATCCTGCTAGCACGAAGGCACTTAGCTACACAGGGCAACGAGTAATACCGCGCTGGTTGGCACGCCGCTGCACTGGCCTCGCCGCGACACACCTCCCATCGGTCACATTGTTATTGTGACGGCGCATCCGGCACAATACCCCCTTTAACGAATAGACGAATCTGTTGGCTAACTTACACCGGTCGAAGATACGTAAGGAACATATATTATGTTAGGCGGAATTAGTATTTGGCAGCTGCTCATAATCTTGGTCATCGTCATGCTGCTTTTTGGCACCAAGCGAATTCGCAATATCGGCAGCGACTTGGGTGGAGCTCTACGAGGATTTAAGAAGGGCTTCTCGGAAGACGAAGAAGAGCAAAGCGCGGCGGAACTCAAAGCAGACCCACTAGAGCCGCAGCCGCGCGATAAAGAAGAGCAGAAGAAACAGCAGTAATGCCAACCATTGGCTTTGCCGAGCTCATGTTGCTTGGAGTGCTGGGGCTGTTAGTGTTGGGCCCTGAGCGGCTCCCCAAGGCGGCACGCACCATTGGCGGATACATGCGCAAGGCCC
>CAZVYE010000318.1:0-3277 GCA_964630895.1 uncultured Gammaproteobacteria bacterium | reverse complement strand
GGCTATTGCCAGCGCAGCGTTTCCGATGCGGCCCTGCGATCGGTTGGTCCAAATCTTAGTCCTCGAAGCTGTCTGAGAACATTTCGTCGGGCAAAGTGGGGTCGGTTTCTGGATTGTATTCGACTGCACCTACGTCACAGTCTGCGGACATATCACCATCGCCATCGATGGGGCGCATTTCGCCTCGCTGGTCAGCGGAGAACGCGCAGCTTGCCTCCGGGTTATCTACCAGCACAGAACCAGGTAGCGGCATCAGGGTGAGTGTCTCTCCACCGTAGTCGTTCAACTGATCGAAAAAGGGAAAGCCGATGTTCTCAAAGTCACCGATTCCGTCAAAGCCACAGGTATCATCGGAGCTCGCATTGGCATTGTTTTCTACGGAGATTTCTACGTCCGCGCTAATCAGGCCATTGCAGTCAGAAGTGTGGCCTGCAATAACGGTGTTTGCGATTCCAAGCTGCGATACGCCCAAATTATCCAGGTCTTTTAGGAATCGCAGGCCACGGGCACCATTCTTGGCAATGGTTGCGTTGATCATGAGCAGATTGACTCCGTCAGAGAAAATGCCTGCGGTGTTGTCATAGAAGGTGGAGTTGAAAATCTGGGTGATAGGGTTTGCTGCAAACCCCTCGCGGGCTTCTATGGCATATTCGCCGGTAAGAAATAAGCCTTCGCCGCCGGGAATTTTGCCATTGCGACGAAACGTCGAACCGCTCACCGTCAATGTGCCACGAGTCAGAATGGCGGCACCGTCTGCGAATTCCGTCAGCACGTTGTCATCCGTAATAACATTTTCCAGGAAGTCGCTGTCGGTAATGGTCACTGCACCGTCGCTGTAGATAGCGCCACCGATATTTGCCACATTATTTGTCACGCTTACCCGATCCAGAATGAGTTCCGCATCGCCTGCCACCTGGAACGCACCGCCTCGAGTCGTGCTTGGGTCGTTGGCCTGGCCGCCGGTCACTACGACGTTGGTAAGCGAAAGGCTGGCATTTGCCAGAACGTCAAAGACGCGGTCACTAAAACCGCCGTTGATAATGGGTGGATTATTGGTGGCGTTCAAAATACTTACCTCGCCCGTAATATCCAGATCACCTGTTTCGGCCCCGTCTTCGTCAATCCCGGTATTGGACAGAAAGTACGTGCCGCTTGCCAGCAGAATATTGTCGGCACCATTGAGTGCGTTTGTTTCCATAATTGCTGCGCGTAGCGTGCAGGTGTTGCCAATCGCGTCGATGGGGTCGCACACGCCGTTGCCAGGATTGCTGTCTGCTACGTCGCTGGTGCTGTTTACGATGAAGTCTGCGGCACTTGCGCTTTGCGCCAAGAGAACTGCAGCTCCGATCACTATGGTTTGAATCCAGTATTTCATTTCCTCTCTCCTAATTCTGGCCCATTGAAGGGCAGTTAGGAGGAGTTACGGAACTTGCGGAAAAAACCTGTCAAAAAAAATCTAAAGCTGCAAAACGGCCTGGCGCAATAATGGATCTGAAGGTTTTAAGTCATCGATGGCTTGAGTGATCTCGTCGCGTTTTTGGGTGCTCACTTCGCCAGAGACAAAGTGTTGCTGTCGGAGCGCCAGATAGTCGAAAAACACGCGCACCGAGGCTGGAATCTTTTCTTCATTGGTGCATTCTGGGAGCGGTTGTTCCGGGTGTGCGATGGCGTCTCGTAGCGTGATGATGCGGCACTGGACTTGCGCTGCAAAACTGCCTTGAGGCTCTGCTAAATCAAGACTTTGCAACCGCTCTAGCGCCAAGTCCTCGCGATCTGTGAGAAACCAAACCTCCGCCAATTGCAGGCTGGCCCCGTGATATCTGGGGTGATCTGCCCCGTTCCATTCCAAAAAAGCATCCGCTGCTGCTGTGAGAACTTCTTCTGCTTTGGTGGCTTCACCGGCACGTCGATGTGACAAACCCAGGCTGCGCAATGACATGGCCACCGCACGATTTTCCACCCCATAGTATGCGCGAAATGCTGCGATGGCTTGTGTGTATTGTTCCTTTGCCAACGTGAGGTTACCCGTAGAGAATGCAGCGCCAGCGTAATTGTGCCGCGCCAGTGCAGTTCTATGATGGTCTGGCCCGAACCGCTCCATTTGAATATCCAAAATTTTGCTATAGGAATTCAGGGCTGTGGGAATATCCCCTTTTCCATAGGCAACGGTGCCAATCATGGACTGGGCGATTAGCCGCTTGCCCAACTCGTCGCCTGACAGGCTAACGGCTAGTTCAGCGCTACGCTGTGCCTCATCCAATTCTCCCAGGTTAAACAGAGCAACCGACAGGGTATTGAGCGCATCTACGGACCAGGGATGGGGCAGCGACTGCGGGGGAGTGGCGTTAAAGTGCGCCTTGGTTTCGGTAAACAGTCCTTTCAGGTTATATAGTTTTCCGCGTTCCACAATGATGGCTGGGTGATTGCGATCGACTGGTAAATCAGCGGCAATATCCAACTGCTCCAAAGCGCGATCGTATTCGCCAAGGCCCAGAAAACTTCTGGCTATACTGAGGTTTAAGTCACTGGCAACCTCTGGGTCATCCATAAGCTCGTTTTGCAGCCGCTCGCTGCCGCGCTCCAATAGTGTCTTCGCGGTTATGTCCTCGCCTTTGCTGTTGGCTGGATTAGACGCAGAGAACAACTCCTCCATAAAAGCTGCAACGGTTTCTGCGCGCTTTGCCTGGCTTTCCGCGACCTGGCGCTGGGCGTTGGCCTGGTAGGCGAACCACAAAGAAACACCGGTTCCGACAATCATTGCCAGCGCAGCCAGTCCCGCCAGGCCAGCCGTTAATCTATGCCGTCGAATCCATCGCACGTAAGCGTCTGAAGTCCGGGACGCGCCGGCCAGCAACGGGCGGTCTTCCAACAGGGCATGCAAATCCGCAATCAGCTCGTCGGCGCCTGCATAGCGCGCAGAGACTTCTGTTTCGGTAGCCTTCAAAACGATGCTGGCCAGATCTGCAGACTGGCGTTTTGACAATCCCCAGGTGTCCGCAAAGCGAGGTGTGATGCGTTCGCCATTGAGTTTGCGTTTAAGCAAATCGTCGTCAGGAGAGCCAAACAGCGTAGTCCCAGTACTGAACAGTTCGTAGATGATGAGGCCCAGAGCGTACACATCTGTGGCAGTAGTACAGGATTGTCCCAGTATCTGCTCTGGTGCGGCATAGCGCGGGGTAAACGAATTGCTTTGGGTAGCCGCGGACTGGGCGTCGGCATTGGCCAGCGTGGTGGCAACGCCAAAATCCAAGATCTTAACTTCCCGGTCCTGGGTCAC
>CAZVYE010000317.1:0-3352 GCA_964630895.1 uncultured Gammaproteobacteria bacterium | reverse complement strand
GGCAACAAGATCAACGCTGTAGGAACTGCCGAAGCACCGATCGTATTCACATCGGTTGATCACATCGTAAACCCTGGTGCAAACCTGGACTTTGCTCAGTGGGGCGGCGTATTGATAGCTGGTCGCGCACAGGTAAATGACTGTGACGTTGCCGCAAATGCTTGCCAGGACGAAGCACAGGTCTTCAACTACGGCGGTACCGACGACAACGATTCCAGCGGTCGTTTGAGCTATGTCCGCATTGAGTATGCAGGTACCGCGATTAGCGGTGACGTGGAATTGAACGGTTTGTCTCTCTACGCAGTAGGCGACGGCACCTCTATTGACCACCTGCACGTACACCGGAACGGTGACGACGGCATTGAGTGGTTCGGTGGCACTGCAGGCATGAAATACGTACTGGTGACCGACGTATCTGATGACAGCTACGACTGGACCAGCGGCGCACGCTTTAACCTGCAGTATGCAATCGCGCGCATGACACAAGCGGCTCTGAAAGGCTCTCGTGGCATTGAGGGTGATAACCTGGAAGAGAACGATACGGCTGAGCCTGCGTCTGCTCCGAACATTGCCAACATGACCATCTACTATGAAGAAGGTCTGGACGGTCCGTCTCAGGGTGTGATTCTGCGCGAAGGAACTCAGGGTCAGTACACCAATTTCCTGATCACCTCAGAGTCGAGCTTCCCACCGGCTGCATGCTTGCGCATCGATGACACCTCTACCGATGACAATGTAACCAACGGTTTGCTGATCTTTGAAAACTCTGTGCTGGACAGCGAGTGTGGCGCAGGCGCATTCTTCGATGATGAGCAGAACGACGATCTGGCAGCCCGCTTCCCAACGGTAGTGACCGGCAACGTGAACTTTGTAAGTCAGTTGGACGGTGCTCAGATTGGCAGCTCAAACGTCAACTTGATTCCTGCATTGGGTGGTTTGACTGACGTGGCTCCAGTTGCTGCTGATTTCGGTGGTGACCAGTCAGCTTTCTTCGACAAAGTGGAGTTTGCTGGTGCGGTACAGCCAGGTGCCGATGCGGATTACACCGCTGGCGAATGGACCAACGTTGAGGGCGACGATACGCTGTAAAAGCTATCGATTGCTCGAGCCTGAATAATCAGGGAAAAGGGACGCTTTGGCGTCCCTTTTTTTGTCTGGGAATACGGTTCTGGAAGTTCTGAGTCCTATCCTCAAGCGTCTACCGGTTTCTCGTATACCCAACCCTTTTTGGAAGATCGAACACCAAGAACGTACTGCCCGCTGAAGAATATGCGTCTGCAAATCGACCATTGACACAAACCCGCAATAATCCTGCAAATTTAACGCAAAGCGATCTTCCGACTGCGGTAACACTTCCCACCTAGACTTCGTCCCAGCAATTACAGGGTGAAGCAATAATGATCAGTGTGGAAAAAGCCTTAACCGAACGGTTACCGTTTTTTGCGCAGTATCCAGAGTCCAAGACGGCGAAATCTGTTACGTCTGTACTCAAACGGCTCACCAACGAGGCCATGATCAATCAGGTGCTGGACGATCTGGCCGGGCTGGAGGGACTGGACTTTGTAGAGGCCGCGCTGGACCGCTTCGATTTTCATTATCAAGTCGATGCAAGAGAAATCTCCCACATTCCCTCCGATGGACCTTTAGTTGTAGTCGCCAATCACCCCCTGGGTGTATTCGACGGCTTGGCACTGATCCATCTGATCTCTAAAGTTCGTCCCGACCTGAAAGTGGTCGTAAACGACATCCTAGGCCAGTTTGACGCGCTATCCAGTTTGCTGCTGCCCATTAGGAACATGGGCTCCAGCGCAAGACGCAGCGATATCCTGGCAATTAACGCTCATGTAAGGACGGGTAAAGCGGTATTGGTCTTCCCATCAGGAGAAGTGTCACGACTGCGGCCCACCGGCGTTAAAGATCCAAAGTGGTCTACTGGATTCTTGCGATTCGCCAAAAGGGCCGACGCTCCCATCCTACCCATCTTTGTTAAAGCAAAGAATTCACCGACGTTCTATACGCTATCCATGTTAAATAAGCCGGCATCTGCCTTTTTGTTGCCCAGAGAGATGTTAAGGCAGCAAGGTCGCAGAATTGCGCTTGAAATTGGCAAGCCGCTCGCGCCGGAGTTCCTCAATCAGCCCCAGGACTTAAAGAAGCAGGCCAAGGCTGTTCGTCGCTATTTGTATGGCTTGAAAGAGAAGCGACATGCCCGCGGATTACCGGTACTGACACCGGTAGCGCATCCAGAGCGTCGCAATCAGCTTAGGCAGGAATTACGCGCATCTACGCTACTTGGCGCTACTGCTGACGGCAAGCAAATCTATTTGGTCAAGGCCAATGGATGTCCGCATGTCATTCGTGAACTGGGACGACTGCGAGAACTGACGTTCCGAATGGTGGGCGAGGGCACCAATGGGTGTCGCGACGTGGATCAATATGATCGCTATTATGATCATATCGTGCTGTGGGACGATGATGCGCTGGATATTGCGGGGGCGTATCGAGTCGCCTTGACTGCCGCTATCGCCCAAAGTCGGGGTCTGGCGGGTTTGTATACGAACTCGCTTTTCAAAATCCCCGAAAGCTCACCGTTTGTACTTGATGGAATGGAATTGGGCCGGAGCTTTGTGCAACCGCGGTATTGGGGGTCCCGGTCACTTGAATATTTGTGGCACGGTATTGGTGCCTATTTGCGCAACTTTCAAGAAGCTGAAAAACCCAGGTATCTGTTTGGCGCAGTGAGCGTAAGCAACGCATTACCAACGCTTGCAAAGGACATTTTAATTGCCCATTACCAGTACAGATATCCGGGTCAACATTGGGGCGTTGCAGCACGCTGCTGCTACCAATTTGATCCAGATAGCCAGGCTGCAATAGCGGAGCTCGCTGCACAAACGGATGCCGCGTCAGCATTTAGAATTCTAAAACGCAGTATGCGTAAGCAAGGCTGCGCTGTTCCTACTCTCTTCAAGCAATACTCCGATCTTTGTGCTGGTGCAGGCGTGAGCTATGCCGCGTTCTCCAAGGATCAGGGCTTTAATAGTGTAGACGGCCTGGTTGTAGTTGATCTCACCATGCTTAAGCCGGAGAAGTTCAAGCGCTACATCGCACCAGCAGAAGCTGAAAAAGAGGAGGCTATTGGTGCAGTCCCATATGCAAACGCTGATTCTGTCTGACGTCCACCTCGGTACCCCAGGTTGCCAAGCTGAACGACTACTTAGGCTGCTGAACCGTGTGCGACCTGCGAAGCTTATTCTCGCTGGGGATATCGTGGATCTGGAAGCATTGCACACGAAGACCTACTGGAAACCGTTGCATAGCGCAATCTGCAGCCGGATATTTGCACTGGCAC
>CAZVYE010000316.1:0-3363 GCA_964630895.1 uncultured Gammaproteobacteria bacterium | reverse complement strand
TGGCGGGTTGCGTGGGCCTTCGGTCAAGTTGGGCCATGGGTACTTTCCGACGTGGTGCGGCGACAACAATTCTACGATCAAATACGCTTTTGGCTGGAAGATCACGGTATCGCGGTTGCCACTCTTTGGGCAGACAATTTTGGCGTCGGCTGGATAGTCCGCACAGTCCAGACGATTAGCGGGCGCGTGAACAGCACCTTCAGCTTTTGGCTGGTTTCGTTGGTATATGTCCTGCTGTTGCTGATTGAAATCGAAGGATTCGAACACCGGTCACTGCGACTTCAAAACCAGAGCGCCGCCAGGATGTTTTTGGAAGGTAGCCGGCAGACCGCCATCAAAGTGCGGCGTTACATGTTGATCCGCACGGCAATGAGCGTGGCGACAGGTCTTCTCATTTGGACTTTCGCCAGATTGATAGGCTTGCCGCTGGCAGAAGAGTGGGGCTTCATTGCTTTTACTCTGAATTACATTCCTTTTGTCGGACCCTTCGTTGCCACGTTACTGCCGACGATTTTTGCGTTGATTCAATTCGAAACGTGGCAGAGCGTGCTGTTGATCTTTCTGGGGCTCAACCTGATCCAGATCATCGGCGGCAGCTTTGTTGAGCCCCGGCTTTCCGGCAATGCGCTCTCGATGTCGCCAACCCTTGTGCTGTTTTCGATCTTTCTTTGGGGAGGGCTCTGGGGTGTATTTGGCGCGTTCATCGGCGTTCCAATCTCGATCGCCCTGTTGACCTTTTGTGCTCAACATCCCTCGAGTGCCTGGATAGCCACCATGTTTGCTTCGAACGCGAAAGAAGTGTCCGGGCCCGCAGCAATGGATAAATCTTGAAGGATCCGGCCTCGTAGCGCATCTGCTGTCGGGCTCAATCCAAATACCCGCTGCCTGCGGTTCTACAAGCGGCCTGACTTCAAGCTACAGGCCGGAAGCGTTTTTCACCTCAGCTCTCACGGATTTTTCGACCAACCTGTGAGACGTTGCTAGGCGGTTTGTAAGCGGAAGAATTCGTATTTCCCGCGCCGGTTCGCTGCTCTTCCAGCTTCCGTCGCATTGTCGGCAACGGCCTCGTCCTGACCGCGGCCTACGACGAAGTAGCGGCGTGGGTCGACACCGTCCTGGGCAAGGGGACCGCGACCTGGCTGAGCCTGAACGTGATTTTGGACAGCATGTTGAGATCGATGTTGTTCCAGACGCGTGTCACGGAAACACCTGTGCCCAGCAATTGAGTGCGTAACTGGTCTGCCTTCTGTCCATGGAATTGCCGGTCGTTCCACCCGACAAGGCAACATGCCGGCTCCGGTCATAGCACCTGCGTGCGTGCCTCCCACTGCAGATCCGATGATGGCTCCGCCAACTGCGCCTGCAGGGCATCGCTGGCAGTGTTTGAGACGCGTCGTTGACCCGTGAAGGGATCTTATAATCAGCGTGCGATGGTCACAGCGATAACTGCCGGTGCTATCCACTTCAGCTTATTCACAATGTTTTCCATATTCCTGGTAACAGACTGTAACGGCACACAAATTCATATCAGAGTTGGAATAACATTGGTGTTCATCGTAGCAAGAGCCTGCTTCAGCGATCAGGTCAGCTAACGATTGATACAAATGCGTCCGTGAGTACCATAAAAGCAGATGCTGTTGGCAGGGGGACGGCTGTTACCGGTCCACGGACGGTTCGCACTCCCACTTCCTCGATGGGTCAGGTAGCGGGAGCTAACCCATCCGTTGCGTCCACGGTTGCGAGAGATTTCGCACCAGGATCCGGGACGGTTGCACCGTATTACGGTGACGCGTTCTCCTGAAACGAGACGCCCGACAATGCGATGATTGATGCCTGGACCCGTACGCACATTGACGCTTCCCGTTGCGACCGCGCGCGCCGCGTCGGCAGGCAGGATGCCAACAAAACTGAGTCCGAAGATGGCAACGCACAGCGTTGCAAGCCGCTTGACAAGCATACTCAACTCCACTTCGTGACAGTACTGCATTTACTTGCTGAAACAAATTTCGTTTTGGCTACAACGTAAATCGCAACTGAGGAGTTTCAGAAAATTAGGGAGCAATCTTCTCAATCAGGGGTATAATGGTATAGGTTTTTCAACGGCCGTCAACGAGACGTTCATGCGGAAAAACCGAGCTTCCTTGCTACGAGGCCTTGTCTTACTGATAAAATAAATTTGGCGATTTATAAGCCCGCCACCTGAATGGATGTTCGTAATGAACGTCACTTTCTGGAATTTGACCATCCATAGCTCAGCCATGCCAAACCATATATTATAAGATCGATTGCCAAAAGAAGGCCCAAAAGCCAGATTCCGGTCATGGGTCGGCCCATTAAAACGATCAATCCTGCAATAATACCAATTGTGCCGGATAACATCATCATCCAGTTACTCGTTGTCCATTCCCTGATACTGACCGAAATTTGCAGACTACGCGAAGCTCCGACAAAAATCCGAAGACTGCCTGATGCAATGAAAATCAGTGCAATAAACAACGAAAGAATGAATGCACCAGGACCTGGCTGAGCGATAATTATCAGGCCGAATACGATATAAACAGCGCCGAATAGTAAGTGCCAGAAAAGGCCACCCCATCCTTTGGTCCAAAATGCATGAACTATCTCAAAGGCTCCGACCCCGACTGCTGTGTAACCGATGACGGCCGCACTGACGGTCTTTGCCAAAGTAACGTCACCCAAAATGCAGAGACCGCCAAACACAATTCCAAGTCCGAGCGAAATTCGCATCCATGACGGTGGTTTTGCAGAGGAGGTGGGTTGAGGAGTATCTTCCGTCATTTCAGGCTCTTACTTCAAGTTCAAAGATCATACGTATACTTGTTGACAGGCTGATCTTCTCATGAAGTAGCGTCATGTCTAAAAAATCGAACACTAATAGTACCTCATATTCAACAAGCGTGTTGACCGATTTAGAAATTACCGAAAACAGAGGCCAGAACGATCAACGCAGCCAGCGAAATGATCGGGAAAACCACCGCGACCATGAAGATGTCCAGGTAGGTCTCCTTGTGACCCAACTTGCAGATACCCAGAACTGTGATGACGGCTCCGTTATGCGGCAGAGCATCGAGAGCCCCGGAAGAGACTGCCGTCACGCGGTGCATGACGTCCAGAGACGTTCCGGTTGCATCTGCCATGAGAACGAAATTCTCGCCGAGTGCGTCGAGAGCGATGCTCATACCACCTGAAGCGGAACCGGTGAGGCCCGAGAGCGTGGCGACCGACACGGCGACGGAAACCAGGGGATTCAGGCTGCCAAGCCCGATCAGCGACTGAGTGACCTGTTCAAATCCGGGTAAAGCGGCAACGACGCCGCCGAAACCCACCAGACTTGCAGTGGCG
>CAZVYE010000315.1:0-3363 GCA_964630895.1 uncultured Gammaproteobacteria bacterium | reverse complement strand
TCGTTTCTGTATCTAACACAATCTGTCTCATGACGCTGAATCTCGCAACTCAGAAATCTCACTAATGCCTCGGCGGGCCAGCTCATCGGCCAACTCATTGCCCTCGTGTCCTGCGTGTCCTTTGACCCAATGCCAGGAGATATTGTGACGCCCTATCTCTGCATCGAGTCTTTCCCAGTAGTCCTTATTCTTAACGGGTTTCTTGCTGGCTGTCTTCCAGCCATTTTTCTTCCATCCATGGATCCATTTGGTGATACAATCTTTGACATAACGTGAATCTGTGTACAACTCCACATCGCAGGTACGCTTGAGCACACGCAGCGCCTCAATAACGGCCTGCAGCTCCATCTGATTGTTGGTGGTGTCTGCTTGTCCCCCGTAGAGCTGCTTCTCAGTGCCTTTTGATCTAAGGACAGCGCCCCAGCCGCCAGGGCCAGGATTTCCGCTACAGGCACCGTCGGTATATATCACTACTTTTGTCATTAATTATCCGGTTATTGTCGCGCCGACACCTGAGCCTGCAGGCCGCCGAGCTTTTTTGAAGGAAATAATGTTATTACCCGCTGAGGGCTTGGAAAATGTGTATATCATCTCAGGAGAGAATGGTTCCAGGACGTAGCCCGTCAAAGAGAAACGGACTGCAGTCGCTCCAACTGAGCGACCAAACCGTCCTGGTATCACTGGTATTTGATGCTGCAGCTCCAAACCCAACTCTTCCAGCTTGGCAACGGTGCGTCGCCGCCTCCTGAAATGAGCATTACTCAATACCACCATCTGCCCGCCCGCTTTGGTGGCTTCCACAAGACAATCGAGGAAATCCAGCGTTCGTAGGTGGTCACAGGCCAGATAAACAAACGTGGAGGCGATAGATTCTGCGCTAAATGGAAATGCAGAGAGATCACCGGACACGCAACCCGAGAACTTTCCGTTTGCGTAGCAGCGCAGCACGTGAGCGTTTTCATCTGGTCGCCACTTGGTATTTGCCTTGGTGAGCCAAAGCGAAGGCGCTCGCGCTGCTTGAACGTGCGGTTCCAGAAAACGCCAGCGCTCCCCGTGTCTCACTGATTACGCACCACTTCGCGCTGCTTTACGCGCTTGATAGCAAACGTTATCCAGGGCGGAAAACAATTTGTCTACGTTATAGATGTCTGCCCCATGTCCCATTAATCCGATGCGCCAAACCTTGCCCGCCCACTGGGCCAACCCCGCGCCTATTTCAATATCAAAATCGTCCCTGAGCTGCGTCCGAGTATGCTCTTCGGAAAGATCTTCAGGAACGTCAACTACGGTCAATTGTGGAAGTTGGGTTGACTCTGTGCCTCGGCAACGCCAGCCGCGTTCGGCCAGACCTTCACGTAGAAACCGTCCAGATTTCGCGTGCCGCTTCCAGGCATTCTCCAATCCCTCCATTCGCACCAGCTCGAGCGACCTGTGCCACGCGATAAGGGAGTTTACTGGCGCCGTATGATGATAGGGCCGTTTCCCCTCACCCTGCCAGTAATCTGCCAATAGTGAGAAGTCAAAAAACCAGCTTTGCAGTGGCTTGGCACGGTTGGTTGCCTTCTGCCACCCTTGCTCAGACAGGGTTATGGGCGCAATGCCGGGTACGCAAGACAAGCACTTTTGACTGCCTGAAAAGGCTGCGTCCAGATTCCAGGCATCAAACTCTACCGGAATGCCGCCCAATGACGTAACCGTATCTGCGATCACAAGGGCATCTTGGTCCTTAGCCACTTTCGCTATCAATTCGGCGTCATTACGCACGCCGGTGGAAGTCTCAGCGTGAACAAACGCGACTGCTTTCACCTCAGGATGAGTCGCTAGCAGCTTGCGTAAATCGTCTACGTCTAAGGGACTCCCAAATGGTGCCTCCCAAGGAATGACCACAGCTCCGGAGCGCTCGGCCATTGCCTGCATTCGCTTTCCAAATGCGCCGTTAATTCCAACAATGACGCTTTCGCCAGGATGCACCAAGTTAATAAGGCAAGCTTCCATGGCCGCAGAACCTGGGGCAGACAGTGTGAATGAATATGGACTTTGAGTACGGAATAAATACTGTTGCAAATCTCGAATGCCGTCCATGACTTTCAGAAAAGCAGGGTCGAGATGCCCAATGGTTGGTGTTGCCAATGCTTCCAGCACGGTTTCTGGCACAGGTGAAGGGCCAGGTCCTAATAATAATCTTTGCGGTAACATCCCCTGATGCTCGATTTGTAATACTCAGATTCTAGCTGGTATTCCGTATAGAAACGATGGCTAATTGGGACAGATTGACGAGCGCACCTTTGCAACCAACCTGCGGCTTAAGCCGCGCACGTTCGCGCTTCTAACATAAAGTCTATCTGTTAAAAGAGATGGTCACAGCCGGTAGCATCGCCTGGAGTCCCTAGGGTTTTAGCCCTAGTATCAGAAAGACATGGGAACTCACCCATGAGATCGGGTATCCTACGCTGCGTTGTTCTACCAGGCCCAGGGCCTGGCTAAGCAGCCATAGAATTTTCTAAAAGCAGGGAGTAAATCATGGGCTTTTTGGCCGGTAAAAAAGCACTTATTGTTGGTGTGGCTAGCCAACGCTCGATAGCGTGGGGTATCGCCGAGGCCATGCGGCGAGAAGGCGCCGAAATGGCGTACACATACCAAAACGAGAAATTGAAATCTCGCGTCGAAAAGGTTGCGGAAGCAACTCAGTCGGAACTAATTTTCCCTTGTGATGTGGCAGACGATGCAGAAATCGATGCTGTATTTGATGGGCTGGCTAAGCACTGGGATGGAATAGATATTTTAGTGCATTCGGTGGGATTTGCGCCGCGTGACCAACTGGAAGGCCAATTTGCTGATGCGGTCACGCGGGAAGGCTTTCAGATTGCGCACGATATAAGCTCTTACAGTTTTTCGGCGCTGGCAAAAGCAGCAAGACCTATGATGCAAGGGCGGGATGCTGCCCTGCTAACGCTAACCTACCTGGGCGCCATAAGAGCCATGCCATATTACAATGTAATGGGTCTTGCCAAAGCCAGCCTGGAAGCCAACGTGCGGTATCTGGCACAGTCTTTAGGGCCTGACGGAATTCGTGTAAACGGCATTTCGGCAGGACCTATCAAGACCCTCGCAGCAGCGGGAATTTCCAACTTTCGTAAGATGCTTGATCATGTGGAACGCACGGCTCCGCTACGTCGTACGGTAACTATCGAGCAGGTCGGTAATGTGGCAGCCTTTTTGTCCAGCGATTTGGCCGCAGGCATAACCGGAGAAATTACTTACGTTGATTCAGGGTATAACATCCTGGGTATGCCAGAACTGGCGGACTAGCCAAAAAAAAAGGCCGGTGCAAACGACCGGCCTTTTTTTAGTTTGCATTATTGA
>CAZVYE010000314.1:0-3370 GCA_964630895.1 uncultured Gammaproteobacteria bacterium | reverse complement strand
TGGTGTGCGCGTTACAGAGTCCAAAGATGACACGCTTCGCGTTTCGGCGAGCGTATTCCGCACGGCACCGGATGCGGCAGGCCTGGCGCGGTCCAAAGAAGTTTACCCGGTCGTTTTTGAGCAAACTTTAGAAGGTGTGAGTTGGGTGGTTGGACGCAGGAATCGCGATGCAGACTACAACTGGCGCTGTCACGGTTGCAAAGCTTTGGTGAATTTTGAGGTTTACGCCCCTAAAGGTGCCATTGTTGATGTTGGGTCAGTGATGGAAGGCGACGTGGTTGTGCGTGGAGACTTTCAGGTCAATCACGCCAGCAACGTCAACTCTGGGGTCAGCTTGGCCAATATATCCGCATGTTCTGACGTCTCATCAGTAAACGGTTCAATCGAGATCGGACTTCCGGGTGACGTTATTCCAGATTGCGCTATTGAGACGATCAACGGCGATGTCTCGCTGCTGCTTCGAGATGATGCCCGAGGGCTCATCAGTCTCTCCACAAAAGGAGGCGATGTAACCAGCGAACACGATCTTACCGTCGCACCGAGCAAGACCGAGGTTGTTAAGCAACAAAGCAGCACTCGCAACACCTATCGAATTACCCATGCCCCTGTATTTCGCCTCACATCCGGTAAAAGCGGGGATGCGATCACCCAAATAAAGACCATGAATGGAGATATACGCATTGGTCGATTGACCGATGCCAGGAGAACAAAATGAATAGCAAATCTTGTATCAATACATTGGTAGCCGCCGGCATGTTCCTTGTGTTGGCAGCGGTCCCGGCCCAGAGCCAGGAAGCCGAAGGCAGTATGCAAAAGACCTTTACTATCCCGCTGAGCAACCCTGGGGAGCCGGCGACTCTGGAAGCAGGCTTGGTGAGCGGCAGCATTACCGTAATAGGCGAGCGCCGGGAAGACCTTGAGGTTACCGTAGCTTCAGGTCCGAGCAAGCGGCGTCTCATCACTCCTAGCGGCCCAAAAGCCATTCCAATGGCGTCATTCGACTTGGAGGTGAGTGAAGAGAACAATAACGTAGACATTGACTCTGGTTGGAATCAGACGCCGCTGGTCATCACCGTGCGCGCTCCGGTAAATACCAGCGTAGATTTAAAAGTGGTCAATCGGGGCGACCTGGTGGTGAAGAATTTGACCGGGACTCACGAGCTCGAAAACGTTAACGGCTCAATCGAGGCGACAAACATCAGTGGTTCGGTAGTGGCGGAAACGGTAAATCTGGACATAACCGTCACGTTTGACGCAGTAGATCGAGATACTGCCATGGCGTTTACCTCCATCAACGGGGACCTTGATGTCACCTTTCCCAAAGATCTGAACGCTACGCTCTATCTGTCTACCAACAGAGACGAGATCTATAGCGATTTTGATGTAGAAGTTGAGCCCGTTGAACCAGTGGTAAATCGCAGCAGCAATAATGGCGATTTCCGCATTGAGCTGAGCCAGGATTTGGTGGCGCGGGTTAATGGTGGTGGCCCAGCGCTGCGTTTTGAGACCATGCACGGCAAGATCTCCGTTCGGTCAAATTAGTCTTCAGCACAGCTATAGGAGCCTGTAGATAGGCTCAAAACGTGAACTTCATCACGCCCGCTACGGTCTCACACACCATAGCGGGCTTTTTTCTTACAAGACACTAAGATTAAGACGGAAGCGATTAAACAACAGTGCTGATACACTTAGCATCTGTTCTAGTCGGCGTAACGCATGCCGACGGAGGGTGAAGTCATGCAGAACATTGGTCCATATAAAGTAGAAGATGAGTTGGGTCGCGGCGGAATGGGCGTCGTGTACAAGGCCTATGACGAATCACTAAACCGGCACGTCGCGATCAAGATGCTGTCCGAAGCGTTGGCACGCGACGAGAGCGTGGTCGAACGCTTTAAACGCGAAGCCAAAAGCATGGCGGCGCTAAACGACGCGCGAATTATTCAAGTTTACTTCATTGGCGAAACCGAAGAACAACCGTATTTCGTCATGGAATTTGTGCCGGGCGAGTCCTTGAGTGAGCGCCTCAAACGCAATGGCAGACTGAGTGTCGAAGAGGCCCGTCGGATCCTGAGGGAAACCGCCGAAGGACTGGATGTTGCCCACCGCAGTGGCTTGATCCATCGAGATATAAAGCCTGGCAACCTGATGTTGACCGAAGCCGGTAACGTAAAGATTGCCGATTTTGGTATTGCCCGCGTGCAAGACCTGTCGCAGCGCCTGACCAATACAGGAGAGTTCGTAGGCACACCTGGTTACTTGTCGCCAGAAGTCTGCATAGGCCAAGAAGTCGATCATCGATCAGATATCTTTGCTTTAGGCATAGTCTTTTACGAAATGCTTACTGGAGATATCCCGTTCACCGACGTCAGCCCACTGGGCATGATGCTCGAAGTGGTCAAGGCAGATATTCCGGACGTGCGCAGTGTACGGAGCGAAGTTGACCAGCAAACCGGCGATATTCTCAATAGAATGATCGCCAAAGATCCGGAGCAGCGCTATCAGAGCTGTGCTGAACTGGTTGCTGATCTGCGTTCAACCAAGCCCGTTGGGCAGCGACGAAGCAGTGAGCCCACGAGTAAGTTCAATGTGGCAGCAACCCAGGCCATCAAAGAGCTTGAGTCGGTACCTGGATTGCAATCCGGTGCTGCTGCTCAAACCGTTGTTTCATCACCCAATCAGCAAATGCCAGAGTCAGCAAACAACGTTGACGAGCCGGCAAGCCAGTCTTCGTCTAAGGCAAGCGGTGCGGGCTGGGTAATGGCCGCCTTGCTGTTGGTCGTTGTTGGGGCAGGTGCCAGCATGTATGCGTTCAAGGACACTTTGTTTGGTGGCTCGGAGGAGCCCGAACAAATTTCAATGGCGCGCACTGAGATGCCGCCTGAAGATTCAACTACCGAGGCGAAGCCAGAATCAGAAGCAGATGAGATAAGTGATGCTGAGTTGCAGGCCGAACTGCAGTTGTGGTCAGCGCAACGCAGGAAAGAAGAGGAACGGCAAGCTTCGGCAGAAACGCGCAATGAAACAGTTGCAAATACGGTTTCACGGCAAAACGATTCCTCATCAGGCACGCAGAATGGCGTGGGCACCAAGCTTGCCATGGCCGCCAACGATCGAGAGGGTCGTTCCGAGGCTGCGCGCAATGCAAACGCAGATGACAATAAGTCTTCCGATGATTCTCGCGCAGTAGAGCCGGCGCGGGATTCTACCGTGACATTGGCAAAGGCAGAGCCTGACTCAACCAAAGAGCCTGCAAGAATCGAAACCAAACCCCAGCCGCCTCAGCCGCGCGCGAAAGGCATTGTGGTTATCGCGGTAGGCGATCCTGCCATTGCAGGCCCGGTCGAACAGATGTTGGAAGGACAGCTGATAG
>CAZVYE010000313.1:1246-3371 GCA_964630895.1 uncultured Gammaproteobacteria bacterium | reverse complement strand
ATTTGCGATTTCCCTCCTCATAAAAACTCGAGAAGGGACGTGCTGTCTACAGGCATACCTTGACTTTTTCTTGATCTGCCGTTCATTCACGCTCGCTTCCCGTTTGTCGATATTCCGACCATAAATAGTGAAAGCTTAGTGAACTATCCGCGTGGAATCCCGTCTAACTCCCTGTAAATTCGGCAAAAACGACCGATAATTCAATAACCGGCACGCTCTGGTCCCAGGCACATCGCATGCCTTTTTGGGCCAAAGTACCTTACTGGAGACAAAATGGAGTCGCGGCTTTCTAGCTGCGAGGGAGATATTGTTGCATGTTGAAGAAGTTGATGATGATTACGATCCTGGCGCTGACTGGCACAGGCACGGCGGGCGCGGTAGAAAGCACTTTGGTCAAAGATCTGACCAAAGCAGCCCCCACCATAGACCAACAGGTTTTGCTGTTGGCACTGCATGCCGCTGAACGCGCCAAGACAGCAGGTGAGGGAGATGATCGCCGCCTGACCGTTATCGACTATTCGCTGCCATCAACCGAGCCACGCCTCTGGGTTTTTGATACGCAAACGCGAGAGTTGCTGTATCACGAGCGAGTTGCCCACGGAAAAAATACGGGTGGGAACATGTCTGAACGCTTTTCGAATATTCCAGACAGCAAGCAGACTTCTTTAGGGCTGTTTCGAACCGCAGGTACATACGTGGGTAGCAATGGTTACTCGCTAAAGCTGGACGGCCTGGACATGGGATTCAATGACAAGGCGAGGGAACGTTACATCGTCATGCACGGTGCCTGGTACGTTAACGATGATCTGGTTGCCCAGCAGGGCCGTATTGGTCGCAGTTGGGGCTGTCCGGCGGTAAGAAACGAGATTGCCCGCGAGCTTATCGACACTATCAAGGGTGGTTCGTTGATGTTTGCCTACTATCCCGACCAGAACTATTTGGCAAGCTCGAGTTATACCAAGGACGCGGCAACCACAGCCTCGAAGGCAACGTCGGTGATGGCGGCTCCTTAATTGACAGCACGCCTGTTGATGGAGACGCACGAAAAATAGCAGCTGTCTCCGACAGCGTTCATCGCTATTTTCTACTGGGCACCCCTACAACAGTGAACATGGTTGATCGAATTCGCTCAAGAACCAGCGCTGTGTTGGGCTGCTATTCTGCCGACACTATTGTGCGGTAATGCCGAAGGTTACAGCAATGCCATCGCTTTCTGACTCTGCTTGGATGGTTGTGCTGCGGATGAAAAGTCGGTCCGCCAGATTCTCTTGATTGACCTGCAGGAATTGCTGAATGGCCTGGGCGCGGTTGTCTGCGAGGCGCTGTAGCTGTGCGTCGGAAATTTCGATGGCATCCAGCAGCGCTGACTCTACGGCTTCCATGTCTGGCATTGCCACTGGTTCTACCTCCGAAACTGGCAGGGTAGGTGGCTCGCCGATTTGCTGTCGATGTAATTCCAGCAAGGCCTGGTTTCGGTCCGGGGCGTCTAATTGATCCAGTGATTGGTCCAAGGCTTGCCGTTTGAGTGCGGTGCGATCGGCTGGTCCTGCGGACGGTGTGATTTCCAACTGGAGTTGCGGTCTTTGGGTTAAAGCCGTACCTAACTGGCCCAGTACTTCGTTGGCTTGGCTGCTCAGTTCCGCAGAACCGAACGCAAAAGTGACCTGGTCTAAGTCCAGGTCTGAGCCTTCCGGGACCAGGCTCTTGAGTATCAGGAACGGTGATGCGACCAATTTGGTGACCAGGCCGACAATGGCGCGGCCGATGACCTTGCCTAGTTTGAATTCGGGGTCGCTCAGGTCGCCTTGTACCGGAATCTCCAGGATTACATTCCCTTCGCTGTCTTCCAGCAAGGCAATGGCCAGCCCTAATGGCAACGACACCGCGTCCTCGCTTTCGACTTTTGAACCCAGAGCGATCCGTGCAATGGTGGCAACATTGTCCGATGTCAGAGTGGCACCGGTCAGCTGTATGTCATGCCGCAGTCGCAGCTGGCCGCGATCAAACCCTTGTCCCAAGGCAGGCTGCAGGTACGGATTGAGCCGGGGCAGGTTCATATTGTCAATTTCCAACGTCAGCTTGCTTTGCTGGGTGGGGTCCCAGAGGATGAGCGAACCTTCCAGTG
>CAZVYE010000313.1:0-1236 GCA_964630895.1 uncultured Gammaproteobacteria bacterium | reverse complement strand
GGGATGAACTCGTTGCGGTCCACGCCGCGTCATCGTTCTACGACGTGGACGCCTTCAGAGCCGGCAAGTGCACCCTCAAGCCTTCGGAGCTAGAAGAACTGGGCGACGTGCGCGAGAAGACGCTCCTCCACCTTCCAGTGCCACTTCGGCCTGCTGATCGATAGTGCCGCTAAGTTTGAGGCTGGCGGGCTGCTGCTGTGAGGTATCAACGCCTTCGAGGTTGAGCGACATGTCGTCGAGGGTGGTTTCAAACGTCGGGCTGGCCGCCTGGTCGGTAAACACAAGTTTTCCGCTATTGGCGGTCAGTTTTTGTATGGCTATAGATGTTGACGTCGCCTGGGCTTCGTCGGCCTGGCTGCTTGCGTCAGAGGTAGTCTGCTCGGGTAGGTTTAAGCTACCGTCGGCAGACCGCATAAGCACCATCTTTGGTTGGTCCAGCGTCAACTGGGCAATAGTAGTACGGGAAGGATCCAGGCTGAGGCCTGCGAGAGAAATTTGTGCAGCGGAGGCGAGTGGGTTGTCGGAAGCCGTTTGTTGCGTGGTCAATTCATTGATAACCACGCTGCCTTCTATTTGGTACTCTATTTCATCGGCAAAATTAGCGTTGAATGTGAGGTCTGACTCTACGACGCCAGAGGCGACTTGCATGCCTGTACCTGCTAATCCATAGGGTGCCCAGGTGGGCAGTGGCCATCCTTCCAACTGTAAGGTTCCTTCGATGTTGCTGGCAGATTCGCTAACTACTCCAGTGAGTTCTGCCATGGCCACTTGCTGCTGCAGTGTGGCGTTTACTGTGAAATCCTGCGCAGGTATCTGCAGGCCTTCGATTTGGGCCGACTGCAATTGCATCTGGGTGTCGATGTTTGGCGTTATGGCCTGGTCGGTCCAATGGATATTCAGCGCTTGCAGCTGAATGTCTGGTAGCAGGATTTGCCACGGGGACGAATTGTCAGCTGAGTCGTCTGCAGCTGCTTGCGGCGCACTCGTCGGCGCCCCATCTTCAGGCAGCCGGCTGTATATATGCTCCATAATGCGCAGCTCGCCGTTCGCCAATCGCTCAAGGTGTGTAGTGCCGTCATTGCCAGCTACGCTGTCCACCGAGAGCTCTTGGGTTGCGGTGTCGGCACGCACTCCTTCCAGCGTTAGCTGAGATAGGCTGATGAGTTGATCGTCATCACCGTATTCCATGGCAAAATCGTACAGCGCCAATGAGCCTTCAAATGTGGCGCGCGGCCC
>CAZVYE010000312.1:0-3483 GCA_964630895.1 uncultured Gammaproteobacteria bacterium | reverse complement strand
CCGGTTTGTATGGTGCTACTGCTTATCAAGTTAGAGTCTCAAATTACCATGACTGGATATCAATTGTTCTGAAAAACCATGAAAGTAAATAAAGCATTTCTGATCTGGACAGACATGAAATAGGAGCAACTTGCCGACCAAATCCATGCGGAATGTCTATTTTTCTGGATGGGTAGCGCCAGCTATGTTCTGAACTGTAGCAAACGGCAATTCAATCAGTCAGAAGACTCGCATAGTGCCCTATCGCACTGCACTGCATGCAGAGGGGCACCATGCCGGCTTTACCAAGAGCCTGCTATTCCGGGTCCTCGTAAACATAGGATTTCAGTCGGTAGCTGCATCATTCTGAATAAATCAAACGACCTCAATAGCAGCAGCTCGACCGCAGGCATGATTGATGCCAGGCAAGTTCCAAACCCAATAAACACAAAGAAGGGCCGAAAATATCGGCCCCTCTCCTACTGCCTTGAAACAGACTTTCAAAAAACCTACCGAACCAGACAAGTTCCTTTAGCGCCCGTTGCCACCTTCTCTGCCTTAGTGGCCAGCCGCCAACTGCTGATGTTGCCGTTCTCGCCCAGGAGTCCTGCGTTAAACAGGTCTACCATCGCTTGGTGGTCAGTTGCTGTTACCGGTTGGGTGCCGACACAAACATCGCTATCCCAATCAAATTGCTGCGCGGGTTCGCAAACCAGCCAGATCGTTCCTGTTTGCCGATCAAGCGCCTGAAAGCCCACCCGTTCAAATGCACCTGCATCAAGCGCTCCAGTCTGCACTAAAGTGCAGCTCTTAGGTTCGACCTCGGGTCGCTCAAAGCTGTCTGCGAATAGCTGATCTTTGCTTAGGATGATGGTGCCAGACGCGGGTGCGCCCACGACATAGTTGCCACTTAGGATGTCTACTATCAGCGTCTCGTCCTCTTCTACAATATTGTCCTGTATCGCCGAAAACTCGATCTCTCGCGATAGCTCTCCGGCAAAAATTCTGACCAAATCAAACACCTGCAGCGTACCACCATCATTGGTCGAAAAATCGCTTCCTATGGTTGCCGTCATGGAGTCGTTAAATCGAGCATTTACTTCTAGCGTCTGTCCTGGATTACCTCCCGTGCGGTTAAACCGCAGAATACCGGGCGGCCCCGATTCGCGTGCTAGTGGTTCGACTACCGTCACGCTTACCACAGGTGGATCGTCTTCGAGTGTCGCGGAAGCGGTGTTTGGTGTACCAATAACGTACCCGCCTGACAGTAAGGAAATATCAACCTGCTCGGTGGGTTCGACGACGTTATCTAACAGCGGCGTATAAGTCAGATCGTGGCTGGACTGACCTGCGGGGATGTCAAAACGATCGAATACAACCAGAGTGCCGCCGTCGCTACCTGACACGTCGACGCCTCCTCCGGTAAAACTAATCGTACTGGTATTGTCTATCTCCGCTTGGAGTGTGAGCGTTTGGCTCAAGTTACCGCCTGTTCGGGAGAAGCGAAAAACCATTGGATCCTGTCCGGCTTCATCGGCAGCATTATCGATCACGTCCAAGCTTACGACTGGGGGATCGTCCGCAAGGAAGACAGTTGCTGAACTTGACGCGCCAACTGCGTATCCGCTGCCAGGCTCTAGTGTCACTTCAAACTGCTCCTGACCCTACAGTAGATTGTCCAATTGAGGTTCGAGTGTAATGTCGATTGTGCTAACGCCGTTGCCAAAAGTGACGGTATTGAAAACGATGAGTGTGCCCCCGTCGCTAAAGTTAAAATCTGCGTTGTCTGTCGTACCACCAACAGACGCGTTGACGGTTAAACCGCCACTCGTATTCGTCCGGGAAAATCGAATCACAGCGGGTTGTTGCCCCTGCTCGTCGGCGTTGGCGTCAATAGCAGCCACCGTTACCACGTTGCCGCCAGCGTAAACGACAGACGTCAGAAAAATTGTGTGTATCAATAGCAGAATGTTTAAAGGTCTTAATTGCATTGCGGGCTCCCCTGCGTTGTATGCTTAGGACATAGTGCAGGGAACCAATAGAAAACGTCTTGACGAGAGCGTGACGAACTCTTGACGAATTTAAGATAGACACACCTCAAGGCAAGTTTCGACTCGCCCCGCCAGGACGTTCTAATCTGAACTGTGCAGATCAAGCCACTAACACGACAGGGGTAACGTTTTGAAGCGGACGAATCTGAACACACATCATTTGTCGTCAGTTAATTACGGTGGCTAACACGACATCCTTAGGAACGAGTTAGAAGAAACAATGTCTACCCGGCTATAATGTGGATTCAGCGTCACACTGTTCCGCGCTGATGGAAAGAAATCTTCTCGCGAAGGGAGGTTAAAGCAATGGGTATTTATTTCTTAATTGCGGTAACGCTGGCCAGCGCGATTACTTGCCACCTTATTGCAAAGCAACGTGGACTCACACCGGTATTTTGGGGCGTCATGGGTCTGGCATTTGGGCCTCTGGCAATTCCTTTCGTTTGTCTGGTTAAACCCAAAGCAATGGTTAGTGGTTAAAACCTGGACCATTGGTTTTGTCGAGCGTCGGGAACATTAGCTCTTTACAGCCATGCAAGAGCTATAACCCACTCTCGCGAGGTGCGCGTGTTTACGCCTCAACCGACTCCGACATCACATGCGCAATCAGGTGGTACACGGCATTCTGTTCCATCACTCCCGAAAATAGATGCGCCGATGGGCCCGCCGCATACAGCGGCACATCCTGCCCGCCGTGGGTTTCTGCTTCTGTTTTAATCGCCGCTTGCTGTCTGAACTCCGGAGATGACACGTCTATGTCGGAAAGATCTGGTCGCTTTTCCGACTGGATTGCCCCAGGGCCATTCAAGAATCCCAGCGCGGTCATTGGGAGCCCATCCGATGCAAGTATGCGCTCGCCGTCCAGGCCCACCGCGAGCTCCAGAATTGGATTATTTCGTCTGATGACGCCAGCACCAAATGACATGGTATGGCCGTGGTCGGAGGTCACGATGATCAAGGTGTCTTGCGGGTCGGTATTGGCTCGTGCTGTAGCAATCGATTCATCCATTTCCAGCAACCCTTCGATCGCTCTTCTGGCGTGGCCTGAGTGCTGACGTTCATCGGTTTCTTCTGTCTCAACCAGCAGAAAGTAGCCTTTGTCGTTCTGCTTGAGCACCTCGATGGTTGTTCGGACCATTTCAGAAAGCGTTGGCTCGGTAGCGCTGTTCTTTCGGTCTGCAGTAGCCCCCAATCCGGCAGCCCCAAACAGCCCAAGTACGCTGTCGGTGCTACTGCTTTCGATACTTTCAAGTTCTTTACGCTCGGTAATAACGACAGCACCATCACCTCGTGTGCTGCGCCACTCTTTGAGTAAATCCCGACCATCTGAACGTCGTCCCATGTACTCTGTCCCCGGGTCTTTCGTACCTTCGGGAATAAACACAACGCGACCGCCACCCATTGCAACATCAACATCGCTTTCAATGAGCTGCGCAGGAATGTCTTTGCAGGC
>CAZVYE010000311.1:0-3576 GCA_964630895.1 uncultured Gammaproteobacteria bacterium | reverse complement strand
AACCAAGGCGTCATATCGCCGTGCATAAGCGCATCCAGCAAAACGTGAGAGTAGGTGCCGATAAACGCAGAGATGAATGAGACCTTCCAAGTGATGCTCTGATGGGGGATGCTGAGCCACCTAAGCACGGCATTGCTCACTGGCTTTCCGGTGAGGCCTGCCACAAGGCCAATGATGGTGGCTCCTGCCAAACTATGACTTGGACCGTGTAGCCGCTCCCACCCATAAATCAAACCCAGTAGTGGCTCGATGTCTATTAGGACTTGCGATCCGCCAAACACCATAAAACTAAAGCGTCTGCCCGCGATGGCCTTTAATACTGCCGCAGGTCCTAGATGAAGTGGGGTAAAGGGCATGTGGTGAATTCAGTGGCGCGGCTTCGAGTGCCTGGACTTGGCCTCTGCATAGCATTCTGTACAAACAATTTTCATGTCTGTGAATGCCTTGAAGTCTTCTGTCATCCCGTCTTCTTCAGCAAACTTTAATTCGCACGCTTCACACCAGGCCTGCAGGTCGTGGGGGTCACTGCTGTTCTCAATGAAACCTGATTTCTCACCGTCTTGAGCCAACAAATGTCGGCAAACCACCGTGGCGACTTGTCTGCCGTGGCTAGTGCAGTCCAAAAATAAGGCTTCTGATTGCTCAGCCAACTGTAATTCTCCTCAATTGTGTCTTCTAACTCTGTGTACTGGTAAACCAAACGCAGTTAAATCCATACATCATTCTGAGCGGTTAGCTTGCTGTCCGCCTCACCGGTGTTGATCACACCCTCGGGTTCGATCAGCATAATTTTGCATTCCTCATTCGCAACCGGCTTATGCTTGACCCCTTGAGGAACGACGTACATCTCACCTGCTGTTAATGTCACTTTGCCGTTCTCAAACTCAATATCCAAGGACCCTTCAATTACCAGAAATACTTCGTCCGTATCGTCATGCTGATGCCAGACAAACTCGCCTTGCACCTTTGCCAGCTTGAACTGGTAATTGTTCATCTGGGCAACGACGCGAGGTGCCCAGTGTTCGTCAAATTTGGCGAATTTTTGCTGCAGATTGATGGGGGTAAAAGTTGTCATTTGGCAAATCTGGGTTCAGTTTGCAAAGTTAGTGCAGACAGCACTTTTTGTACTTCTTTCCGCTGCCGCATGGGCAGGGTTCGTTGCGACCAACCTTCTTTGGCGGGGCTTTAATATCCTGGTCAAAAGCGTTGGGTAGCCCGCCATCTGCTGCATGGAGGGTGATAGACGCAAAGTCTTGCAATGCGCTCGGAAAATTTGTGGAAAACACCTTACACAGCTCTTCTACGCTGAGCTTCTCGTTGGGATCTTCAGCCAGCTCTTCGGCAATTTCTCTTGAGGCAAAGAATCCCAAGGTTGCGGTGGCTTGACTAAATGGATCCCACAGGTGGTCGGGTATCTGTTCCCATTTATCTTGTACGAACTGAAATCCTGTCAAGAAGCCTTGGGACCACTGCGCCACGTCACCGTTACCAAGGTCATCAGACGGATCAGGGCTGAAATCGCATCCCGGGGGCAGCAACGGCTGGCCGGATTGGACGTTTTGGGACGCTTCATTGTACGAGCGTAGAAATAACTCAATTATCATTTGCGCCCGGCCGTCCGAATCGTACTCTGGGGCCTGGCCTTTGAAGATCAGAGCCATCCATTGAGATGGCGGAACAATGGTCGGGGCACAATTGAGTACATACATCAAACCTTGCATCTCAAACCACTGCATACTTCCCTTGGGGGCGTCTATCTTGAGAAATTCCTCGTAGTACTCCCGGTCTTCTTCCCAGTCTTTCAGACTGCCGTCCATTGCCACGCGCAGACCTGCCATAACTGCCTCAGCGTCTGCGTCTGCTACCGGACCTGCCAAGCTCTGGGCCCCTTCCTCCTTGACGGTTCTCTCAAACTCTTCCATTGCAGCGTCGTCTGTGGGGAATTGCGTGTTCCAAACTGAAGATACGCCCTCGTCGTTAACCACCTCTAACGACCAATCGCTGTCTGGCATGCGGTAAATGTTTACTTTTAGCCAGATGCCGTCACGTTCCACAATGGCGCTGTGGCCTGAGTAGATCAGATCATGTTCATCCATAGGGCAAGATTAGCGCATCTGGGTGGTGTAGCAAAAGGCATTGACATAAAAGCACAGCGTCAGCTTTTCAGTCCATCCCGGTTGTCACAAGGGGTCGCATTACACTGCTGTATTATCCTTGGAGCAGCCAACCTCTATCCGCATTCCGTCTTCGTCACGGAAAAACACAGCAGACCCATCCGAGAATTCTTGAATTTCTGGTGCGTCAAAACCGGCGTTTGCCATCGCCGTACGCAGGGTCTCTAAATCCTTCCGTTTTTCAGCGTTGAATCCCAGGTGATTCAGGCCCGTAGCATGTCTACGATAACCATGCTCTGTATCGCCTGCCTGCCGGAAGTCCAAATAAACTTCCTCATGATTTCCGAATACATGGTCTCTGGTTTTCGTAAACCCGATAAGCGGCAGCAGTACGTCATAAAATTCTACGCCGGTCTTCAAGTCAGTAAGCAGAATGACAATATGATCTAGCTTCATTGGGTCAGCCGTTGAAAGAACAGGCAGCTATTGGAACACAATGCCCACAGCGGTTGCCACGCCAATCATGTCCAAGCCGATGCAGTATAATGTCGGAATGTAAAAAATATTTGACATTACGCGATGTAAATAATATTTTACATGTATCGAGTCATTACGGAGAAGTAAGTATGCCTTTCAAAGAGAAGTCCGCGTGGATAATGCTTGTTGCGCTGCTGGCTAGCGGCGGAATATATGCTCTTCTGGTCGTAAATCTTTCTAATCACGCAGGGAGTTTAATTCCGCCGCTGTTGCCAACGGTATTTGTTTATACGGTCGTGTTGGTCGCTCTGGCTATATTGGGTCACATTGTGATCGCAGTTATGGCTCCCAAAGACGCGAATGCGGCGAGCGACGAAAGAGATAAGCAGATCAGCGCGGTCGCGGGACACTATTCCAGCGTGCTGCTCGGAGTTGGGGTCTTGATGTTCCTGGGTATCTATCTATTTAGCTACAACGGGCATCTGCTCTTCTATGGCATTTTTGGCAGTCTGATGCTGAGCCAGATTGCCGAATATGCGCTGCAGATTAAGTTCTATCGGAGCTAGTGGTGGCTAAGCTTCTGCCATTTTCCAACCGGGTCAAAGAGCTGCGCGCATTGCACGACAACATGACTCAGTCCCAGCTCGCTGAAAGCGTTGGCGTGACCCGGCAAACCATTTTTGCAATAGAGCAGGGGCGCTACTCGCCGTCCCTGGAAAGCGCGTTTCGTATTGCGCGAACATTTGGGGTGGGTTTGGAGGATGTCTTTCGGTGGGAGGAATGAGGCTTGCTCCCAGAGGAGCGCGGCGGATCGCCCAGATGTCTTCGGGGGAATCTAACCCCTACCAGCAGTGCGCTGGCAGGGGCTACACACTCATCGTTACCTGACCGGGTTTTCGACGGTTTTGGCCTGACCGTCACATGCGCAGCTGTGGTTGCGAAGCGTCTCCATATCAATCACGTGACGGAATACGTCATCGCCGCC
>CAZVYE010000310.1:0-3615 GCA_964630895.1 uncultured Gammaproteobacteria bacterium | reverse complement strand
CCCCCGCCACCACCATCGAGGGCAGCGACCTGCTGATCACCTGCCTGAACTCGGTGGCGCAACAGGCCTGCCGCAGCCTGCCCGATCTGGTGACCTACCCCTGCCCGATCAAACTGCCGGCCGTGGACATTCTGCAGATCTGGCACCAGCGCACCCAGGATGATCCGTTGCGGGCCTGGCTGCGCCAGCGTATCAAGACAACGCTGGAAGCGGCCAGGCACTCAACCTGATCGACATACCAATTTATACTCGCCCCAATGCCACGCGTGATAAGTAGGTTTTTGAAATGGAAAGCAAAATGACTTCACATGATATATGGATCGTATTCACCAAAAGCCGCCCCCTGGCCGGCTGCGATATCGACTTTGACGACTGCGAGTTTTACTTTAGCGAGGTATTTGTACCTACTTCAGGTTCAGGGAAGCAACTGAACACCTTTGAGGAAATCATTGGCAAGGTTCGGATAGGGCTTCTCGATAAGAAATTTGAGCTTTCCGGTATATCCAAAATAATTCCTTTTAATAGAGAGCAGTGGGAAATGTTAGACGACAACGGGAATGACGTAATCGCTCACGTGAAACGGGCCGAATCGAGCAGGGAGGTTGTATTCAGTGGGTTTCGAACTGAGGAAATAGAGGAAGAGACTCGACACAAGAAAATAATCTCCAACCAGGAATAACCATCTAATTTTGGTGTCACTGACTAACGCCGCGAAGTCGCCGCGGCTGGAGATTATCAGTAATTTGACGCAAACCCTGCTCGAGTCCGGTGTCTGGCGATATTCCTATTTTTGCAGCGCTTGAATCTGTGGCACATGTACTGGGGCACCATTTGTGGCAGCAACCGCAGAGTCTTGATCAAAAAAAGCGGCTGCCCGCCAAGCTGCTTCCGTCTTCCTCATATTTTGGCCCCGCCAAGGGTCGTGGTAAATCACATGGTTTCCATCGACTCCTACGACCACCACCCAGTGCCCAGCCATACTGAATCGTACAGATTGCGCGTAAGGTCCGTAGGTTTGTAGCGCACTGAGGACCAAGTTCGCTGTCCACCCACCGTGCTGGGGATATATATTCCATGCGCTCATGCCTGCAGCTTTAATGATATTGGCGACGTCGTCATCATTGGCCCCTTCAAGTATGCCGCGTGGATTACGCCGCATCCGCCAGGAATTCGCATGCCCTACATTATTCTTGATTGGCGCCGATGCCGGTTGATTATTAAACAACAACAGCATTTGAGCGGAAGAATCTCCACATAAGTTGCAGTGATTTTGGTGCACAAATGGAACCTGATACTCCTGCGCGCCAGGACCAGGCGCAGCATGGTGACCATGGTTTTGTACTGACATACCAAAAATTTTTCGAAATGGACCTTTTAGGCGCATTGCACTCTCCTTCTTTATTCGCACATTCCCTTGTTAACTACGCCGGAACCGAAATTAAATTATAAAAAAACCTTATAGCCGGTACATAGCAACATTATCGCGTGCGTAACGGATCATCTGTACGTCGTTCAGACTCGGGCAGAAGCTCAGTCGGACACAACATCGGAGGGATCGTTTTACGGCATCGCCCGCAGCTTCCAGCAACTCGCCCATCAGTTGGCCCTTTAAAGCACATTTCAGTCATTGCTGAAGGAAAAAGCCCCATACTCAATGCATGCTGAATCATTCGCGGTGCAGCACATTGATAATCAAAATTCTGATATTGCCTTGGAACCAGTCCTAATGCACGATTCCGAACTCGCCCGAGCTCAACAGGAGGAGAATAATTCAGTCCAATATCAACACATGCCTGGGAAAATAATTCGTCGTTTCCAAACTGGCCAGAATGGCTCGCGAAAACGATATCAACGTTATTCCGAACCTTAAGGACACCTATCATTTTCTCTTTGTTTGAGTTGAACTTAGACCTCCAGTTTCGCTCGTTAAGTAATTGATAGAGTCGCGCTCTCAACCTGGTTGTTAGCTGAAAAGTACTTTCGTTATCGTCTACGGTTGATTGAAGAACATGGAGGGCGGCAGGTTGCTCGCAAAAACGGCAGGTATGGTTCTTTACGGTATATTTCCCTGTAACGCTGAAATTACTATTATTAACCATTCCGTACATGGTTCTGGCACTATCCAGTGTGAAAAATCGCATACTTAACGTTCCCTATTAAGTCGTCCTAAAAACAAAAGATAACATGGCTTCCAGCATCTATTCACTGTGTCGAAACTTATAAAAATTCGAGCCAGAGTGAATTTTATGAAATAGTCAATTCAGGCAAAGTTAAGCGCCATAAGCGCCACGTCATCCAGTCGCTGATTGCCGTGGACAAGCATAATAAGTCGGCGCCACATAGCCACATCAAAGTGCCGGAGGTAGCATATTGCAGACCTGGCACCAGCGTACTCAGCACGACCCGTTGCGGGCCTGGTCAAGGCGGTATTGGCAGCGGCCAATCGGACAATGTAATAGGCTTGTCGCGCACTGGCATGACTATTTCCGCCAAAAAATATTCCGCCGCTGTCGAATTGGAGCCTGCGTTTGCGACTATTAGCTACCTACAAGCTACCAACGTAATCCATCGTTGGCTCCATCCGAGGAAACACCATGTCCAGAATGATGTTCGTTAACCTGCCGGTTGCCGATTTAGGCAAATCCATCGAGTTCTTCTCCCGGCTCGGCTTTGAGTTCAACCCGCAGTTCACCGATGAAACGGCGACCTGCATGATTATCGGTGAAGACAATTTCGTCATGCTGTTGACGCGTGAAAAGTACACCAGCTTTACCCCCGGTCTTGAGATCTGCGACCCCGGCAAGAGCAGCGAGGTGATTGTGTGCCTGTCCGCAGAGAGCCGCGCGGAGGTAGATGCGCTCGTGGATAAGGCGGTCGCCGCAGGAGGCAGCAGCTATCGTGAACCAGAGGAATTCGGCTTTATGTACGGTCGCGCCTTCCGGGATCTGGACGGGCATATCTGGGAGTTTATGTGGATGGACACCGCGGCGATGCAGCAATCCGCCGAATAGGTGAGGAGAATATTGAGGTGCGCGGGCGGCCGCACAGGGCCGCCCCGATGTTCACAGCTGGCGGGTTTCCGGGGGAAGCCTGGTCTAAAACCCGGACATGACTCCGGCTGCGCAATCTTGCACCCAGCCCTGCTACAATCGCGCCAAAATATTCATCCGGAAGCATTATGGAACACGAGATCCTCAAGGTATTTCTGGCCAACCAGTGGCTGACCATACCGATATTCATCATTCTGGTAATCGGCATTACGCTCTTCTGGTTCGGTGGCCTGATGGCTGCGCTGACGGCGCTGGGTAATAACCGCTGGGTTTGGGGGCTGCTGTCGATTGTGCTCGGACCGATAACGGGGCTTCCCTACTCCCTGATCCACAAGGAGGCCGACTACCCGAAATCCCTGATGATCAAGGGCCTGTTTTTCCTGCTGGCCGGCCTGGCGCTGTCGCTCGTCGCATGGGCCATTGCCTGAACGGCATTTGTCCCCGCAGCGGTCAGGGACCGACCGCTCACAACGCCTAAACGCTAACCGGCGCCTACTCTGTACTTTACTGTTACCATGCCGCGCTGAAACCAGCCCCTGGCCATTGACCGGCCAATGCCCCTAGC
>CAZVYE010000309.1:0-3621 GCA_964630895.1 uncultured Gammaproteobacteria bacterium | reverse complement strand
AGAAGCTGATCTAAGGAAGGTGCTTGAGCTTCGGCCGGGTGACCCTAATGCACTTAATGCGTTGGGATATACCTTGACCAACCGGACTGATCGTCATGAAGAAGCCTTCGAGCTCATTTCGGAGGCATATGAAAAGCTTCCCAACGAGGCCGCTATCGTGGACTCCATGGGGTGGGTTCACTACCGCATGGGCAACATGGACGAAGCTTTAGAGTACCTGGAGAAAGCCATGGAGCTTAGCGATGACGGAGAGATTACGGCGCACCTGGGTGAGGTGCTTTGGGTGACTGGAGAGACCGAAAGGGCTCTGGAAGTATGGCAAACTGGTTTAGATCGTGATCCGGAAAACCTGGTCATCAAAGAAACCATGGATAGATTGACGAATTGATGCGCCAAGTACGTACAGCCGCATGTGTGCTGGTATTGCTGCTATTGGCCGGTTGCGCAAGCAGACAGATTGCTCCGGAAGAGGTGGATCGCGGATGGCTAATGGTCGGGCGGTTGGCACTTTCAGATGGTCGCAATAGCGGTAGCGGAACGCTCGAGTGGCAGCACTCAGCTCAGGCAAGCCAAATGCATTTTCATGGCGCCCTGGGTCGTGGCGCATGGAGTTTGAATGTTACCGAATCTGCGGCGACGCTGGAGACAGCAGATGGGCGACAAATCGTCGAACCTTCCGTAAGTTTGCTGATAGATCGTCATACGGCGTTAAATGTTCCAGTGCATGGTTTGGAGTACTGGGTATTAGGGCGTGCCGCGCCGGGCGCAGTGGCTGCAAACAAACGGGATGAGAATGGGGATTTGATTCTGCTGGAACAAATGGGCTGGGAGATTAAATTCCGCCAATATCGCGACGTAGATCAGCAGCGGCTCCCGCGACGCGTAGAAGCTCGACAGGGTGATCAATTCGTAAAGTTGCTCGTGCGTGAATGGACGTTTGCTGGCGGTAAGTCGCAAAATTTGTAAATTCCGGCTCTAAGGCGTTGACACCGGCGAACGGGCCGCTACAATACGCGCCCTCGCATTCATCGCTATACTGATGAGTGCCAACAATGATGGGACGTCGCCAAGTTGGCTAAGGCACCGGGTTTTGATCCCGGCATTCGCAGGTTCGAGTCCTGCCGTCCCAGCCAGATTTTTGCCCGTGCTCTCGTAATGAGAGCGCGGGCTTTTGGTTATTTGGCTCGCAAAATTTTGGCTCTCGCGCCGAGGCGCGCTAGAAGAGCGGAAAGCTTGTCGAGCCGGCTGAAAAGTCGCGGTCGAGCGAGTAACCACAAGGTTGGCTATGCTCCCGCGAATCCTGAATCTTTCGTAATTGCGGCAAGAACGGATGACGATCAGCGGTGTAATGATATTTAGCGGTCAGGCGCATCCTGAGTTAGCTCGGGATATTGCTGGCCATCTCAATCTACCCCTTGGTAAAGCCAATGTGGGTCAGTTTAGCGACGGCGAAACTGCGGTTGAGATTATGGAAAACGTGCGCGGTCAGGAAGTGTTTCTGATTCAGCCCACGTGTCGTCCTACAGCAGCCAATTTTATGGAGATGCTGATGATGGTGGATGCCTTTAAGCGGGCCTCAGTCGCCAGGGTGACGACGGTGATTCCATATTTTGGTTATGCGCGGCAAGATCGGCGTTCGCGTTCTGCGAGAGTTCCCATTTCGGCGAAGGTTGCTGCAACCACCATAGGCGCGGTGGGAACAGATCGGGTTTTGACTGTGGATCTACATGCAGATCAAATCCAGGGCTTTTTTGATATTCCGCTGGATAATGTATACGCATCTCCAGTAATGCTCGCGGATATTTGGCGCCAGGTCCCCATGGACGATTTGGTGGTGGTTTCACCAGACGTAGGTGGTGTGGTCCGCGCGCGTGCCATTGCGAAACGTCTGGATGACGCTGATCTCGCTATTATTGATAAGCGCCGTCCACGGGCCAATGAAGCCACGGTCATGAATATTATTGGTGACGTGGCAGATCGCACATGCGTCATTGTTGACGACATTGTGGATACTGCCGGAACCTTGTGTAAGGCCGCGCAGGCTTTGAAAGAACATGGCGCTAAGCGCGTGCTTGCATATTGTGTGCACCCGGTGCTTTCAGGGAAGGCGCTCGACAATATAAGAGAGTCGCAAATTGATGAGCTGGTGGTAACCGATACCATCCCGCTATCTGAACAAGCGCACAGTATAGAAAAGATTCGCCAGCTTAGCGTAGCGCAAATGCTGGCAGAAACGATTCGTCGTATAGCGATTGGCGAGTCGGTCAGTTCCATGTACTTGGACTGATTTCGTCACGCTAGTGACAGGTTGCCTGGGCTTTTTTAAATCCAGGTGTTTATTGCCATCCGCAGAATGCTGGTCGCGGCGAGCGGATGGACGATGTTTAGGAGCATACAATGTCTAAATCGATTGAAGTTCCGGTAGAGATCCGCGAAGTAAGTGGGAAAGGTGCGAGCCGCCGCCTGCGACGTGAGGGTCTGGTGCCGGGTATTTTGTACGGCGGTGATAAAGAGTCCGTATCACTGCAGATTCCGCAGAATTTTCTCTGGCGTGCATTGCAGGACGAGTCTTTCTACACCTCGGTAGTTGAGTTGACGGTTGGCGATAAAACGCAGCGCGCGATTTTGCGTGACCTGCAACGTCATCCTTTCAAGCAGGAGATCATGCACATCGATTTCCAGCGTGTTACCAAGGGTCAGAAGCTCACCATCCTGGTGCCTCTGCACTTCATCAACGAAGAGCAGTCGCCTGCAGGTAAGAAGTCTGGTGTGGTTATTTCGCATCAAATCAACGAAGTCGAAGTCGAGTGTCGCGCGCGTGACCTTCCAGAGTATTTGGAAGTCGATCTCGGGGAGTTGGAAGTTGGCGAAATCATCCACCTGTCAGACATTAAGTTGCCTGGAGGCGTGGAGCTGGTTGATCTGCAGCACGATGGCGAAGATCGCATCGTGGCTTCCGCACAGCACGTTCAGGTTCAGGTCGAGCCGGAAGAAGGTGAAGAAGTTGCGGCTGGCGAAGTGCCCACCGTTGCTGATGATGAGTCGGCTGACGAAGGCGATGCGGGTGAAGCCAGTGGCGATGAAGAGAAGTCTGGCGACGAATAAGTCTCCGGTGGCTTCATTGTTATGGCGCTAAAACTGATTGTGGGCTTGGGTAACCCTGGCCCTAAGTATGACCAGACCCGGCACAATGCCGGGTTTTGGTTTTTGGAAGGGTTGGCAAGGCAATCAGGTGTCGATCTGCGCGAAGATCGCAAGTTTGCTGCGCAGGTTGGGGCGGCAAGTATCGGCGGCGATAAAGTGTGGCTGTGCAAGCCGCAGACCTTTATGAACAAAAGTGGCGGGCCAGTAGCAGCGATTGCCTCTTACTACAAGGTGGCGCCATCTGAGATTCTTGTCGCATATGACGATTTAGCTCTGGACCCTGGTGTGCTGCGATTTAAAGTTGCTGGTGGCCATGGGGGGCACAATGGTCTGCGCGACATCCATCGGCACCTGGGTTCTGATTACAATCGATTTCGCATTGGTATCGGCCATCCGGGCGTCCGTGATCAAGTCAGCGATTATGTGCTGACCAGGCCCTCGGCGTCTGATGCACGGGCAATCGAAGATGCCATCGAC
>CAZVYE010000308.1:0-3653 GCA_964630895.1 uncultured Gammaproteobacteria bacterium | reverse complement strand
AGCCGCTTGTCTCGCCGTTCGCGCAAATCGGTATTGGGTTGATGTGCATACGCTGCCACGTCCGCAAACTGAAGATCAAAAATGTGCTCGGCTCGATCCAGTTGTTCGCGCTCTACCAGTCCTTGACCGAAATCCATTAGATGCTGGCGCATCAGCGCAAACAACCGCAAGAATAGGTGTTTGGGCGTGTCTCGCATTCCCGCAAATTGATCCGCAATCCGGCTCGCGCGGTGCAATAAGCGGCGACGCAACCATCCAGAATGCTGCATGGCCCGTGCGACCGCCTGCTCGCGTTTTGCCACGCTTTGATCATGCAGCTTGGAGACGCCTTCTGAGCTGCCCACCAATTGCTCTATTTGCGCCGACGCCATTGCGACGTCATCTTGGTATCGCGGCGTGGCCAGGTCCATTTCGCTGGGCCCCCTGTGACCAAACTCACGGAGGAAATCAGCCCAAAGCGGGGAGTCGACAACGCGTAACCTTTCATTTCTTACGTCAGTAGCGATGGCTTCCATGGCAAGGCTCATTTCTACTACTGGGTTGCCGTGATAGCCGTTGGCCATTGTTTGTCGGTCGTCCTTTGCCTTTGAGTAGCCTTTCGGAACCATTATTTGACATAGCTTGACCGCGACCAGCCCTGCTGCAAGTGCGCCCATGACCCGGGTGAAGAAATAGCGCAAGCCATCGGCCCGGTGAAAGAAAAATAATCTTTGCGCAAACTCGTCGGGCGGAAGGGATTTGTCTGCTTTTGCGATGGTTTGGTCAATAAAGTCGTTCAGATTTTGGACCAGCTTATTCTTGGTGCGCTCTGGGCGCACTATCGCTTTAAGCATCAGCCAAAGCGCAGACTTGATTCGCCACAGAATACGGGGGCCGTATCGCAGCATGCCAAATCCAGCCCAGAACGGTTTTCTCTTTGACTTAAACTGTTTGGCGTCAATCGCATCAATGGTGTTCGCCAGCAGCATGTCGCTGGCTTGCATACTTGCAACCATCTTACGCTTACTTTGAGCCGCAAAAAGATTGGAAAGTGGCATGTACATTCTGCCGCCTGCACTAACCCAAAGATAATCGGTGGGTTTGATCTCGCGGTTGATCGGCCCCACAAATTCGTCGCGAATTTGCTTTGACCAGATTCGCATGAAATCCAGTCCCATCGGCGATATTGGGGCATTGAGGGTGAACCCGCTAGACAGAGCTGCATCCGCATACAGCACCCTGCGCTCTCCGGGTTGCGTCAGCAAATCTTCGGGCAACGGAACATAGGTGGTAATCGGTCGACTCTGCAGCAGGTACAGCTCGCCGTTTTCGATGGCCCACTCCACATCAGCTGGCCCGTCTGTGAGCTGTTCCGCCGCAATAGATAACGCAACCACCTCTTTGAGCTGATCGTCGGTAAGGCTTGCTTCTCCCTGTCGAAAGCTTTTCATGGTGGCCGCACCACCTTCACGGCGCAGCCACAGTGAATTCTCTTTCTGGCCAATCTTGGCATCCAGGACGGTCTGGTCCTGTCGATTTACCAACCAATTGTCTGGCTCGATACGACCATCTACCAGGGATTCACCAAGGCCCCAGGTAGCGTTGACCAGTATTTCGTCAAAATCGTTGGTTACCGGATTGATCGTGAACGTGACGCCGGAAATTTTACTATCCAGCTGGCGCTGAATCAGAACGGCAAGCGCGGCTGGCATCGCGGGCAGGCCATGCGCATGACGGTAGTCGAATACGCGGCGATCAAACGTGGCCACGAAGCATGCCTTAATACGCTCTACAAGTTGATCCGGCTTGACGCCCAAAAACGTTTGATAAATGCCCGCGAAAGATGCTGCCTGACCGTCTTCGTCCAGTGCAGACGACCGCACTGCAAACATCGCGCCCGGCAGTGAGTCTAGCGCCGCTCTAAGCTGGACATATGCTTCAAGCTGCTCGCCTTGCAGACTTACCGTATCTGCTGCGTCTTGTAAGTCGGCATAGTCCTGATCGTCCGCCGCGATCGGGTCGCGGACCACTCTTAGCCATGCTGGATGAGCCTGGACCTGCGCCAGCCAGGGGTCAAAAAAATTTCTGGTGAGCACCCAGCCTTCTGGAACCTGAAAGTCATGCTGCAATGCCTGAGACAGAGCAGACGCCTTACCACCGCAGATGTGTGCATCTGCAGCCATTGGATCTTCTAGGCTAAACACGCAAGGGTCAGGAATGTTAGTAACCTCAGTCTTTCCAGGCGACCGCAATTAAGCGCTCGGCGTCTATGTCATACGGGTCGCCATCGATAGATCCGTACAAGGCGACTGCTTTGAATCCTACAGCGACCAGGCGATCGCGTATTTCCTGCCCCGAATATAGATTGTGATGCCAGTCTGCGCGATGCACCTTGTCGCCTTCTATAAGCAGCCACTCATTGCTATAGCGCGTCATATCGTCCTCTAACAGAGGGCGTTCAATCAATATTCGTTCGTCATCGAACTCGGTAAGGTGAACGGGCTGCAAATTGCGGGTTACGTACTCTTTACCCACGATGTCCAGTAGGAAGGCGCCGCCTTCCCGTAGATTCTGATAACAATTGGCAAGAACTTGAATGTCGTCTTCGGGATCTTCAAAGTATCCAAACGAAGACCACATGGAAATTACCAGGTCAAAGGCACCGTCGGTGGTGAATTCGCGCATGTCCGCTCGCACCAGTTCCGGCCTTTTATCCTGGGCCTTGGCTTTGTCAGCGGCAATCTTCAAAAGGTGGGCAGACAGATCTACACCGGTAACGTCAAATCCACGATCCGCCAGTGGCAGGGCATGACGGCCAGGACCGCAACCCAGGTCAAGAATCTTTTCCGCGTCCACGGCAGCTAACGCCAGCAGCGCGTCTAATTGTTCGGATGCTTCATGAAACTGCGACTCAGAAAACATACAATCGCCAAACGTTCGCCAAAAGTCATCGTTATCAAACCATTCTTCAGTCAAGACCACTCCCTGTGTATCGATTAATCTTCGTCGTATTACTTATTGTCGCATCCACCGGCTGTTCAACGCTACGGTATTACGGGCAAGCCGTATCCGGTCAATGGGAAATCCAGCGGGCAAAGCGACCTATCGTGGACGTTTTGGCAGACCCGGCTACAAATCCAGAGCTGCGGGGGAAACTGCAATGGGTGCAGAAGGCGCGCACATTTGGTGTACAGCAGCTGCAGCTGCCTGATTCCAATAGCTACACCGATTTTGCCGATTTGGAGCGAGATGCTGTCACCTGGCAGGTGATTGCCGCACCAGAGTTTTCCCTTGAACCCAAGGTATGGTGTTATCCCATCGCTGGGTGCCTGCCGTATCGTGGATACTTTGACACTCAGCAGGCCAGAGCGTTGGCGCAGACTTTGCGTGCTGAAAATATGGATGTCCGTTTGGCGCCTGGCTCGGCGTACTCAACTTTGGGTTTTTTTAATGATCCGGTGTTGAACACCATGCTTCGGGACGATCCCGTGGTAACCGCTGGACTGGTGTATCACGAGCTGGCTCACGAGCTATTGTATGTGCGAGGCGATGGAAAATTTAGCGAGTCGTTTGCCTCTGCTGTAGAAGAGCTGGGCCGGGAAGCATTTGCCAGGCAGTTCATGCTAGAGGCGCCGGATGCGCAAGCCATCCGAGAACAACGTCGCAAGGCAAAT
>CAZVYE010000307.1:0-3729 GCA_964630895.1 uncultured Gammaproteobacteria bacterium | reverse complement strand
GCCGCACGCAAACCCATTTACTGCCGAAGAAAATTAAAGACATTGATAATTGGCTGCCGCTTGAATTCGTTGAGCATGAATCGAGCGGTAATGTGTGATGGTTTCTCTCCCTAATTCAAGGTGGCAAAGGATGCCACATAAGGTGATTTACGAGAGTTGAGCGAGGAATCTAGCTCGAACCCGAATTCGGGTGAGCGCCAGGTTTTCGAACAGACACATCGCCAGCAGGATATGGATGATAAACTGGTTTCGCTGGAAAGCTGTCAAAAAAGGCTTTCCTGTGTAATACAGCGTAATCATAGTTCTTGCCATCAGATGCCATCGTAGGGGCGGGTCTGTGACCTGCCCGGGAGAGAGGATAGCCCATCATCGTCTACAATTTCCCCTACGCACACACTTCAATGGCACCGGGCAAACCTTGCGCTCTCGTTGGTCGGCAAATGCTTGACGTAAAAAATCTATCAAAAGAGTAAGGGCATGCCAGAATCGATACTTGAAATCAGAAATGTTAGCAAGCTCTACGCAGGACCGGGTGGTGAAAACGTCCTTGCCGTTGACACTATGAGTATTGATATTCTCGAAGGGGAGTTTTTCTCCTTCCTCGGACCGTCTGGTTGCGGAAAGACAACGACGTTGCGACTGATTGGCGGATTTGAAATGCCGTCCAGCGGAGAGATTGCAATTGACGGCATTGTGCAGCAGGACACCCCGCCGAACAAGCGCCCGGTCAACACCGTCTTTCAGGACTATGCGCTCTTTCCTCACATGAATGTGTTCAACAATGTGGCCTTTGGGCTCCGCATGAAGAACGTATCTAAAGAGGAAACCCGGCAGCGGGTATTGGAGACGCTGGAAATGGTGGAGATGGCTGACAAGGCGACGCGCCGGCCGCGCCAATTGTCCGGCGGGGAGCAGCAACGCGTGGCGCTGGCGCGCGCTCTGGTTAACCATCCAAAAGTGTTGCTGTTAGACGAGCCGCTGGGTGCGCTTGACCTCAAACTCCGCAAGGCAATGCAGCTCGAGCTCAAATCATTGCAGGAACGTGTAGGGATTACGTTTATCTACGTCACGCACGACCAGGAAGAAGCTCTTACCATGTCGGACCGCATCGCGGTCATGCACCGAGGCGTAGTATTGCAGATTGGGCCGCCCGAAGAGATCTACGAACGTCCTAACACGCGATTCGTTGCAGACTTCATAGGCGAGACAAACTTCCTGGAGGGCACAATTGAAGCAATCGCGGGACGTTCTATTACGGTGTCTGTTGGTGGACATATTCCTGTCCAGGCCTATTCCGAAGCACCTCTTGAAGAGGGGCAGGCCGTATGCGTGGCCATTCGACCCGAAAAATTGCAGCTGGGCGACAACGGAATGGTGCAGGCGACGGTGGAAGAGACGATCTATATCGGCACAGACACGCGCTATGTCGTACGGCTGAGCGACAACACCAGTGTCACTGTCCGGGAGCAGAACATCGACCCCGAGAACAGACGTATCTATCGTGCCGGAGATACTGTAGGTCTGAATTGGAACCCGACCCACGCTTTGGTATTGATGGACTGAGAGGAGAACACGGTGGAAGTTGAACCTCGCACAAAAGATGAAAGCGTCGTCCTAAATGTCTTGCTTGCGCCGACGTTGTTCTGGCTGATCATCTTCTTTCTCATTCCGCTCGTCATCATTTTTGTATATAGTTTTCTCGATAGGGGCACATACGGGAGTTTGGTGTGGACTTTCCAGCTCGACAATTATCTCCGCTTTGCAGACCCCTTGTACCTGGGTATTTTCGGTCGCTCATTTTTCATTGCCTTCATCACGACATTGATTTGTCTGCTCCTGGGTTATCCTCTGGCTTACTGGATTGTTAGCCAGTCTCCAAGAATACGTAATGTATTGTTACTGCTCCTGATGCTGCCGTTTTGGACTAACTTCGTCGTCCGCACGTACGCCTTGCGCTTCATTTTGTTCCGCGATGGCGTTCTCAACCAGACATTGATTGCGCTCGGGCTGGCAAGCGCAGAATCGCCACCCAATCTGCTGTTTTCGGAAGAGGCTGTCATTCTTGGGTTGGTGTATACGTGGGTCGTCGGGATGGTGTTGCCCTGTTATGCCAGTCTGTCAGGGTTGGATCGGTCTCTGGTTGAGGCGGCACGAGACCTCTATGCTAACCGGGCCAAAGCCTTCTTGCGCGTCACCCTTCCGCTCACCTTGCCCGGAATCGTTTCAGGGACAATTCTCGTATTTGTCCCCTCTTTCGGTGCGTTTGTGACCCCTGACTTATTAGGTGGCAGCAAGGCGGTGATGATCGGCAACCTGATTCAACAACAGTTTGGTGCGGCCACTGACTGGCCGTTCGGCGCTGCTGTTTCCACTGTCTTGATGATCGTCATGCTTTTGGGCACGGTCATCTACTTCCGCAGCCTGCGCGCTGAAAGAGTATTATAAGGAGAGGTGAGTCAATGGCCGCACCGGTAACTGGAAAGCGCGAACTGACAACTGACGTGGCGCCCCTCGAAGTCAAGATAAGCAATCTCACACGACTCCTGCAGGGATTGTTTTCTGGTTACGCGATTTTGTTCTACCTCTTCTTGTACGCTCCTATCGCCTTACTTGTGTTCTTCTCTTTCAACGTTTCGCGCTTCCCCACGCATTGGACCGGATTTACATTTGACTGGTACATCAAGCTGCTCGGCAACGAACTGATTGGACGTGCATTACGGAACAGCCTCATAGTATCGATTGCCTCGACGGTAATCTCGACGATTATCGGGACAATGGTTTCTATAGCCATGGAACGCTTCAGATTTCGCACGAAAACGCCGATTGAGGCCGTTCTCTTTCTACCCATTATCATCCCCGATATTGCTATGGCGATCATGTTGCTGGTCTTTTTTGTGCTGCTTAACGCACGATTGGGGCTGACTACAATCATTATTGCCCACGTCGCCTTCAATATATCCTTTGTGGCCGTGATCGTGCGGGCGCGCATGGCCGCTATCGAGCCAAGTCTGATTGAAGCCGCACGTGATTTATATGCCAGCGAATGGCAGGCTTTTTGGCGCGTTATTTTCCCCCTGCTTATCCCAGGAATTCTGGGCGGCGCTTTGTTTGCCTTTACCCTCTCACTTGACGATTACGTCATAACGTTTTTCGTTTCTGGACCCGGATCGACGACCCTGCCGATACGCATCTACTCGATGGTCAAGCGCGGTATCACGCCGGAGACGAATGCCCTCTCCAGTCTGATGCTGCTTGTATCGTTGCTGCTGGTGCCCCTGTCACTGTGGTTACAGAGAAAAGGAGAAGCCTATTGAAGCCTGCCGTAACTCTGAAATCGCTTATCCAGATCTAGTGTGGAGGAATTAACGGAGGAATTTACATGAAGAAGATTATCACGTTGGGCGTTCTGGCAATTGCCCTGGCTCTGATTACGACGGGTTGTGGAGGTGCTGCCGCTCCCGAAGAACAGGTCGTCCACTTCTACAATTGGAGCGACTATGTTGATCCCCAGCTCATCGAGAGGTTCAAGGAGGAAACCGGAATCGAGGTTGTTACAGACACCTTCGGTAGCAACGAGGATCTGCTAGCCAAGCTTCAGGGTGGCGCGACCGGCTACGACGTCATTGTGCCGTCCGACTACATGGTGGCTACCATGATTGAACTGGACATGCTGGCAGAGTTGGATAAGAGCCAGCTGACAACGCTCGATGATCTCGACCCGACCTGGAC
>CAZVYE010000306.1:0-3735 GCA_964630895.1 uncultured Gammaproteobacteria bacterium | reverse complement strand
GGAACTTGGACTCACTATTGAGTCCGGTGAACCAGAAAAATACTGACTATTTAACCCATTAACGCTGACAGCCAGCACAAAAATACGTGCTGCGTTGGCCTATGACTTCTCTGCGAATGGGCTTTGCGCACCCGACGCATGGCTGGCCTTCGCGATCGTAGACATTCAACGACTGCTTGAAGTATCCAGCCTGGCCGGATCCGTTTACGAAATCGCGTAACGTTGTACCACCCATTTCGATAGCCTTAGCCAGCACTTTCTTGATTTCGTCGGCCAATAGCTCGTAGCGGGCGAGGGAAATACGCCCCGCTGGTCGGCGCGGGTGGATGGCAGCCGAAAATAACGACTCACAGGCGTAAATGTTGCCTACGCCAACTACAATTTCACCGTTCATGATGAAATTCTTGACTGCTCCCTTGCGCCCGCGGGAATGAGCAAATAGATGCTGACCATCGAAGTCATCTGAGAGAGGCTCAGGCCCCATGCGCGCAATCATTGGATGAGTTGAATGGTCTTCGCCCGCCCAAAGCAGTGCACCAAAGCGTCGTGGGTCGCGATAACGAATGATACTGCCCGCGTCGGTGATTAAGTCGAAATGGTCATGTTTCTCCGGCGCTTCTGGCCTGGTGAGTACGCGGAGAGAACCGCTCATGCCCAGGTGGGACAATGCGGTGCCACGATCCGTCTGGATGAGCAGAAATTTGCCGCGTCGACTCACCTGGAGCACCTGCGCACCGGCGAGGGTAGATGTGAGATGCGCAGGGATAGGCCAGCGCAGCCGCGACTCGCGCACCAAAAGAGATTGGACTGCCTGGCCTTCCAGGTAGGGTGCAATACCACGTCGAGTGGTTTCTACCTCTGGTAGCTCAGGCACGTCGTCGCCACCACACCGCAAATGCGATAAAAAATAGGATGAAGCTTGGGAGAAAAATCACCAGCAGTCCGAACCAGCCCCAGTCTTTATCACTCCAGTTGATACGCTCGGCGGGTATGTCGACCAGTGCGATTAACTGCTGTTCGCCCAGCAGCCAGTCCACCGCGCGTAGACCAAGCTCCAGATTGCCGCCATTATTCAGAAACTGATTGGATAAGAAATCTGCGTCACCGAAAATCACTGCCCGGTGTTCTGGGTTGTTGGAACTCTCCAGGAAATAGGCGATGGCAAGGGGTCCTCGGTGTTCGCCCTGGTCGGGATCAAACCCAACGCGACCCATTACATCTCCAACCTCCGTCCAAGTGTCTTCACCGGTAGTGATCTCTGCGACCACTTGCCAACTTGCTTGTTGGTCATGGCGAATTGCCGCGGTTATCGGAAACAGAATTTGCTGTTTTAAATCCTGCAGCGGCGGGTTGCCTCCGGCGGTCGGGAGTACAATTTGCCTGGGATCATTGAGGCCCTTATCGCCTGCGGCAAGATCGATCAGTTGACCCGGCAATTTCTCTACGCCATATACCGCGTCTAGGAGTCCGCCTGTCGCTGGCTCCGCACCGGGATCGTCAAGCCAAAGCACCTGACCACCATTGGCGACGAACTGGCGCAATGCCCCAGCGATTCCGGGCATCCAGGGTTCGCGGGGTTGGCTTAGAATCAGCAGGTCAATGTCGGTTGATATAACCGGTGTAAGAACCAAATCCAGCGGAACGATCTCTGCGCCGCGCAGGCTGAGCATCTGGCCAAAATTAAATAGATCGAAGTTTGCCTGTCCCAGTAGATCACGTTCGCCGCTGCCTGTCGCATATGCGATTTGGAAGGTTTGCTGCTGCGCTATGCGCTGTATGGCACTAGAAAAAGCTTGCTCGCTGAGTACGCCAACTCGTTCTAGTCGATCTTGCGAGCGCAACAGCAGCTGGCTGGCTCCCGTTAGTCCATACTGTCGCTGCAGCTGCACGGCCATCGCGCTACTGGGATCAACAAACTGAAGGACAATATTCTTGTTGATCTGAGTGTAACGATCTACAAATCGGCTAATTGTTTGACGCAGACGGGGGTCATCATCGGTAAACGCCAGTGCCTGGATAGGCCGGTCTACCTTTGCGAGTACCGCCAGCGATTGTTCTGACAACGAGTTGCGCTGAAAACTGGTGACATCTTTGCTGACAGAAATCTGCGCACACAGGGTCCAGGCACCCAGCAGCCCGATGGCGACGCCTATTACCAAGGTGCGGCGTGGGGGTATCAGTAATCCCAACCAGGCTGCCAGCAGGGCGGCCCCAACCCATACGACAAAGAAAGCACCAGCACCCAGCGATAGCTCGCCGTTTAAGAAAGGCCGAAACTGGGCCGCAATGCTAAACCAGCTCAGCGCACTATCGGTTACGCCACGGGATAATGGCGCAAAATCTATCAGCCAGAATATGGCTAATAGCAGAAACGTCGCGGTAACCGCTGCCAGTGGTTTTCTTACCCATGCGGAAACTGCCATGCCGGTAGCCACTGCGCCAGCATTGCACAACCACGCACCGGCCAGCGCGCAAGTGACGTGGCCCCAGTCTAGCTGTGCATGAAGCGCAAAAGATGCCAGCCAGATGAGAATGATGAGCAGCGCAAACAGGCCTATGGATGAAAGAACGAACCAGCGAGCAATAACCCAAGTCCCACGAGATACTGGCGCTGCCTGCCAAAGTGCCATTGAAGCAGCGCGCTGCTCGTTAGCGTAGCTCAATCCGCCCAGTAACGCGCCGATCAGCAGGGATAGTTGCCCCAATAAAGCAATCAGAGGCAATACGGCCCGTCTGGTTGTACTGAGGGTCTCGTCGCTGGATAAGGATTCCTGGAATATCAGCAGCGCATCTACGCTCGATGCAAAATTAAACCCGGTCAGCAGTACCATGGTTCCCAGGAGCAGCCATGGGGCAGGGGAGCGCAGCCAGCGTGACCACTCAAAGGACCACACGGCGCTCATGATCTTTCTCCCGCCAATAGCCCGTACAAGGTTTCACGCTGAATTTGTCCGGTAAGCGGTTCAACGCGCAACAGGCCAACATCTTGTGCGACCAGGCCGGCACACAGGTCCGCTATGGATGCGCCGTCGGGCAATGTCACTTGCCAGCGATCACCTTCCAATTGCGTAGGCTCTACGTCAGCAAATTGCTGCCACTCCGGTGTGCCACGTAGCTCCAACAGATATTCTTGACCCTCAACTGTAGATCGGTTTGCACTCTGGTGCTTGATCTGACCGTGGTCCATTACAACAATGTGAGTGGCCACATCCAGAGCTTCGCTTACTTGATGCGTTGAAAAGATTACCGCACATTCTTGTGCTTGAGCCTTTACCAGATGGGCAAACTCTCGTTGCTGCAGCGGATCTAATCCAGCCGTTGGTTCGTCCAGCAGCAATAGCTTAGGTTGGTGCACGATGGCCTGCGCCAGTCCGACGCGCTGCCGGAAGCCCCGGGATAGTGTACCGATGGCTTGATCTGTCACATCTCCCAGGTGCGCAGCGTCCAAAGCACGTTCCAGCGCATAGTTCGGGTCTGGAACACCATACAGTCGCGCCACCAGCGAGATTTGCTCGTAAACCCTGAGATCAGGATACAGTGCCGGTGTGTCGGTTAAGATGCCAATCGACGCTCGCGCCTTGTGATTGCTCCAGGGCACCGATTGTTCGCCAATAGTCACCGTGCCCGCATGCGGTTGCAACAGACCAGCAATAGCGCGAATAGATGTGGTTTTACCTGCGCCATTTTGGCCCAACAGCGCCAGGATTTCTCCGCGATTGACCCGCAACGTCAGGC
>CAZVYE010000305.1:0-3737 GCA_964630895.1 uncultured Gammaproteobacteria bacterium | reverse complement strand
GTTCTCGCCAACGGCACCAATGCCAACAATCGCGATATTACCAACCTGGATGACGTTGATACTGACCAATTGACTATTGATAACAGCTTTACCTGTGATGCTGACAGCGCATCCTGCATTGATTCAAGCGACATCGAGAGAGACACCATTCTCGGCAATGATATTACCGACAACATTTTTACGCTGTTGATCGACTGTAATGGCAGTTGCAATGATATGAGTGTTCGTAATGCGTGCGACGTAGTCGACAACCTCCGCAATACCGCTTATCAAACGGAATTTATCGGCATGAGTTGTGTACATGCGGTGCCGTCGACCGCAGGCAACGGTTTTGTGGAGTGTACTGATGACTCCGGAGCGTACGCCGGCTACGAATGTCGAGCCTTTAATTTCCGCACGCTGGGCGATCTCCCGTGTGTTAACGGCGATGGTGTAGATGCCTACGTGATGTGCTTGGAAACGGACAATGCAAGAACTCAGACCACGAGAAAGAGCGCGATATCTGAGTCGTTATCAAAAGCTGAGTTCTTAGCGGATCGTCGCGGATCGTCTTCTACTCTTCAGTCCAGTACTGCGGTAGCAGTGGGCGACGCTTCCGGTAACCTGCAGAACGCAAATGGTGTTTCGAATTGCGAACCAACTGCGGATGGTTTCGCCTGCCAGTTTGAGACTGAGTTTGCTGGTGCACCAATTTGTACGATTACACCAATTGGTTCGCGACTTTCCAGCAGCGTTGAGAGCATATCGATGCGCGAGGTCGTGTTTTCCATCTTTGACGTGCGCAATGGTGAGCCGCAGGCCGCAGGTTTCAATCTAGTCTGCCACGCGGGCTAATCTGATGGGACGCAGTTACCATAGATTGTCAGTACTACTGGCAGGCAGTTTGCTGCTGGCTGATTCCGTATTTGGGCAAACAATGATTTCTCACACCATCGACGGCGGCGGTGGAGAATCTGCAGCCGACGGTGTAACCCTGACTGGCACCATCGGCCAGTTTGATGCCGGTTTACATACCAGCGGCAATGTTCGCCTGGAAGGTGGTTTTTGGCACGCGGCAAATCCTCTAGTGGCCGGTACTATCCTCGCGTTCGATGATGTGGACTTTGGTGCCGTTCGCGTCAACTCGCCGAGCACGCAAGAAGTGACCATCGCTAATCGTGGCACCGATACGCTCCGCATAGTGGATTTGACTATAGGAGGCGATGCAGCACTGGATTACAGTCTCACAAATGACGCATGTACCAGCGCCCAACTTGCGATTGGTTCGCAATGCACATTTGACGTGGTATTTACCCCTATAGAGCGCGGTAACCGTATCGCGCAGATCAACATACAGTCCAACGCCAGAAGCAATCCTGATTCGTTATTGGTGATTGGGCAGGGCATTGCTCCCGTATTGGACGCAGATCTTAGCGATGTGGTGTTTGCTGCAACATCCGTTGGCGCGTCCATATCGATTCAGCGCAGTATTGCCAATGCGGGAGATGCAGACCTTAAGCTGAATGCCTTTTCTGTCACTGGTGCTCATGCAGCCGATTTTAGACTGGTAAACGACTTATGTTCGGATATGACCCTGCCAGCGGGCGAGGCATGCACCTACGAGATTGAGTTTGCGCCGTCAGCCCAAGGTGCGAGAAATGCCTCGGTCAGCTTCAGCAGCGACGCACTCGACTCCCCCCATGGCTTTAGTCTAAGCGGCGAAGGCACGGACGGTGCACTGCAACTTTCAACTGGTTCGGTGGTGTTCGGTGAAATCGAAGTAGGCAACACGTCCAGTTCGCAAACGGTCGTTGTAAGCAACATTGGCGATGCGACGATAACTCTGAACGCATTGCTCCCGGTTAGCCTGCCGTTTGCAATCGTCTCGGAAAATTGCGGCGAGTCGACGCTAAACCCCAGCGATTCCTGTTCCATCACTTTCGCATTCTCACCGTCGGCGGTTGGTGATTTTCCGGCAACTCTGGATTTGAGTGCGCAAGACGGTTTCAGCCAGTCTTCTATCAATTTGTCAGGAACTGGATTGGACGGGATAGCTACTCCCTCCAGGGCTTCCGTAGATTTTGGTTCTGTAGAAATCGCTACGGTGTCTGAGATTGAGACTGCCGCGATTTCAAACACCGGTAATCAGCAGCTCAATTTGGGTACGGTCCAGATCATTGGCGTGGAATCAGACAGGTTTGAGTTAGTTTCTGACTTGTGTTCTGGAGCCTCTATCGATCCGGGCGACCAGTGCGAGCTTGAGCTTCGTTTCGCACCCTTGGTAACTGGTGAGCATTTGGCCACCCTTCAGGTATCCACTGATACGGCCAGTGGCCAGATGGAATTGGCCCTGCGCGGAGTCGGTGCAGATCCGGGTCAACTGGATTTATCTATTACCAAGTCCGATGGCGTAACGGTAGTTGCTGCGGGAGATGTGCTGATCTATGAAATCACCGTGATAAATAACGGTCCGGCAGATACAGATGGCGCTCGCATCATCGATACGCTACCCGCCGAGCTAGAAGATGCCACTTGGGAATGCATGGCGTTTGCAGGTGCGAGTTGTAATGTGCAAAGCGGCACCGGGAATATCACTCTGGACGTAGATCTACCAGTCGGTTCTCAAGTAACCGTGTTACTCACGGCAAAGGTTGCTCAAGGGTATGACGGCAGCATGTTGATCAATACGGCGGACGTCGAGACAACCGGCCTGCGCACTGACAGCGATCCGAGTAACAACTCTGCTACCGACGTGAATATTGGTGATGCAGTGTTCTCAGATGGCTTTGAGTTTAGTGCGGTATTGAAATTGCTTAGTGTGCGTTCAACAACACTTTCTCCAGCATTTCTGGCGGGTATACCGGACGACGGCAAGACCCACATTGTGATGCGAAGCATCGCGCGGCCTGGGATAGAAGCTCTTGTAGTCGTACAAGCTGTCAGGAACGGGGACGTTCTGCAGGTGCGATTGCTCCAGCAAGAAGGCAGAGATTGGCAAGTTTCCCCATGGAAGACTGCCAGCATTTTGGCATCGATTGAAGTGAGTTGGTGAGGACACAGGTATGCTTTTAGAGAATCTCAGCAAGGCCGTTGTTCGAACCGTCTCGCGGACTGAACCAGGGCAAAGGCAACATTCGGGTATTTGGCCAGCAGCAGGTATTTTTTCGCTGATCGCAATGACAGTGCCGCTATGTGCTCAAGCCCAATCTCGTATCGAGTTAGAGCAGACTGGTGGCCCCGGTATTCAGCCCAGTGCCAGTGATGAGTCTTACGGGCCCAGAGTGCTGGGTGCAACCCTACCTCCCGGTGGGTATTTGCTCATTCCAGACTCTGACGGTGACCGCGTTATGGCCTTCGATCCCGCTACGGGGGATCTGGTAGACGCAAACTTCATACCCACTGACGCCACCAATTTGAGCACCCCGATAGCGGCCATTTTGGCTCCAGATGCAAGCAGCATTTTGGTTTCGGACCAAGTGGAGGATGTGGTTCAGCGATTCGATAGCGCCGGTGCCTTCGTCGAAGCCTATGCTCCTGCTGGCGGCGTCAACAATGCGGTGCTCGCTAATATTCGTGGCATCATGTTGCGGTACGACAACCATCTGCTTGTAACAAATCGCGACGGTGGAACCGGAAATAACGTGGTGGAATTCGACGAAACGGGTGCGCTCGTTGGATCGTTCATTGCCTCTAATGCGGCAGGCCTGGATGGGCCATTTGATGTGCATTTGGCACCGGAAGGTTTCCGCGTCAGTGGT
>CAZVYE010000304.1:0-3782 GCA_964630895.1 uncultured Gammaproteobacteria bacterium | reverse complement strand
GTGCGTCGGACTACGGCAAATATCCGGCATACCACACGTCGGAAGATACGGTCGATAATGTCAACGCAGAACTGGGTGCCAAGCTCATCAAGACCAATCTAGCGGCGTTGATCACGCAGGCTGGAATAAGTGACACCGATCCCACCAATACGGTTCAGTCCGCGATGTCTGGGCAGTGGTTTGATCCTGACCAGTCAGGTCATGGCCTGCAACTGGAAGTACTTCCGGATAACCGGGCGGTTATGACTTGGTATACCTATGATGCGCAAGGTGCGCAGAAGTGGTTGCTTGGTACGGGAGACTATGCCGAAGATCAAATAGTCTTCGATGTTGTCGTTACCGCTAATGGTCAAGTCCCGCAGGATTTCGATTCCGAGAGCGTCGAGGTGATTCCCTGGGGCCAATTCACGATGACATTTAACGATTGCAATTCTGCAGAATTCTCCTGGGAGCCGCTGGCAGAACAACCAGAAGAATCAGGTTCGCTGAGCGTTCAACGGCTCACTGTTTTAGAGGGGCTGGCCTGTGATGCAGACTGAGTATCGTTCGCAAATTTCAAAGATGGGCCAATCGCAAGGAACACTGGGGAAGGTATCAATGAAGCTAATTTACATATTACTGCTTTGCGTTTCTCTCCAAGTGCTTGGAGCGCAGGAGGTTTCGAACCGAGATGGCGGTGATTTATTGGTGTTTGACGCTAGCGGGTATAGCGCCTTGCAGCAAACGCAACTCAAAGAACACCCACAGGTAAATTGGTGGACACAGCTAGATAACAAAATCGTCTTGGCGGTAGATCCAGGCGAGACGTTAAGCTGGGAAAGTGCCCCGATTCAGACCTTTGCCAATTTGAACTTTGAGAACTTGGCAGTTCATGCGGAGGTCCATTGCCAGCATGAGGCTGCAAGTCCGGAAGTATCCTGGGAGAAGCTAATTAGCGTTGCCGGCATAAGCTTGGTTTACGCAGAAAAAGCAGTGGCCTGGAGCAATACGACGCCAGATTTGAAAGCCCTAAGCAGGAATCGACCGCTGATCTATCGACGAGATGGAATTGCGGCGAAGGCAGCTGTTGATGCTGATATTCAAGCGCTGGTCGATCAGGTAGACGAAGATCGCTGGTTCGACACAGTCTCTCGGCTCGCCGCTTTTGATCGTCTTACCGTAGAGGGTTTCAATAGCGCCGCAGATATTTGGCTCGAAGAAATGAGCGCGATAGGTCTTGCCGTAGATTCGCTACCATTTAGTATTTACGGTGAATACAACATCATTGCTGAAAAACGTGGAACAGTTCGTCCGGACGATGTGTATATCGTTGGCGCTCATCTGGATTCCCGCAACGAAGAGTACACACAGAATTTGCCTTCGCCCGGGGCAGAGGACAACGCATCAGGTTGTGCTGGCGTTTTGGAAATTGCGCGCGTACTTAGGGATGTCCAACTGGATGCCACGGTTTACTTCATGTGCTACGGCGCAGAAGAACGAGGTTTGGTAGGCAGCCGATTTCACGCAAGCCATTTAGAAAATGACGGCCAGTTGGGCAATATAAAGAGTATGCTCAATATGGATATGATCAGCTATCGTCGCAATGCTGAAACCACTGGTGTAATCGGAACTACCGAGGTCTTTCAAGATTTCGGTGAGTTCGTGGCAGATATGGGGCGCACTTATGCCGGATATGATCCAATGCTCACGCTGACAACTTGCTGCACTGATCACATGTCGTACATAGATCAGGGTATCCCTGCCACCACCAGCCAGGGTTCTGATCTGCGGAATTATCCTCAATATCATACGACTGAGGACTTACCGATTCACGTTGACCCGGATTTAGGTAGCAAGATGGTAAAGACTAATCTGGCAGCTCTGGTCACTCAGGCTGGTATTAGCTCCCCGATACCAGCAAACCTGGTGCGCTCAAATAAATCGGGCCAGTGGTTTAATCCCGAGCAATCAGGTCATGGATTGCAGCTTGAGATTCTGCCAGACAACCGCGCGGTTTTAACCTGGTATACCTACGACGAGACCGGGGCGCAAAAATGGCTGTTAGGCACGGGTGACTATGCCGAAGACCAAATCGTATTCGACGTAATTGTGACTGAAAATGGTCAGGTCCCACAGAATTTTGATGCCGAAGCGGTTGAGGTGATTCCTTGGGGGCAGTTCACGATAACTTTCAACGACTGCAACAATGCGGAGTTCTCTTGGGATCCACTAGATAGCCAGCCCGAGCAGGCTGGCTCACTAAGCGTTCAGCGCCTCACTACGTTGGAAGGCTTGGCCTGCGAGAACTAGTCAGGCAGGTTTCTAAGTGGCGTCCCACCATCTCGGGGCGCCACTATCCTTTAAACCGTTAGAAGTCTTCGCTATACACCAAATCTGGGTTGCGAGCTGCCTTCACATCGTCGAGGCGGCGCACGGGCTGACTGTAAGGCGCGCCCCGCACGTAGTCCATATCTTCCCGGGCTTTCTCAACAATCTCTGCCATCACTTCGACGAAGTGATCGAGTATTTCTTTAGGCTCGGTTTCCGTGGGTTCAATCAGCTGGCACTCAGGAACCAATAGCGGAAAGTAGTTGGTGGGTGCGTGGATATCGTAGTCCAGCAGCATCTTCGAGAGATCGGTTGCTGTAAGCCCAATTTCTTTTTTCTCTTTCTTTAAGGTCACGATGAACTCGTGACTGGCTCGACGGGTTGGGAACGCAAGCGTAAACCCTTTGTCTGCCAAGCGCTTTGCCAGATAGTTGGCATTGAGCGTGGCAAATTCTGCCACTCGGCGCATGCCGTTGCCGCCTAACAATCGAGCGTACACATAGGCTCGCAGCAGTACGCCAGCATTGCCTGCAAATGCCGATAGCTGGCCAATAGATCCCGGAACGTCTTCTTGGGTGATCCAGTGGTATTTGTCGTCAGTTTTGCCAACCATAGGCACCGGCAGGTGCGGCAATAGTCGCTCCGAGACGCCTACCGCTCCAGACCCTGGGCCGCCGCCGCCGTGGGGCGTGGAAAACGTCTTGTGTAAGTTCATGTGGATGGCATCAAAGCCCATGTCTCCTGGTCGAACCTTGCCCAGGATCGCATTGAGATTCGCGCCGTCGTAGTACAGCAGCCCGCCTGCTTCGTGAACCAGACGGGAGATTTCCAGGATGCGTCTTTCGAAAACGCCCAGAGTCGATGGGTTTGTCAGCATAATGCCCGCAGTCTGGGGTCCTACCGCTTCTTTCAGCGCATCGAAATCCACGTCGCCTTCAGCGTCCGTTGGGATCTCGCGTACTTTGTAGCCACACATTACTGCTGTCGCGGGGTTTGTGCCGTGGGCCGCATCCGGAACGATGATTTCCGTTCGCCCTTGATCACCTCGTGCTTCGTGGTATGCGCGAATCATGGCAACGCCGGCAAACTCGCCTTGTGCTCCGGCCATAGGCGTTAGCGAAACGCCTTTCATGCCTGTCACTTCAGACAAGATGTTCTGCAAGTCCCACATGGCCCCCAAAAAACCCTGCGACAGAGATTCCGGCGCATGCGGATGTCGAGATAGGAAGCCGTCCAACATCGCCAGCGAGTTACAGGCCCTGGGGTTGTACTTCATCGTGCACGAACCCAATGGATAAAACTGGGTATCGATGGAGAAATTTTGTTGCGAAAGCTTGGTGTAGTGGCGGACTACCTGCAGCTCGGAAACACGCGGTAGCTCGGCACGTTTTTTACGCCGAAACGCATCAGGAATCTGCGCCTTAGAGATATCGAAGTTAGGGCACTGTGCGTCGGCTTTTCGACCGCCGCTAGAC
>CAZVYE010000303.1:0-3791 GCA_964630895.1 uncultured Gammaproteobacteria bacterium | reverse complement strand
AGACGTAAAGCGCGCGCTCAATCCGGCGGCTGGTAGTTGTGCGGTACTCGCAACGCTTGCGCGAACGCGACTACGAACGGGTAGAGTCGATTGAAAAATTTTTCCGCCGTGCCGAAACCCGTTGTCGAGTAAAAACGCAGTACGGGGACGGCGGTACCGTCGTGGCACTTCACGGTGATGTAGTATTTGCGATGCGTAACTAGCACGGTAGAAACCCCACCGTCGTCGTGTTGCACACTGGTCCGAACGGTTTTCGCTAGCTCCAGGGAAGCGATCTGGTCAATCCTCATTACACGACGGCGCAGACCGAAGCGGACAGCCAGATTCCCTGCGCTGATGTCGGCGACGGTTCGATCAAATACTCGTTGCCCAATAAGGATAGCGGCGACCAGACCAATTGCGGAAACGATGCCAATTACCACCCGCATGAACACGGTTGCGCCCTCAACACCAACCCTGAATGATTGATCCCACCAGCGGCCGGCCCAGTCGATGAAAATGTTCCCGCCCACCACGGCGTCAGGCGAAATCGCGGACACGCCGGCCCAGGCGGATGCGGCAATAAGCAGGGTGCAGACGCCGCTTTCCACAATGCGCCATCGCCTTGCGATGACAATGCGCCTCGCCGGCTCCCACTCGACTACTGCCAGGCCCGCCGGGAGCGTGGTCGACGGGTCAAAGGGGGCGGTGACTTCCGGGAGCGGTTCGATGCCATCGTCAACAACGTCGGCATTGTAGTTGGCCGGCATACGGAGGTTTGGCACCCGCTCGGAAACTTCCCCCGGGCGACGCATCGCCCGCAGTTCCAGGCGGCTGGGGTCATTGGCCACCACGCGGTAGTACTGCAGACCCAGGACGGTTGCGATCCGCGCCAGGAGATCCAGCGCTTCCTCACGACGATCCAGCCCTTCAACTTCGATCTCCTGGTGCAGCCATTGTCCACCGTCGCGGCTCTCGAGGACCAGTCGAAGGGGGAACACAGAACCGCTGTGGCCGCTGCTGCCAAAGCGCACCGATAGTTCGACCGACTCCAGGTCGTCCGTTCGGCAGGTCTGCTGGTTAACGGAATCCGTGCCCGGCAGGCCGATAACGGCACAAACCTCTCCATTGCGCTCCACATTAAGGGTGAGCAACTGCCGAGATGGAAAGACAACTGCACGGATGAATGCCAGCGCGATCAACACAACAAAAGCCGGAACACCCAAACCAATAATGCGGTCTTCAAGCACCAGCACCGTCTCTGGAGACGGCAGTGTAAACCAGATAACGACCGCAACAATCAGGAGTATGACGGTCAAGCAGCCAAGTCGTGACGATAACGGGGCAGTCGCCTTAGAGACGGATTCAAGGCCTAGGCGCCGCCCAGGTTCATCCAGTTTCAGTGTAAGTCGTCCGGTTTGTTTGAGCATCCTAAACCCTTCGCGCAGCTGTCTAAGGCTTGGTCATTATTGGGTAAAATGCGTAAAAGGCAAAAAGCGAACAGTTCCGTTGCTGCCGCGATCGGATTAATAAACGCAGACAGGCACGAAATGGTCCGCTGACACAAGCTAGGCATGCCACCAACGGCTCCCCCATGACTCATAGTACTGGCCCCTTTCGCTCGGCTAAATAAACTAGAACCTACAACAGCTGGGAGCTAGTTACGGATTGAAAAACAAAGCCTGCCCGTCCTGTGGAGGATTCGTTCGACCCGTAGGTCCGCGGTTACTGGAAGGGGCAGCTGTTGGCTGCGGCAGCGACTTGCTATTTATGTTCGTCGCCACGCTAATTGGCGGAACGGCAATGTGCCTTGGACTCTGGCCTTTCCTACTAACTATTGCAGGTGTAAGTATGATCTATTGTTTCGCCATGTATCGCCTGGCTAGACTCCAATGCTACTCGTGCGAGAAGGTTTTCCGCCTTAGAGATATGCCGTGATAGCCAACTAAGAAAATGTCCAACCCTAGACACATTCATAGCTGGAGCGTCTTTAGTCGAATCGGTTAACAAATTGGAGGCGCATTTTCGATGAAATTTGGGCTAATGCGACCCACTCCTATCACATCAAAAACTTATCACGCAAAACGCCTTTGCACGAGTTCACCGAATGCGTTTCGATGCCTCTTCCAGACAACCAACAATCGTCAAAGATCGAGCAGTAACACATTTTGATTTCAATATTGTCTTCGACAGTTTGTAGCATCCGTATAACTGCTGGGTCCCGCAGATCGACCATATTTACTTTTTCTTGGACGGCAATTACGGTTTTATTGGTAGAGGAATATACAGATTGAATTTGGATGTCTTTATCTAGCATAGTATTGAAGGCCTCCGACCAACTGCGGTTAGGCTTGCCATCAACTAAAACATCCATCTGCTTAACGATGGCTGGACCCACCCCCTTATTCACTACATAAAAGCCAAATGATTCACCTTGAATGCTGTTTCTGGAGACTTCCAGGTATGGCCAAACTGAGGCGGCCCGCTGGTCACTGGCCACTTTCGCCTGATAACCGCCAATGAGCAGCGCGACTAACCCGATCACAACCGCTGACAGGGCCGTCATCATTTCAGGATCTTTCCACCAGATTCGTTTTTGCTCACTCATTGCTTAATCGCCCTATAACCAAGGAAACATTCTATGCTTGAGGACTCTGGAATCAATAGGGCGCCTGCCATGCGTTAAACACTGCCCGCAGTCACTGGCAGCCCAGATGACCTATTTCGAACCATACTTGACATTCACGAAATAGGAGCAAATCTCTGACAGACCTAAAGGGAAATCTCTGATTTATCGAGGGCCAGTTAGGGGTATGTTTTGAACTGCCAAGGACGGAAGACAATTAGCAAGCCAATTTTGAACAGGCGCGAACTAGCCGACGCTGCCTTACCTAAACTTCAGAACTTCCTTCTTGCGCGCGTAATTCTCGCTGCTAAGGCTAAAACATAGCGGTTGACTCTCGCAGAGACGCGAAGAACGCAAGGTATAGAAGAAAATGACATCACAAGAGGCTTTTACGGACTAGCGGAATAGAACATTGTCACTTGGCGATCTTTGCGGCTTAGCGAGAGGAAATAAGACCAATCTTGGACAGGAGCGAAATAGACGTCCTAATAGCTGGATTCAGTATACAGAGTGTTCGAATCAAAGCAGTTAACTCTCGCAGAGACGCAAAGAACGCAAAGTATGGAAGAAAACGACATCGGGAAAGCAGTGGTAGATACAGCGGTGTTATTGCACCGCGAGCTTGGTCCTGGGTTGCTTGAGACGGTCTATGAGGTTGTGCTCCTAGATGAGCTGCGCAAGCGGGGTTTGGCCTGCGAACGCCAAGTACCAATCCCGATTGTTTGTCGTGGTATCCGATTTGACGAGGGCTTTCGAGCAGACTTGATCGTTGAGGAAAAGGTCGTCATTGAACTGAAGTCCATTGAACGCATTACAAACGCCCACAAGAAACAACTCCTGACCTATCTCAGGCTCACCGATATGCGCCTGGGATACCTGTTGAACTTCGGCGAGGCACTGATGAAAGACGGCATCACAAGAACCGTCAATGGACTCAAGGAATAGAATATGCTCACTTGGCGATCTTTGCGGCTTAGCGAGAGGAAATAAGACCAATCTTGGACAGGAGCGAAATAGACGTCCTAATAGCTGGATTCAGTATACAGAGTGTTCGAATCATAGCAGTTGACTCTCGCAGAGACGCAAAGAACGCAAAGTATGGGAGAAAACGAAATCACAAGAACCGTCAACGGACTCAAGGAATAGAATATGCTCACTTGGCGATCTTTGCGGCTTAGCGAGAGGA
>CAZVYE010000302.1:0-3809 GCA_964630895.1 uncultured Gammaproteobacteria bacterium | reverse complement strand
GTATCAGTAATGTGCATGTATTCTGCACCGATACTTTCGCAGTATGTGTCCTTAACTTGAGTCAGGATATCCTTCAGGGGTAGTTCCGCGGGAGCTACTAAGGATCCGGTATTAAACTTTCTGCTGAGGTCTGCTTCGGTCAGCCCGTGGTTGCCTGGCTCCAGGTCGGGAACATCTGGTCGCGGGCTGAGACCCAAAGGATCTAATTTTGCGCGCTGATGGCCACGTACCCGATAGGCGTTGACCATGCGCAGCACTTGGGCTTGTTTTTCCGCATCTTCGCTGTTGAGTGCACCAGCTCTGGGCATGGCTGCGGTGCCCGTGCGTCTGCCGATTTCGGCGTATTTTTCCAGGATAGGACCGTGCGGCACATCGTCTGCACCATTGCGTAGGTTTTCAAACCATTCCCGCCAATGGGCCGGAACCGCAGCGGGGTCGGTCAGGTATTGATCGTACAACTCTTCTACGAAGGCGATATTGCCTCCGGACAGATGGGATAGCGCGCGTCTCGCTTCCAGGTCGGAACTCACAGCGTTGCCTTTTTGAATTTATTCTGATCAGCTTATAAGGGCATGCAGGTTAGCAGTGGCATCGAAACAAAACGTCAAAGCCAACAAAGCTGCAATACCCTTTGTCAAGGGTCGCGAATTATACCGTATTGATTAGGTTCAACAATCTAAAACCTGCGAAAATTAGAAGCCAAGTCGTCGAAAATTGGGGTCTTCATGGGCTGCATCCCAAATTTCGGTGAATTTTCGACTCAAGCGGGTTGCATGAACCGGTCTATTGATCCAAAGCTCACCCTCCCAGCGCGCGGAAAATTCCCGATAAATGCCCAGCCGATTATCAGCCTGCATAAACGCTTCGGGTAAATCCTGGTGGTCTTTATTTGCGACTCGAATTTGTAGCTTGCTGCTCAGCCTCTGGCCCAGCTGTATCAAACGATGGCCATCGGCGATGGCATATTTTGGATCCTGGACTACTATTCGCATTTCCGGTTTAGGCGCAAATACCAGAAACTCCTCGATTAGCTTGACCAGTTCAGGGCGATTCAGGACTTGGGGTTCCAAATCGTGAGTGAAAATCTGGAGAACGTCTTTGCAGTAGGGCAGAAGCGCCGCGATTGCGTCACAGTAGTCTTCTAGCGTCTCAAAACGGCTTCTTTGTGCTTCTTCGGGCAGCGATTTCGCTGCCCTGCGTTGGCGATTGTCATCTCTTTGACCGGCATCTAGCGGTGCTCGCATCCACTGATGCTCGATACCAGCATCCATCTCAATATCACCGTACGCTTCAAATCCGAGGGGGCGATAGAAATCCAATGCGGCGACCTGGGCCAGCAAAGATACTTGTTCCATGCCCATATTTACGGCCAATTCCATGGCGTTGCGAACCAGTGCATGCCCAATGCCTTGTCGCCGTGCACTCTCGACAACCGCAACCCTGCCTATTTTGCCATCCGCAAGCAGTCTACAGGTGCCAATTGGGTCACCGGAAAAGCTGTAAGCAATGAAATGGTGTGCGGCAGCATCGTGGTTGTCGAACTCTTCGTCTGCATTGATATCCTGTTCTTCTACGAACACCGCTTCCCGCACTTTGCGAATATTCTCCTGGTCCTTCGCAATGTCCCAGCTTGCACCCTCAATGTAATAGTCTTCCAGCCTAATCATCCGAAACAACCAATCCTTGCGTAAACAAGTCCTGCAGCGTGCTCATATCCTTAGAGTTCAAACTGGAGCTGTCAATGCATTCACCAGTAGTCAACGCCGTTGTCAGGTTGCCAGATGCAGTGATTTGCTGACCATTTGCAAACAGCTGAATGTCCTGACCTGGGCCGTGGTAGGGTACAAATCGACTAAATGGATCGGGGCGAACAGTTCCCGAGACCTGGTGGTCCGAACCGCGTTCAGACTGAGCAAAATCCGACAGGCGATAAGTAGAGAGAAACTGAGCTAGCCACTGAGAATCTATCGAAGTTAATTGCTTAACGTATTGATTTAAAGAGCTTTCAGCGCCTGCTGCGTGGGAGGTGGTGACATTCGGAGCCAGGGTTTTGCCCAAAGGATCGGTTAACCTTGGGCTATGGTCGCCTCGTTCCAATTCGTCTGCCAACAAGGCATTTAATAGCTCTGCGGCACTGGGTGCTCGCATACCCAGCGAAAGGGTGACGCAGGCACTTTGGGCGACTCCATGATGGGCAAGATTCGGAGGCAGGTACAGTGCGTCCCCGGGTTCCAAGACTGCTTCGAACTGCGAGTCAAAATTCGCCAGCAACGACAATGGTTGATTGGCCTGCGCGACGAAGTTCTTTTGTTCCGAAAGCTGCCAGAGCCGAGAACCGTCGGTCTGGACTAGAAAAACATCATACTGATCAACGTGCGGGCCAACTGAGCCGCCTGGCGCGGCAAAACTTGCCATGACGTCGTCAATGCGCCAACGCGGGATAAAGTCAAACCACGCCATGAAGCTATCAAATACCGTTGGCAGCCACTTCTCCAGATCTTGCACCAGCAGCGTCCAGTCATTCTCTCCAAGTTTTTCAAACTCAGTTTCAGCGAATGGGCCGTCTGCAGCGGTCCATCTAATGGACTCAGTAGATCCAGTTACGAGCCGGGACGCCACTTGTTCTTCGCAGGCAAGTCCGGCAAGTTCGTCAGGACTAATAAGCTCACGAAATTCCGCAAAGCAACCGCGCAATATCAGCGGTTTCTTCTGCCAAAAGTTTTGCAGAAAATCTGCCGAGTCGAACTGTCTCGTTTCCGTAACGACCACGAAGCTAGCCGTTGATTTTGCGGGCCTGCACAGCGGCATTTCCTATATAGTTGTGAGGCGTTAGTGCCAATAGCTCCTGCTTGGCGTGTTCTGGGATTTCCAGCTTTCCGACAAACTCGCGAATCGCTTCGGCGTCAATTGTCTGACCGCGAGTCAAAGTCTTAAGCTTCTCGTAAGCTTGTTCTACGCCATAGCGACGCATCACCGTTTGGATGGGCTCCGCCAGCACTTCCCATGCCGCATCTAAGTCTGCGTGCAATCGCGTTGGATTAATCTCCAGTTTGCCTAGGCCTTTGAGTAGCGACAAAGCGGCTATTCGCACGTGACCAAATGCGGTACCTAGAGTGCGCAATACGGTTGAATCGGTAAGATCCCGCTGCATCCGCGAGACCGGTAGTTTTTCGGCCAGGTGAGCCAGCAGTGCATTAGCCACCCCCAGATTGCCCTCGGCATTTTCGAAATCAATCGGGTTGACTTTATGTGGCATGGTTGAAGAGCCAACTTCGCCAGCGACTGTCTTCTGCTTAAAGTAGCCCAGAGAAATGTAGGTCCAGATATCTCGGCAGGCATCGATCATGATGGTATTAACGCGATGCATTCCATGGAATAACTCTGCCATGTAATCGTGTGGCTCAATCTGAATGGTGTATTCGTTCCAGTCCAGTTCCAGCGTTTCGACAAAGTTCTTTGCCAGCGTGGGCCAGTCAAGGTCAGGGTATGCGCTGATATGGGCATTGAAATTACCCACGGCGCCATTGATTTTGCCACGCAGCTTGACCGCTTCAACTTGCGCAATCTGTCTTCGGAGGCGGTCCGCGATGTTGGCCATTTCCTTACCCATGGTGGTAGGTGAGGCGGTCTGGCCGTGCGTCCGCGAAAGCATGGGCTGGTCCGCCAGGCTTATAGCGAGCTGAGAAAAGGTCTGGGTTATTTTTGTAAGGTCAGGCAGCAGAACTTCAGCACGAGCCGATTTCAGCATGCGGGCATAGGCGAGATTATTGATGTCCTCCGAGGTGCAGGCAAAATGCAGGAACTCAAGG
>CAZVYE010000301.1:0-3825 GCA_964630895.1 uncultured Gammaproteobacteria bacterium | reverse complement strand
TGGCTCTGGCTTCTCATCCGCAGAGCAGAAGCAAGATCCGTCGATGATGGAGCCCATGACGAGAGGTGAAAAAAAGGACCATCATATGGGCGGAATGATGCGCATGATGAAGATGATGGATCAGTGCTGCGTGATGATGGAGTCATCTCATCACGAGGGCAAGGAGACCAAACAAAGCCAGAAGTGAAGCGCATGGAGCGGGGGGCTTAGGCTCCCTGCTCCGCCCCTCAAAGCTGTTTTATGGCGCGCTGGCTCAGAGTGTTTCTTCTTGTGGTGATCGACGGTTGTGCCGTCGCCTTTTCTAGCCTCCGGGGTTCGCGGGAGGTTTTCCAGGGATTGCTTGCTGAAGAACCCTGACGGATAGCGACATGATGATGGATGGAATGGGAGGGATGGTTTGGGGAGTCTTTAGCTTTCTTTTGGGGTTACTGCTGATCTTTTTGTTCGTGGTGAATGGCTGTCGCTGCCGTGAAATGGCTGTGGGGTCAGAACCTGCCTTTTCTAACGCAAAATCGGGAGACTGGACTAGACATTCTCAAGAAACGCTATGCGAAAGGAAAGATCAGCAAGGATGAATTTGAAAAGATCAAAAGGGATATCGAGTAACGGCTCGCTGTCGTAGCGCTATGAGCAAGCGATTAGCAGTCACATCGATTCTACTACTGATCTTAGGAGTCGTGTTCCTGTATGACTCCGGGAGCAATCAATTCCCAGTTGTTGAGGCCGCAGCAGATGTCGAGCTCGGTGAAAAAATCTATCTTGCGAATTGTGCCGCGTGCCACGGTCAAAAGGGAGACGGCAAGGGACCGGAGGCCGATCGACTGAAGACAAAACCGAGAGACTTTACGACCGGCAATTACAAATTTCGCTCCACACCGTCAGGCTCTCTGCCGCTCGATCGAGATATCTTTAAGACGATTTCGCGCGGTGTGAGGGCCACGAGCATGCTCGCGCAGCTTCATCTTTCCGAGAATGAACGATGGGCGGTCACGGAATATCTAAAGACCTTTTCACGTCGCTTTAAGACTGACAAATCCCTTAAGCCCGTTCCCATCCCGGCCCAACCTTCACAGAGGCGTGATCTCATTGCGCTCGGGAAGAGGATGTATACGGAGGCGGGCTGCAACCAATGTCACGGTGTTGAAGGCAGAGGGGATGGCCCATCTGCAAACGAACTGAAAGATGAGTCGGGAAATCCCATTGTTCCTACAGATCTAACTCTTAAGCCTTTCAAGTCCGGTCCAGGCGTGGAAGACCTCTACCAAACCATCAGCACGGGTTTCAATGGAACGCCAATGCCATCCTACGCAGATGCTCTTACGCCTAAGGAACGGTGGGCTCTTGTCTTTTACATCCTTTCCATTGCGACGCGAGAGCGGCCACGAGGAATGATGGGGCTTATCGGCGAGGAAATGGACGGGATGAGAATCGATATGCGGGCCGCGATGGCAGGCATGATGGGCGGCAGAGGAATGATGGGCCGAGGTGGAGGCATGATGGATAGGAACATGCATGACATGATGAGGGATATGATGGGAAGATAATCAGGTGGCGCTTGCCGCCAGTAAACGGTTTCGAATGAGGATCGCAGTGCAAGTAGCTTCGGCATTTCCGAAGGATAGAACTTCGAGTCGAACAAATCTCAATCGGAGGAACCAATGAGAAAAATCGCATTATTTGGGTTGATGGCAGTTTTGTTTCTGATCGCGGTATTCGTCATTCAGCGGCAACAGGCGGCCGGCGAACCACTGGCCGAAGTAGACGGCGTGGTAGTTTCAGGGGAGGAAGTGGAGAAATCTATAGGCGCCCAGTTAGCGAAATTACAGGAGCAAATCTATAACCTAAAACGCCAGAAGTTAGAAGAGCTGATTAACGCCACGCTATTGACCAGAGAGGCGAAAAAGAGAGGTGTTTCTGTCCCAGCTTTGCTGGATGCGGAGGTCACGTCCAAGGTCGCTCTGGTGACCGAGCAAGAAGTCGAGACGTTCTACGAATCCAACAAGGCACGGGTTCCGGGTGATCCAGCCGCGGCTCGGCAACAAATACGGATTAATCTTCAGAACCAGAGAATAGCGGCCAAAAAGCAAGAATACTTTCAGCTCCTCAGATCGAAGGCCAAGGTTGCGGTCCATCTCAAACCGCCCCCAGTCCACCGCGTTGACGTATCAACGGACGGTGCGCCTTTCAAAGGGCCTGCGAGTGCGCCTGTGACGATTGTGAAATTTGAGGATTTTCACTGTCCATTTTGCAAAAGCGCTCAGGCAACCCTAGCGCAGGTTTTATCTAAATACGACAAGAAAGTGAGGCTAGTGCACCGCGATTTCCCAATCGATGGTATCCACCCTGCGGCGCGAAAGGCTCATGAGGCAGCTCGCTGCGCGAACGAGCAAGGCAAGTTCTGGCAGTATCACGACCTGCTGTACACAAACGCTCCGAAGGCAGAACCGAAAGACCTGACATCATACGCCAAACAGGTGGGCTTGGATGCACCAGCTTTTGAGCAATGCCTATCAAGCGGGAAATATCGGGCTGTGGTTCAGAAAGATGTCGAGGAAGGCAATCGCGTAGGCGTCAATGGCACCCCAGCTTTCTTTATCAATGGTCGGTTGCTGTCGGGTGCTCAACCATTGGAGAGTTTTACCTCCATTATTGACGATGAAATATCCCGGGCGAACTAAGGATGGGCGACTTTTAGACAATTCCGAGCGAAGGCTGATGAAGGAATGGTCAAATGTTAGCGGAATTTAGGTGCGGAGGTATGATGAAGAAAAACCTTAAATTATTTTCAACATTCATTGGGCTGGCGTTACTATTGGATGCTGGAATCGTTCACGCGGAGCCACGTCAGCCGTTGCGGCTTGCTGCGAACCAAAATACGTCGAACAAGAGTGGGCCGGTTTTTGAGCATGTCCATTCGCTTGCCCTTGACTCGTCCGGTCAAACCTTATTTTTAGGCGCCCATACCGGTCTTTTTCGGAGTGACGATCGTGGACGGTCCTGGAAGAAGGTACCGCTCTCAACCAAGCACGCGCATCTGGACGTGATGGACGTTGCGCCCGATCCGCGAGAGCCAAAAACGATCTACATCGCCACCCACGAGGCAGGAGTGCTCAAGAGCACTGCTGGAGGAAATACCTGGAATGAGGCAAGCAGCGGTCTTGGAGGACCGGACGTTCATGGGCTCGCCATTGACCCTAATATGCCCTTCAAGCTTCACGCGGCGGTACGCGAAAAGGGTGACGGAGTTTATCGTACGACCGATCAGGGCAGAAAATGGATTCGCGTGGATGACGGCCCTGAGGGTGAAGTTAAGGTGTTGAGATCGGTAAACATCTCGACGGGAATGGGCGGAATTTTTCTCTACGCAGGGACGTCTACGGGGCTACAACGTAGTCCCGACTGTTTCTGAGGCTGGAATTTAGTGGGCGGTCTGCCCACCAAGCGCACGGTGAATGGTTTCGCGGTAGATCCTGAAAATCCGCGGATCATGTATGTCGCAATGCGCGATGGTCTCTTTAAGAGCGTGGACGCTGGCGCGTCCTGGAAGGCCATTGGAAGCGAGCTTAAGAATCTGGCGGCAGTCACTATTAATCCAAAGAAAACGAGCGAAATGTATCTGTCGACGCTGGATGGTACCATTTTTGTCAGCGTAGACGCAGGAATGAAATGGAAGAAGCAACAATAGAAAACCGATCGGAAAAAAGGAGATTTTATGTCTGAGCAGATCCTCACGGAGAAAGAAAAGGTGCGTGCGGAGAATCCACGTGGAGATGCTGTAAAAGCTCAAGACCGATTGGTCGTTTGTCCCATACAGGGAAAGGGATG
>CAZVYE010000300.1:0-3843 GCA_964630895.1 uncultured Gammaproteobacteria bacterium | reverse complement strand
GGTCTACGCAGAAAATTTTGCTGTGTATGAAAGTCTTCTGATAGCGGTAAAGCTGTAAGCCGTTTTCGATGAGACGATCAATATGCTCAGATCCGGCCAGTTGACTCATAACCGAGTCTGTCTGTGATCCTGGTGTTATGAGTCGGATGCGTACGCCCCTTTTCAAAGCATCCAGCATGAGTTCAGAAATTTTTGCGTCAAGAACCAGGTACGGCGTGGCAATATCTACTTCCGCTTTAGCTGCACCGATTAGTGCATGCACGACCAGCGCGATGCTGCTCCAAAACGCATTGGCGGTAGACTTGACAAAGAGCGCGCGCGCATCGCCTGCATGCTCCAAATCCAACTGGCGAGACTGGGACCTTACAGCCTTTGCAAAATCCAGATCAGTGGGTCGACACTCAGCCCAGTTGTCTACAAACCCTGCCCGTATGCTTTCAACTACAGGGCCCTTTACACGAAAATGGGTATCGCGCCATTCGTTCTCGTCGCGGGCGTTACCGGCCCACTCTTCAGCAATCCCTACGCCGCCGGTAAAAGCGACATTGCCATCGCATACAAGGATTTTGCGATGGGTGCGTTGATCATTCGCACCGGGCCACCACGACAGGGGCCGAAACCACTCCACTTCGCAACCGGATTCAACCATCTCTTCGGACAGTTCCCGGCGCATCTTATGGGCACCGATGGAGTCCAGCAAAATTCTTACCTGTACGCCGCGTCTAGCGGCTGCCGCCAGCGCATCGGCAAATTCTTCAGCCGGTTTGCCTGTCCAGTAAACATAGGTCAGAAATTCAATGGATGAGCTGGCATTGTTTATGGCTTCCAGCATGGCCGGGAAAATTTCCACGCCGTTTTTGAGCACCGACACGTCGTTGCCATCACGGAAACTCAAACCCAGCAGTGCACTTAAGGTGTCTGCCAGGGGATGGTCAGCACGTTCAAACTCCAATTGATCAATGGACACTACGGATTCGCTCATCAGGTTTTTTCTTTTGATATCCAACAACGGTAAGGAATAACAGATGAAATCCGAGTCAAGCCGAGATCTGTCAAGGTGCACCAATCAGATAAGTCGCCTACAATCGACACAGGCATGGTTAGATGTGGGCAACAATGACAGAGCAATTTTCGCGTGGGGCTAGCGGGGCGATGGCGAAAATTTGGGAAAGAACGGAGATTCGAATCTATTTGCCGCTGACGGCGGGGATGGTGATCTTTTTGATCGCCCTCTCGTTCATGCTACCCAATCTTGTGACCATATTTTTTGCCTGGTTTACTGGGGCTGCATTATTAGTCGGGGGTTACTGGTGGCTTACCGAACAGTTGTCGCAAGTTGAGGCAGCTGCGCAGGCCTTGGAGTCCGCGGTTTCCAATCGTCAGGTAGCCAATCTTAATACCAATGGAAGCAGCCTTCCGTCCAGACTAGCAGCACAGGTTAACCGGGCTAGTGTGATGTTGGACGATGCGCGCAAACAACACGCAGCGGATACTGCCAAAGATCCCATTACCGGCTTGCTCAACAGGCGCGCCGCACTGCGCCGACTTTCTGCGGATTTATTGCGGTCGCAAAGAGACGAACAGCCCATGACCGTAGTTGCACTGGAACTTGCCGACCTGACCGAGCTGTCGAGCCAGTTTGGCAGTGAACGTGTCGACGCTTTGGTGCGCGAGTCCGCACAGACCATATCGCAACAGTTGCGTGGATCTGACTGGGTGGCGCAATTAGGCTCTCACGAGTTTATCCTCGGCCTTTGGGGGGTCACTCCGGACGAGGCCGGGATAGCGGTACAGCGAGTTGAAAACGCGCTTAAATCCATGCAAGGCATGCAGCTATCAGTCTATCTGGGCATGGTGGCCGCAGAACGAGATCGTGGCCCTGATGCAACGGTTGCCGATGCCATGAGCGCACTGTATCAGCAGCGGAGCCGCGCTTGAACGCAGATACCGAAGGTGTCATTAAATATGCGCTGGATTTCCAAACGGGCCCTGCTCCCTCCCAACAAAGTATTGCGCTTCTGGACGCCTGGCGTACTGTTCTGCACGATTTGGCGCTGGTGGGGCAGACCGCAAATCGCTACGACGGCTACGGCTTTGGCAATGTAAGTGCTCGACAGGGTACCGGTTTTGCGATTAGCGGCACGCAAACCGGCAAGCCGAGAATACTAGGAGCCGATGGTTATAGCCTGGTGACCCAAGTTGAAATTTCAGCGAATGCGGTCACTGCACAAGGCGCAGTCAAGCCGTCTTCTGAATCACTGACCCACGGGGCAGTCTATGCATTGTGCGAAAATATCGGTGCTGTATTTCACGCCCATGCACCTGATATTTGGTCTGCCGCAATGGATGGCAGGCTTGCCATTCCTGCAACGGCGGCAAATGTACCCTACGGCACACCGCAAATGGCAGAAGCTGTCGCCCAAATGTACCGAGAACAGTCCTGGAAAGATCTTGGTTTGTTTGTCATGGCCGGTCACGAGGACGGCGTGGTGGCGTTCGGCCCAACCTGCGAATCAGCCGGGGCCATGTTGGTCAGCGCGTTAGCCCAGGCGAACGCGGCTCAGCGCAACTCGAACTAAAGCCAAGACGCATTTACAGCGTTCGCTAATCAGACCCATTTGTTTGATATGATGCTCGGCCCTGAACAATCCGCCAAGGCGCATGGCCAAGCTATATTTTTATTACTCGGCAATGAATGCGGGCAAGTCTACACACTTGCTCCAGTCAAGCTATAACTACCGGGAACGTGGCATGGAGACGCTGATCTTCACGCCAAGGCTGGATCATCGTGATGGCATTGGCACGGTCGCCTCACGTATTGGATTACAAGCAGATGCAACGGTATTCGATCCCACTGATGACCTGTATCGACTGGCAAAAGCAGATCATGAGCAGCGTGAGTTAGCCTGCGTGCTAGTGGACGAAGCACAGTTTCTGTCCAAACAGCAGGTGCATCAGCTATCAGACATTGTAGATAAGCTGAATGTGCCGGTGCTGGCGTATGGTCTGCGTACCGACTTCCGCGGTGAGCTGTTCGAAGGTAGCCAATACCTTCTGGCTTGGGCGGACGAGCTGCGTGAGTTAAAGACCATCTGCCACACAGGTAAGAAGGCAACCATGGTTGTGCGTGTGGACGAAAACGGTCGAGCGCTTACCCAGGGGAATCAGGTGGAAATAGGCGGCAACGAACGTTACGTTTCAGTCAGCCGCTCTGAGTTCAAACGCATTTTCAATAACGATTCTGATCTGGAGCCGGCGCAGGTTCCGCTGCCACTAAAGCCGGAATAGTTTAATCAATTAAGAGACTGCAATGCGTTTAGTATTATTTCCGATTGGGATTGCCACACTCTTCATGAGTTTGTCTGTGCTAGCGGATGAGCAACTGGCCGAAGATCAGGGCTATTTACTTTTTTCCGTGAGCGCGAACTTCACTTTCGAGTATTTGGAATTGAAAGAGACGGGCAGGTTTTTAGGTCGCGAGCGTCTTGAGAACCTTCCCGCTGACGGCTCGTATCAATTGATAAAGCTCAAAGCTGGAAACTACCACTTTGGCAAGATGCTGGTGTTTTCTGGTTACTATTCTCGCTATGAAGTGGAGTTGGGTGAGGAAGACTTTTCGTTCGAGATCGAACCAGGGGCGGTAAACTATGTTGGCGATCTACAATTCTTAACCAGAAACGGTGGAAGGTTTCAGGTAGGAATGATCAATCGGGGGAGTAGTGCTGTGGATTTCATCGCGCAGGACCACCCAGAGCTCCTGAAAAGCATACCGATTACTTTTTCGGGCGAACATCCTGATCCGTTTTTGCCACACTATCAGAAGCTTCTTCTCGCTCAGGATGC
>CAZVYE010000299.1:0-3930 GCA_964630895.1 uncultured Gammaproteobacteria bacterium | reverse complement strand
GCCAATCTCCTGCTCGCCATTCTGACTGTGCTTGAGGCGCGCTGGGACGATGGATGGCTGAGGTTTGGGATTGAGGTGTCTCGGGTGCTTGTAGAGAAGTTTGCGGATACAAAGGAGGGCGGGTTTTACTTTACGTCGGCCGCGCATGAGGAAGTGTTGGTGCGGTCAAAGCCGTTTCAAGATGACGCAACGCCTGCCGGGAATGGAGTCGCATTGGAAGCTTTGATTAGACTGGCGCATTTGGATGTCAGCGCAGTTGACCAGGAATTCTTGCGACGCTCGGTCGATTTGGCGCTAGCTCAGGCGGGCGATTCACCTCACGCGTACGCTTCTGTATTGATTGCCGCAATGCTTGAGCACGGCGCAGGCAAGACCATCATAGTTCGCAGTGATACGGATCTGCCTGAACCTGTAATGGACGCAATTTCACCCATGGACAGCGTTTATGTTGTTCCAGCAGGCAGCAACTTGTTGCCTCATAAGATGGTTGGTGACTTTACCGCCTATGTTTGTGAGGGCTTTGCTTGCTCCGCACCAATCCAAAGTCCTGAAGACTTGCTCTCTGCGTGCTAATCAAACTGATGCCTCTGAAGGGCTACTTCACTTCGATGTCAGTGAGCAAGAAGGCGAGTTTGCGCTCGTCGCCCTGACCCGCTTCCGAAGGCTGCCAGTGCTGGTTGGACTGGATTTCTATAGTTACCGCCTGGCCTTTGCCAATCTTCTGCCGGGACTGCATTGTTGTGGCCTTGCCGGGCTTTGCGTTCGTACTGCCAGTTTCGTCGCCGATACGCCAGTTAAGGGTTGCTGGTTCGGCCAGTCCCTTGGGAGTCCGCACGGCAATTTCGCAGGATCGAACAGACTGGGTTGCGGTAATTTGCGCCGAAAATTGTTGCGCGCACCACCCATCGGGCCAGAGCCCTTTAGTTTCTCCGCTTGCAATCGCCGGGCCATGGATAGGCAATCGCAGGTGCGCCTGGTGTTCCGCCAATTGATGTTCCAAAGCTGCGATGTGTTGTGCAAACGTTTTTTCACGTTCATACAGGAATTTCAGCTGACCCAAGCCGTTCTGCACCATATCCCGCAACTTGTCGTAAGTATTCTGATCCACCACTTTACCCGGTTGAATACTATCGGGCATGGTGATGGGCACATAGACTGTAGCGTGATCAGGTGCTATTTCTTCAGCGGGTCTCTCATCGGTGTAGAGGTAGATCGCGAAGGATTTTCGCGATAGTTGTTGCCCCTCAGGGTGATTGACCGGCTCAAAGCCGTGCCAGGAGTGCTCATTGGTCTCAAACAGCACCGCGCGATTCATGCACGGCAGGACTTGTTTCTTCTGATTGGTTGCAGGCACCCAAGGGTCTGAATGGAGTTCGATCGAACCGCCCCATTCGGTCTGCCAGTCTGGATTCAAATAGACGATCAGGTTGAGCCTACGATGCTGCTTGGTGATGGGGTGATAGTTAAAGTCGATATGCGGGTCGAGGCCCTGTCCAGATCGGTTTTCGTGGGTGCCACCGCCAATGTAATAGGGGTCGTATTTGAGATTTGGTATACCGCTAATTTCACCAATCAGGTCCAGGAACTCTTGTGATTGGATCGTTGTATCCAACTCCGCGTAGGTGGGGCCCAATTCGCGAACATCAGTACGAACCGCTTTCCCGCCAACCAGACCAAATTCATTTAACGCATGCCGATCCTCAAACGCCGGGAAATTGTCCAGCAGTAGCTGCGCTGATTCCCCTTGAAAAAAATCGTCTATAACTACGTGACGAAAAGGCTTGGCGTGGGCAAACGTCTCGCGTAGCTGCTGCAATTGTTGATCGTCAAATTTACTGAGCATTCTGGTTTATTGGTGGCCGAACTGCGGCGCATGGTAGCGAATGTACTAGGAGGTTTCCACGCTGCTATTGCACTTGAACTCCTTTCCAAAAAGCCACATAGCCTTCGATGTTTTTAGCTGCATCTTTTGCGGCGGGGTAATACCAGGCTGCGTTGGCGTTAGTCTGGCCGTCTACGACGACATCGTAGTAGCTGGCGGTACCCTTCCAGCCGCATACCGTTTGGTGGTCACTAGACTGGAAATATGCCTGGTCAATGCTATTCGGTGGGAAATAATGATTTCCGTCCACTACAACCGTCTCGTCGCTTTCCGCCAAAACTTGGCCGTTCCATAATGCTTTCATTCTACTGCCCTATGTTGTCCAGTTGCTAACTGGGTTGCTTTACGCAAAATTTGTACAAAGCGCTTTGATTGGCTCGGGGATAAAAATGCCCGGTCCGGTATCAGTATTTGCAAATAGTCGTCCAGCCCGATAACCAGGCAGTGGGCCGCGCGCCTTATGTAGCGAACATCATCAAACGGTATCTGCCACCAGGTTTTCGTGATACGCCAGTGCATGGCGCTGGGCGACAGCTTGAAGGCCTGCTTTACGAACGGGCCAGGAAACAGCCCCGCTAGTGCTTTGCGACTTGCTCTTTCTAGCCACAGCGTGCCAAGTACCAATAGTGTGGTTGCGGCCAAGAGCAGCAATATGGCGACAGACGTCGCAAAATTTGGAATCTGTAAATAGAAAATTATCAGCGCCGCAACCATCAGAGCCCCGGTGATTCCCCAAATGATAGCTCGGGCTTTTGCCACCCCTGCTGCTGCGTTGGCTCGTTTTCTCCGGGCTGCATTCACTTTTTTAATATCTTCACGGGTCAGCGTGAAATCGATCTCCACCATCTCGGAGGCCGATGCCATTTCGATATTTTCCATAACGAACATATCCCCTCAGTTGGTTGGGCCTTGCTAAAAGTGAAATGCAAAATTTCAATTTTAGTACAACATATGAAACCATTCGTAGTTCCCAATGGTCTCTGAAACAGCAGGACCATCATAAACGCTCGGGAGAACTAGATGAAATTGATTTGTGCAATATTGCTCTTATTGAGCGGGACGGCGCTGGCAGCCAATGAATCTTTGCATAGGGGTGTGGGAGATTTGTTGGTATTTGACGTGACCAACTATACCAGCCTGGAACAAGCTCAGTTGAAACAAGACATCCATGTCCAGTGGTGGACGCAGCTGGGAGATAACCTGGTGGTTGCTAAGGACAGCAACGAATCACTCGAATGGCCCCAAAGCCCTGATCAAGTATTCTCAAACATTGAGTATGCTCGGTTGGCGGTACACCCGGAAGTCCATTGTCGGCACGATAGCACGCTTATCGGAGTTTCCTGGGAGCCGCTGGTTAGTCTTGCTGGAATTAGCTTGGTGTACACTGATCAGCCCATTGTGTGGACCAAACCTTTTTTCGATCTGCAGGCGTTGGTTAGAAATCGGCCGCTTGTGTACAAGAAGGAGCTGGTCGCGGCCAAGCGAGCCGGAGATCCGCAAGTACAGTCGCTGGTTGACCAAGTGGATGATGCCCGTTGGCTCGATACCGTCACAACGCTGGCAAGCTACGATCGCCAGAACGAGCCTGGTTTCAGCAACGCAGCGCAGTTCTGGCAGGATGAGATGTCCGGTCTGGGTCTGTCGCCTCAGGTCATAACGTTTAACGACGGTGAAAGATTTAACGTGATCGCGCGCAAAGCAGGTGTAACCAACGAAGATGATGTGTACATCATCGGTGCCCACTTGGACTCCCGCAACGCTAGCTTTAATCCAGACCTGCCTTCTCCTGGCGCAGAAGATAATGCATCTGGCTGCGCAGGTGTCTTAGAGGTGGCGCGGGTACTGCAAGATGTCACGCTCGATTCTACCGTGCTATTTATGTGCTATGGCGGTGAGGAGTTAGGTTTGTTGGGTAGCGCGGCGCATGTTGCCATGTTGCAAGATGCAGGCGAGATTGGCACTGTCAAAAGCATGCTCAACATGGACATGATTGGCTACCGACACGATCCGGAGACCACAGCTGTGGTGGGTACTACTGATGTTTTTGC
>CAZVYE010000298.1:0-3962 GCA_964630895.1 uncultured Gammaproteobacteria bacterium | reverse complement strand
ATTCCCGGCAGATGCTACCCGAGTGATCAAACCCAACAATGGTTTATGGTTTGATCCCAATCGTCCCGGCTGGGGCCTGGATATACAATCTTTTGGGGATCAGCTCAGCGTTGTCTGGTACAGCTATGAGCAAGACGGAAAACCGATTTGGTACTTCACGGCTGGCAAATTGGACGGCTTTACCTATCAAGCGCCTGTACTTCGATTTACGCTGGACGACGGCGTTGCCTCGTCAACAGAAGTTGGCTCGATGACCCTTGAGTTTGATGATGAGCGAGGGGCGACCATGAGCTGGCTGCTGGGAGAACTATCTGGTACAGAACCGCTGTCCTGGCTGGAGATTTCTAACGACGTTACCACGCCAGACCAGACGGGGCTGTGGTCCCGCGAGGACGGACCAGGGTATGGACTTTCCTGGACCACACAGGGCGATCAGGGCGCTATCGTGGCATATCTTTACGATGCGCAAGGGCAACCGCGCTGGACCATCAGCAATAGCTACTTTGTTGGCGGTGCCAATTTCAAGCTGGACATGATTATGCTTAGTGATCCCACCCGCTGTCCCGGATGCACCGGCAGCGCCCCTGCACAAATTTTTGAGGTTGGCGACATGAAGATTTCTCGCGATGGCCTACGCTGGATAACCAATCTGGAGTTTCCTGACGCGTATGCCGGAACCTGGCAACGCAACGAAATCATCGTCAGGCTTTCCGAACCCGCCACTCGGCCAAGATAAGGTCTAATAATTATGGATTCTAGCCTGATCTTTTTCGTGTTGCTGCTGCTCGCCCTGGGGTTTGCGGTCTATTTGTTCAATCGGCTGATACGCGGCCGCAATCTGGTGGAGGCAGCCTGGGCAGATATTGATGTTCAGCTGCAGCGCCGCCATGATTTGGTGCCCAGACTAGTAAAAATCGTGCAGGCATACGCCAGTCATGAAAAGGACACGCTTGAGGCCGTCGTAGCGCAACGGGATCAGGCAATCCAGGCCGACGATATAGCCGCGCGGTCTGATGCCGAAACAGAATTGGATTCCAGCATCAACCGTCTAATCGTTCTGGCAGAAGCATATCCTGAACTCAAAGCCGGGGAAAATTTCTTACAGCTCCAAGAGGATTTGGTGGATGTGGAGAATAAGCTCCAGTACGCACGGCGTTTTTACAACGGCGCGGTGCGCGACTACAACAATAAAGTGGAGCAGTTCCCCGACCATATGTTGGCTAGCGCGTTTAAATTTGAATCTGCTAAATTTTTTCAGGCAGAAGACCCCGCGCGACGCAGCGTGAAGGTGGACGTATGAAACAGCGCCTTGTGCATTTCTTGCTGACTGCCTGCCTGATCGCAGGTGGGCTAACAGCCCATGCTGCAGAGGTTATTCACAACTACGACTCGGACATTGTGATTAACAAGGACGGCTCCATGGTGGTGACCGAAACAATCACTGTGACCGCTGAGGGCAATAATATAAGACGCGGTATTTATAGAACTTTTCCAACGCAGTACAAGGACAAACACAACAATAACGTCAATGTTGAATTCGATATGCTGAGCGCCACCCGTGATGGTCAGCCCGAGAATTGGCGTTCCGAAAAACATATGAACGGCGTGCGTGTGTATCTGGGGCGCGCAGATTATTTTCTACCTACTAATCAGCGTTACACCTATACGTTAACCTACCGAACCAATTTTCAACTCGGCTACTTCGATACGTTTGACGAAATATATTGGAACGCCGTTGGTCAAGACTGGAACTTTCCAATCCGTAAAGCTTCTGCCACGGTACAACTCCCCGGGCCAGTCGGTGCCGGTGATTGGCGGATTGCGGCGTACTCAGGCCAATACGGCAGCACCGCCACGCAAGTTACCTGGGAGGTCACAGCAGCGGAGAAAGTGCGATTTGAGACCGTTAAGCCGTTGCGCCCGAATGAAGGAATGACCATAGCAGTGGGATTCCCCAAAGGCATTGTCAACGAACCCAGCGGGGCTGCAAAGATTCAGCGATTCTTGCTGGATAACCTGGGCATATTGATCGGCCTCCTTGGCACAGCGGGCATCCTAGTGTTCTATATTAAGTCCTGGCAGAAGGCCGGCAAGGACCCAACAGCAGGAGTCGTTATTCCGCGCTACGAGCCACCAGAAGGATATTCTCCGGCATCATTGCGATACATCTGGCGTATGAAATACGACAGTACCTGCTTGGCGGCGGCACTGGTCAACCTTGCGGTCAAAGAAGTGGTTGAGTTGCGTAAAGAAGGCTGGCTGTTTAGTAAGAAATTTATAGTTCGCAAAACGGACAAGCCGACCAAGTCTGCGTTAGCGCCGGGAGAGCACACCGTGTACTCCAAACTGCTTACAGGCAAGCAAGAACTCGAGTTTAAAAAATCAAACCATAGTCGCATAAAAGGTGCACTGGACGGCCACAAGCGCGCCATGCGCAGAGATTTCTTGGGGAAATATTTTGTTCTCAATGGAAACACTATGATCATCGGCATGGTGCTATCCATTGTGACCGGCGTTGCCATGCTTTTGCTTGGCGCGCTGAAAACTCCGATTGGTTTGGGGATCATCGCCGTTTTGTTTTTAATGTTTGTGCTTTTTTCAGCATGGATGAAGGCACCAACCATGCACGGCCGCAAGGTGATGGACCACATTGAAGGATTACGACTCTATTTGGGCGTAGCAGAAAAACAAGACTTAGAGCGTCAGCAAGAACCACCAAAGACTTTCGAAGAATTTGAGAAACTGTTGCCTTACGCAGTAGCATTGAACTGTGCGAATACCTGGGTAGATAAGTTTGACTCCGTATTGAAATCCATGCAGGCAAGCGGCGAAATGGGCCGCCGTGGATGGATGATAGATGGCAGTGGTTTTACCGCTGATTCCATTACCAATAGCGTCAACGCAATTTCTTCCAACCTTTCTAGCTCTATTTCGTCTTCATCATCGCCTCCTGGGTCTAGTTCCGGTTCCGGCGGCGGAGGATTTTCCGGTGGCGGCGGTGGTGGTGGCGGCGGCGGTGGCTGGTAACCAGTTAAGAAGATTCAAAGAACCCTACCATTTGGCAGCATAAACTTGTTAGCATCATAGAATCCTGTGGGAGGATGTGATGCGCGATTCAAAGCGACTAATCGTTAAGAGGACGCTGGCAGGCGCGGTGTTTCTGGTTGGCTTGTCGGTAATGCTTGGCTGGATATTCCAACTAGACCCGCTATTACAGATTATTCCCGGGCGCGCGCCGATGCAGTTTAATACGGCGCTCTGCTTTACGCTCACCGCATTCGCTTTGCTGTTTTCTAATCATCATTTGAAGGTTGCCGTCACGGTATTCGTAGGCACATTCTGCGCCATGACATTGGCCCAGTATTTCCTGGCAATTTCATTTGGTATTGACGAGCTATTTGTCGCTGCGCATGTCAACGATCAAACGTCGCACCCGGGCCGAATGGCACCAAGTACGGCCCTTAGTTTTGTCAGCCTATCTCTTGCCATTGCGCTACTTCCCACGACCCACGAGAGTCTAGGTCCTGCGACAGTTAGGGCGCTCGCAAGCTCGGTTATCATTATCGCGGTAGTGGCCCTGCTGGGTCACATACTTCCGGCAAGTAATGCTTACGGGTGGGGCTGGTACACCCGGATGGCCATTCATACTGCGATCGGCTTTGTCGCTCTGGGCAGCATCATTGTTTGGAGCAATATACAGCCTCATGCATGGCGTGGCCGCATCGTGATGCACACCGTTCCGCCACTGGTATTCGCTTTTTTCCTGCTCCTTTCCCATGTTCTTTGGCGCAATGAGTCACAGGCAATTGCTTTACAGGTCCAGCGCGACGCCCAAGGGCTTGTAGCAGAAACCCATTCACTATTAATGCAATACATCAAAGCGCTGCGACGCATGGCGCAACGCTGGGAGCTTGGCCAGGGCACTGAAGTCCGTGCCGGGGTAGATGGCCGAGAAGACGGCG
>CAZVYE010000297.1:1812-3983 GCA_964630895.1 uncultured Gammaproteobacteria bacterium | reverse complement strand
ATTCTGTATGCCAAAGGGGCGAACTATCTCGCCATCAGCATGACGCGCGAAGCGCGCTTCGACGCGTCTCTTGAGCTGTTTGAACAGGTGTACGATATCTATTCTGAGCACCAGAATTTGGGGGCGCTGATGTTCCCCTTGCATAATCTCAGTTGGGCAAGTCAGCGGGCGGGTCGACTTCCTCAAGCTATATCTTACGCTGCACAACAAAAACTCCTGGCTGAAGAGTACGAAGCTAACGACAGCATTATATGGGCGCTTTATAACATGGCCATCGCGTATGGTGAGCAAGGAGATCGGTATGTGGCTGATCAGTTTCTGGACGATGCCATGGACAAGTATCATGCCTTACCGGACAACGAAAAACGTCATAACGACGCAATTTATGGGTACTTATTGCAGGAGCGTGCCCAGAGTCGTCTACACGTTGGTGACTTTGCAGCGGCACGTGACTTTGCTGCGCGAACGCGTTCGCATTACACGACGATGGGGGGTAAACGCTTGCTCGCTAGTCTTGATCTGCTTGAGGGACAAATAGACATTGCCGAGCATCGTTACGATCAGGCGCGCACGTTGTTACAGGGCGCGCTGACGTATTATCGTGAGAGTGGTGATGTACGCTCCGAGTGTTTAACTCGTTTGCGTTTGGCGGATTTGGATCTCACGCAAAACAACGTGATCGCGGCATCATCGCATGCCGTCGTGGCGCTCAGAGGTCTGGCCAAGACCGAGGACTACTTGTCTTTGTCGAAAGCCTATAGTCAGGCGGTACTTGTTTTGCTTAAGCTGGGTTCGCCGGAAGAGGCATCGGTGCTAGCAGAGAAAACAGCTGGATTTATCAAGCAGCATGGCCGAGATGATGTTTACGCACAGTTTGCTTACCGTCGTGCGCTAACCGCCTTCCAGGCGGACGACCATCAGCTTGCGTTGGGCTTTTTGGCAGAAGCTCGCGAGATTGTCGAACACACGCTGCCCAAGGTGCGTCGCAAGGATTTGCGACAAAGCTATCTGGCATTACAGAAGTCACTGTTTGAACTCAGTGTTGAAATTTTGGTTAGTGCAAAGCGACCCATTGACGCACTCATGCTGGTGGAATCGTTCAAGGCGCGTACCTTGAGAGAGACGATTGCGCAGGTTCGTGACGATCAGGGCGTGCCGGAGGAACTCAAGGCCGCACGACGGATTCTGCATGACAAGATTCTACAGAGCGCGACAACCTGGTATGGCGATACGTCTAAGCACCAGCTAAGTCTGCTTTCGAATACCCGGCGGCTCAGTGCCGAGCTGGAGAAGATTGAAACGGAAATGCAAGCGCTCGTGGATGACCGCAGAGAAATGAATATTGAATCAGGCACGCTTGCCGTGCCATCGGTTCGTGGTCCGAGTGAGATGATTGCCTACTATTTTCTTGGCGAACGAAAGAGTTGGTTGTGGGCGATCGATGAGAGCGGTATTGAGTTGATCGAATTGCCATCGGAGGCCGCTTTGACTACCGCAGTCGATGCCGTCAAACGCCAGGTGTCCGTCCACCCGAGTGCACGCCAACATTTAAGTGCCTATCAACAGCGACAAATCATAAGTCAGTTAGGGCAGTTATTGCTCGGGCCTTTGGAGAAACGGTTGCTTTATGGGCCACCAAAGAACCTGATCATTGTGCCAGATGGGGCGTTGCACGGCCTTGCGTTTGGGCCACTTCGAACTGCCGATATGGAAAGCCCACTTCTTGCGCGCACGGCGTTGTCCTATGCACCGTCTTTCCAGGCGCTAAGAGCGCTGGAAGCGAGAGCAGCTAAGCGGTAAAAAGACTCAGTTGTCTCTGTCCTCGTGGTCGCTGACCCGGTGGACCTGACGTCAGCGGCGCAGATTGAAAGGTTACCTCAGTCCTTGATGGAGGCGCAGCAAATCCAAGGTTTAATGCGGGACAAGGTTGAGTTGTTGATGGGGCCCTCTGCGACTAAACAAGCGTTGTTAAAATCTTTGTCGAATAATTATGGAATTTTGCATTTCGCGACACACGGTTTGTTGAATAATCGTTCTCCGGCGCTCTCTGGTCTTGTGTTCTCGCGCGCATCCGACGAACCGAATTACTGGTTGTCACCGGAAATCAGCAGTAGTCAGATTCATGCCGGGCTGGTGGTACTAAGCGCGTGTGAGAGCTGGATTGGGCGCGA
>CAZVYE010000297.1:0-1802 GCA_964630895.1 uncultured Gammaproteobacteria bacterium | reverse complement strand
GCGTTTATTGAAGCTGGTGCCAACAACGTGGTTGGTACGTTGTGGAAGGTTCAGGATGCCGCTACCGCCCAGTTAACAAGTCGTTTTTATTCTTACCTGTTAGATGATAGGCTTGCCGTTTCGATTGCGCTTCAACAAGCGCAATTGGCGGTGTATTCAGATACAAATAACGATTGGCGAGATCCCTATTTCTGGGCTGGCTTTCAACTTCAAGGTGGTTGGCAAACTGTAGCGTATGGACGTTAATAAAGCACCCAGTGAGGCTTCGGTCGCACAAGCGCTGGTAGAACGTATATTGAATGGCGATTCACAAGCCGAACACGCAATGGTGGAGCGCTATCAGCGAGGGCTGGCGGTCATGCTGTTTAATCGTTCGCACGACCGGGATTTAGCGAACGATATCGCTCAGGATACCTGGGTTCTGGTACTGCAGAAAATTCGCAATAACGAGTTACGTGACAAAACCAAACTTGCCGCTTTCATTATCCAGATTGCTAAGAACCAATTGATCATGCGGCAGCGTGGGCAGACGCGATATCAGCACGTGAGTGAGGACGAAGCCGGCGAACTCCGTGACCCTGGTTTGAGTCCGGATAAGGCCATGGCCAATGTGCAACTTGGCGAGTGCGTCGCTGATGTGATGGCGGACATGACGGTCGATCGGGACCGACAATTATTACGCCGTTTTTATCTGGTAGGCGAGGACAAAGACGAGTTATGTGCCGAGCTTGGCTTAAGTTCTGCGCACTTTGATCGGGTTTTGTACCGCGCGCGCGAGCGATTTAAGACTTTGTGGCAAGAAAATAATGCAAAAATGTGATCTAACGGTGAGAGAACCCGTCGCGCACCTGCACCATTGTTACAAAGGTGGTGACTCATGAAAATTACAGAACAAAACTTGGAGCAACTGATACAGCAGTACGTGCTGGGCCAGCTGCAGGAATCCGACGCTGAAGCGTTCGAAGTGTATTTCCTGTCGAATCCGGACATCGCTGAACGTATTGAACTTGCTCAATCATTACATCTCGGTTTGCGGCAGCTCGACGTGCAATCGTCAATAACGCTGGATAGTTTGACCGACGATCAAACTGGCGTCTCGGGCGAGACTGGTCACACTGTGTGGCAGCAGTTACAACGTGTCTTCGTGGGGCCAGTGCCTTCATTGGCGATGGCCGCATTGTTGGTGTTGATGGTGCCGTTTGCGATGCAATCCGCGCTGGTGTCTAGTGAGGACGTTAATGTCGAACTGGTGCGCTTCGAAGCCAGTACGGTGCGCAGCGCGGTCGGTGCAGATGGTATTGATCTCAGTACAGAAGGAGACTATGCGGCACTCATGTTGCGTGTGCCTGAAGTCGCATTTCCTGCGTATCGGGTGCGTGTCGCTGACGTCGATAATCAAACGGCACTGTGGCAGAGCGAGGATTTTGTATTCAAAAGTGGCTCTCGTGACCACCTTGTGCTGGTACCACCGCAAGCAGCGAAAGCACGTGTCGACGTGCAGCTCTTTGGAATCACGCCGGAAGGCAACGAAGTGGCGGTCGACTTTTGCGGTTACACTGAAGCCTGTTTGTAACTCAAGGCGACCTTAACCTTTAACTCGAATAAGAGAGGAAAACAACATGACCATTGCAGCAGCGTACCTGGCTGAAGTGAAGCAACAGACCTGGGTTGTCCACTACATAGACAGTGGAAAAAATGTCAGTCCTGGCGACACCTTTAACGTGATTGGCCGAGAGCGCGAGATTGACGCGGTTGTCATCACCTCAAAGGGCGGCGATTACAAGAAGGAGTTGGTGCCGATT
>CAZVYE010000296.1:0-4023 GCA_964630895.1 uncultured Gammaproteobacteria bacterium | reverse complement strand
CCGTGGTGCTGGTGACCCACGATGTCGCCGAAGCTGTACATCTTTGCGATCAACTCGCGATCATGGACCAGGGCCAATTGGTGCAAGTGGGATCGTTTCAGGAGATTCGAGAGAACCCCGCCTCAGATCAGGTCCAGGCGCTCTTACAAGCGCAAAGGAAACTCCCAGCATGAGGTTTGCCGCGATCATTCTGGCGTTATGGTGCGCAGGGCTTGGCGCAGCCGAAATTACTGTGGGTTCGAAGAAGTTTACCGAGTCGGTAGTGCTTGGCGAGGTGATGCGACTGCAGATTGCCAGTCTTGGCGTGACCGTTGAACACAAGGATCAGCTAGGCGGCAGTCGCATATTGTTCAACGCACTGAGCGATGGTCGAATCCACGCCTATCCCGAGTACACCGGAACGCTGGCCCTGGAACTTCTGGCGGAGGACACCGGGGGGCAGCAAAGTGACATACGTGAACTAAAGTCCTTACTGGCACAGCGAGGGTTGGGCCTGATCGGTCCTTTGGGTTTCAACAATACCTATGCGTTGGGTATGCAGAAGGCAAAGGCTGATTCGCTTGGCCTTTCGACAATCTCCGATTTGGCAAAAACTGGCGGGTTAGAGGCGGGTTTTTCCAACGAGTTTATGCAGCGCGCAGATGGTTGGCCAGCTCTGTCTGCCGCCTATGGGTTGGACAATGTGGATGCCACTGGGCTTGATCACGACCTGGCCTATCGAGCCCTGGAGTCAGGCGGCATTGATGTAATTGATCTGTACTCCACGGATGCCGAAATTGCCTACTACGACCTGGCGGCGCTTGCAGACGACCGCAAGTTCTTTCCTGCCTACGAAGCGGTGATTCTATATCGCCTGGAGCTTGAGCAGACGCATCCTGAGGTGGTTGACTCTCTGCGCGAATTCACCGGCGCGATTACGGCAGAAACGATGACTCGCCTTAACGCTGCGGTGAAGATCGATGGTCAAACCGAATCTGCAGTCGCCGCAGAGTTCCTGGGCGTTGAAGCATTGGCTGAAGCTGGTATGGCGAGCCGAATTGCCAATCGTACTGGGGAGCACTTATTGCTCACGGCAATTTCGCTGGGGGCAGCCGTAATCCTGGCTATTCCCCTGGGCGTTGTCGCGGCCCGGCGCCGTCATTTGGGTCAATGGATTCTCAGTGCAACTGGCTTGTTGCAGACGGTTCCATCGCTGGCCATGTTCGTGTTTATGATTCCGCTGCTGGGTATCGGAACCTGGCCAGCTATCGCCGCATTGTTCCTATATAGCCTGCTTCCCATCGTGCGCAATACGCATGCCGGACTGGTAGAAATTGACAAAGGCATCGTCGAATCCGCCCAAGTGATGGGCCTGCCAAAAGGACTGATTCTGCGACGAATCCAACTGCCTTTGGCAGCCCCAATGATTCTTGCCGGGATCAAAACAGCCGCGGTCATTAATGTCGGCACGGCGACGCTGGGCGCACTTATCGGTGCAGGCGGCTACGGCCAACCCATCCTGACGGGCATCCGCTTAGATGACACGGCGCTAATTCTAGAAGGCGCAATTCCAGCCGCCCTGCTGGCACTGGGTGTGCAGTTGATGTTTGATTGGTTGGAGAAGCGGTTGGGGGAGTAGGGGGTTAGGCTGGGCGAGGCGGCACGCTGAGTGCTCTGTAGCTGAAGATATGGTGGGTAACGGTCAATCGTGCCTCATGAATGTCATTGTGGCTAAGGCCGCAATCCAGAGTTGGGCTCTATTCCTTTTTTTTGACGTGCACCTCAGGAAAGCCAGTTCCAGTCAGGTGATGCTGAAATACTCCCGGTGGGTTGTTGTTCGCAGTAGATTCTGGGATAGGGAATGGGACATTCTTGTTGAGTAGCAAGTTTTCAATCAAAAAAGTACATAGTTTTCGATCATAGTCGGCGTCGGAACCTTTGTATTGGCCTTCCTGGCGACTAACGTAAGATTCCGTTACACGCACGCCTCCTGGCGAACCGTCAAACTTAAGCCAATAGATCAGCGCCCCAGTCCAGCTCCTATGAAAATATAACCATCCATCCTGGAAATAGACAAACCATTTATCCTCCATGGCTTTGGGAAGGAGCCCGGCTTGAAGTCGCTCCGCGTCTGAGTCAGTAACAAAAAGCTCTAGTTCTAACGGAACAAATCGATCTGGTTTATCTATGGTCTTCCATTGGTCTTTGAAGACTCGCTCTTTTGGTCCCTTATTCATTTTGGCTCTCTAGATTGGGGATGGTCCGGTGCGCGGCATTGTCTCCAGGTGAGAACCAAGTTACTTGTCTAGCGATTCGTCAAATGGCACATCCGTTATATCGGTAAACGTACCAACGTCAAAAAGGAAACTGTTGATCTCAGATTCGCTGGCGTCTTCGACTTCCTCAAGAAACAATTGGTATCTCTCCGAATAGTCTGGAGTAGTTTTGTAACGTTCAAACTGACAAGTCTCGTATGCGAGATATTCCTCGTTATTCATTTGCTTCGTCTCCTGGACGATTCCTCCATTTATTCTGATGAGCAGGTATTGCTCATATGCAGAGGCGTACGAGAGATGAACGTATCCTACCCGCCTTCCTTGTGGGATCACCAATATCCCCGAATACCAATCTAACCATCGCTCGGTAATGTTTGGGAACACGGTGTCCAAAACTGACGTTTGAACGAGGTCAAATTCGATTTCCTCAGTTGGCACACTTACGGTGAGTTCGGAAATATATAGCTTGTTATTCTCAATGGTGAAGGTGGCAATGTAACCCCGCCAATTGGCTGTAGAGAGTACCTGGCTCTCAGGCCGCAAGCCTTCATTCTCGTTAAATAATTTCTCGAGCGGATTAACATGCAAGCTATATTCTTGATCGCCAATGATCAGGTGATCCGGCTTCTGGGCAGTTGCCGTTGCGCTAAATGGAATGCTTAGTATAAGGAGCAGCGCTAATACTCTAAGAAGCTGATTTTTACTCACTTGGCCATCCATAGTTAGCGTTGATTGCGTCAAACCCATGATCGAAGTAGTTCCTGATCTTGTTACAAACGACAATAGATTTCTATTAGGGTTTCATGAAAAGACTATCAGGAGAAATCTGGAGTTCTAGTGCGGGTCGCTAATCCGGGTTTTCTACTCGCTAGCGAGTTAATGGTGCTCAAGAAACAAAGCGTCTCCTACCTCCGACTCCTGCGCGACAAGTACCGGCGTTCTTGGCGGATACACAGCAGAAACAGTGCCAAATGCGAAGGCATTTGTTCGGGCAGGCTGAGTTCTTCTCGATATTCATTTTCTGGAACGATTGACAGGCGTCCTTGCACTGACTCGTCCCGCAGGCGCCAAAGTCGCCACTCGGAACTGCGGGCCTTTACCGCCCCCCAATAGTACTGTTCGCCTTCGAATGTAAACAGGTACGCACCTGTGCCAATCGCACCCAACAGTTTGTCCTGTCGTGCTTTGAGCAAAACCTGCCCACCCAGTTTTAGCTGCCAACGCATTAGCGTCCAAGGCGCCGGCAGCGAGGCTGCGAATTCTTTTCCTTCAATAGTCCCTTTGTACGCAGGTGACCAAGTCGTTTTTTCTGCAAACCCTATTGGTGAGTCGTTTAGTTTGAGATCAACACGCATGTTTTCCGATTTAGCCTGGAAGCTGCGCGTATTGGTTTGGGTCTCAGTGCGCTTTTCGGTTTCTGGACGTGCTTTCTTGTCCGGACGTGGTTCTTCCCTATCGGATGCAAATGTCGCCCGCACGCCACCGCGACTGGTTGTTCTTGGCTGCACATGGGAATAATCGCCGTTTGCTTCTCGCTGGAGGCGTTCCCAGGTGCCCGCGTCTAGAACTTGTTCCTTCTGTGCTGTTAGCTCACTAAACTCCTGCAGGGCATTGCGCCACTCTTGCTGCAATTCTGGGTGGTAGGTTAAGCCTGGGAAATGTTTACGCCGATCTTTGATCACCAAAAAGATACTGGTCCATGCAAATTCGATCAGTGCCTTCGCGGCAGCCATGGTAACCATTCCGATGGGACCGGGAATTACAGCGG
>CAZVYE010000295.1:0-4026 GCA_964630895.1 uncultured Gammaproteobacteria bacterium | reverse complement strand
GTCGAGTTCCGGTTGCGCCGGGGCACGGGCGAGGGGCGCTATGTCTGGGTCGAGATGCACTGCAGGCCGTCGCGGCCAGATTGCAGCGAAGGCAACGCCCCTTCGGGTCTCGTCGCCGTCACCAGGGACATCTGCGAACGTAAGGCACATGAGGCCGAGCTGCTCAAAGCTCGGGACCAAGCTGAGGGCGCAAATCGCGCCAAGGCTCAGTTCCTCGCCAATATGAGCCATGAGCTTAGAACGCCGCTCAACGCGGTGATCGGCTTCTCGGACATCATCAATCAAGAGCTGTTCGGCTCATTGGGTGAAGCGCGCTATCGTGATTACGCGCGCCTTATCCATGAAAGCGGAGAGCATCTGCTCAACGTGGTGAATGATATTCTCGATATGTCTAAGATCGAGGCGGGCAAGTTCGAAATCGTGAAAGAGCCCTTCGATGTCCGTTGGCTCATCGAGTCCACAAGCGAGATCATGCGTCATGCCGCCGAGCAGAAACAGATCGAGCTCATTACTGAGACCACTGCTGACATTCCTGAACTTGTCGCCGACAAGCGCGCTTGCAAGCAGATGCTGCTGAACGTTCTGTCGAATGCTATCAAGTTTACCGATCCCGGAGGATGTGTTCGCCTGTCAGCGCGGGCTAATACCGACAACATCGAGCTGACGGTCACCGACAACGGAATCGGCATCGCCGAGGAGGATCTGCCCAAGCTTGGCAGAGCACACATAACGCTTAGCCCGTGGGAGTATCCGCCAGAGAAAGCTAAGGCGGATAGCGGCTCTGCCGTTGCTGTTGAGTTCACCATCACCGCATCGGTTTCTGGTGAATTAACTTCCAATCAGGATCAAGCTGCACGCCAGGTTATGCGAGGATTGGCTCACGAATTGCGCAACCCCCTGGGCGGATTGCGGGGTGCGGTGCAGCTCATGCAACGCGCTAAGGGAGAACAAAATCCAGAGCGCTACCTCAGCGTTATGCTGGACGAAATCGATCGTTTGAGTGCTTTGGTAGACCGATTACAAGGCACGGCGCATAAACTTAACAAACAGCTAGTCAGCGTCCACGAACCATTCAATCATGTCGCGGCTTTATTAAAAGCAGCAGTACCAAGCGTTGCGCAGGAATTTGATTATGACCCCAGCCTGCCGGACATTCATGCGGATAGCGACCGCCTTGTTCAGGCGCTCCTGAACGTCGGTCGTAATGCCATTGAAGCAGGTGCCACGGCATTGACTTTTAGAAGCAGACTGCGCCGGGACGTTCTAGTACGAGGTGAACGCACCAAGCGCGTAATCGTTCTAGAGATCGAAGACAACGGCTGCGGTGTGAGCGATGAGATGCGAGCGATTTTGTTTCATCCCTTGGTTAGCAGTAAGCCGGACGGTTCGGGGCTGGGCTTGAGTATTGCGCAAACCATAGCTGGAGAACATGGCGCCTATCTGGATTTCTCTTCAGACGAAGGCAAGACCATATTCCGTTGGCTGCAGCCACTGACCTAATTCAGCCGCTCAATTCAAGGCATAATAGATTCATGTCGAATATTGCAAAGCCAATAATCTGGATCGCCGAGGACGATGACGGTCTACGCTGGGTGCTGCAAGAAACCCTGACTCACGCTGGAAGAGAGGTGCGATTGTTTGCCGATGGGACCAGTCTGCGACAGGCGCTGGACGAAGCGCGACCTGATCTGGTTATCACAGACGTTCGAATGCCGGGGCTTGGCGGACACGAGCTGTTGGAGGCGTTATCGCAGCTTGATATTACCACCATTGTCATCAGCGCCTTTAGCGACCTTGATACGACCATGAAGTCGTATTCTGGCGGCGCATTCGAGCATCTTGCCAAGCCATTTGATATTGACGAGCTTGAAAGCCTGGTCGAAGAAGCATTGGCGGCAAATCGGTCTACGCCACAGGGGCAGGCTACCCAACCTCAGCAACCAGATGAAGTTAAGAGAAACGACAGCGCCATAGTGGGCCAGTCGGCGGCAATGCAGCAGCTCTTCCGTCAGATTGGTCGCGTTGCAAAGGCAGATGTCAGCGTTTTGATAACTGGCGAAACAGGCACAGGCAAGGAGTTGGTGGCGCGAACCCTGCACCAACACAGCCGTCGCAGCGACGGCGCATTCATAGCACTCAATACGGCAGCGATGCCAGCGGAGTTGCTTGAGTCAGAATTGTTTGGTCATGAGCGCGGTGCATTTACCGGAGCGGCCCAGCAGCACATTGGCCGCTTCGAGCAAGCGGTGGGCGGCACGCTTTTCTTAGATGAGATTGGTGACATGCCGGTACCGCTGCAAACACGGTTGCTGCGCGTACTGGCAGAGAACGAGTTTTACCGAGTTGGTGGTAGAGAGCTCATTCGCTCAGATGTGCGCGTGATTGCGGCGACGCATCAAAACCTGCCAGAGCTTATTAGTGAAAATCGATTTCGCGAAGATCTTTACCATCGGCTCAACGTTGTTGCTTTACGTGTCCCGCCGCTGCGCGAACGAGCCGATGACATACCAGCGCTCGTCAAGTTATTCCTGGCCGAGGCCGCCATAGAAGTAGGGCGCGAGCCGCTGGAGGTCAGAGATTCCTCAATGGCTCTTTTGCGCAGCTATCACTGGCCTGGCAATGTTCGAGAGCTAGAGAACCTATGTCGTCGCTGGGCGATCTTGATAAATGGCAGCGAATTGGCTGCGGATCATGTGCGGCGAGATCTGACTGAGTCCGATGAGAGCATGGGAAATCAAGCCAAAGAATCTGATTGGCAGCGTGCCCTCAGCAAGGATGTGCATGCCAGACTCGCACAAGACGAACCAAACGTCTGGACCAATGCTCACGATGCTTTAGAGCTAACCTTGATCAACGCTGCCCTCGACTTCGCCGGAGGTGTACGGGGCAAAGCCGCCGAAGCTCTGGGCTGCGGTCGTAACACGCTCAGTCGCAAGTTGAACCAACTTGAAGAGTAAAGCCGCGCATTGGGATGGAAAGGATCAGACGATGCAAAATTCTACCGCAACGCATATACTCCAATAATCAATAACAGGGGAAGATGTGCTGTCAGCGAGCATCGGCGCGTCAAGACGAGATCAGGGGCATGGAAGGGGTAAGCATGACGGACCAGTGTCCGCCAGATGAAGTGGAACAACAAATTCCCAACGCAGATGCGGCGGAGCGTCTGCTTGCGGATAAAGACCCATCATTCTTGCGTTACGTAGTACAGCGCCGCGCGACGTTCCAACGGCAGTTTGGCCACGACTACGACGAATTTATAACCAAGGCGGAGCGAGCGCTTATCATGGCGTACGCACGATTCGCGCTGCGGCATGGCACCTGGGGTGAGGATTTACATCATTACCACAACGAAGCGCACGCACTGGAGATTTTGGCGGATCGAATTGATTATCTTTGTGAATCTGCTGGCGCGGACCGATTGCCGCCTGAAGACTGGGTGATGCTCACCTTGTTTGGCGCGTTTCACGACCTAAGGCAACGTCAAACCCCTGAGCCTCAGGCACTGGTGGGAGCTAACGAGCGTGCGAGCATCGACGAAGCCAACCGGATTTTGGAGGTTTGCGGATTTGATCGCGACGCGGACAGCGAAATATTCGCCACCCTGGAAATGATGATTGCTGGTTCTACGTTTAACGTGCAACCACGACAAAATCCCAATATTTCTCCTGCTGAAGCAGCCAGTTCCTGCGGTGCTCTTGCGCCACTTCTGGTCAAAGAATTTGAGCGTAACAATCCCAATTACCGTAAAGATCCAGCGTTAAAGCGGAGAGTGCGAATGACGCTGATTGCGTCGGATCTCGATACGGCAAACGTGGCCGAACCAATCATTAAATATGCGCGCAGCGCGGTGCGACTGGGTAAAGAAATTGAAACTCGCTGCCAAAGAAGCCTGAACGAACACGAGTCAGCGCAACCGGTTTTCAATTTCTTAACGAACGGTCAAGAAGGTTACTTTTTTACCCTGCACCAATTCGATTCCAAATTGGGTAACGAAATTCTTGGGCCTATGAAGCAGCGCAACGC
>CAZVYE010000294.1:1884-4032 GCA_964630895.1 uncultured Gammaproteobacteria bacterium | reverse complement strand
CATATACGCCTTTCTAGCCCAGCCAGTTATAGAGCGGCTGCCGGAAGGCAGCAACATGATTGCCACGGACATTGCCTCACCTTTCTTAACGCCATTCAAGATGACTTTCTTTGTCGCAGTCTTTTTGGCGATGCCGGTCATTCTTTACCAGGCGTGGGCTTTTGTTGCGCCGGGGCTATATAAGAACGAACGGCGCATTGCCAAGCCGCTTTTGGTAGCCAGCTGCTTTTTGTTTTACGCTGGGTGCGCATTCTGCTACTACGTGGTCTTCCCGCTGGTGTTTGCCTTCTTTTTCAAGATTGCGCCCGTTGGCGTTGCGGTCATGCCGGATATCGCGAGCTACCTAAGCTTCCTGCTGATATTGTTTTTTGCTTTTGGGATGGCTTTTGAAGTCCCCATCGTTGTGGTGACTTTGATTGCAGCTGGCATCACTACCCGAGATAAGCTCGCCAAAGCAAGACCGTATGTTGTGGTAGGCGCGTTTGTGGTGGGAATGCTGCTCACACCACCGGATGTCATTTCCCAGACTTTGCTTGCCATACCCATGTGGATTTTGTTTGAGGCGGGACTGATCATGTCACGCTTGTTAATCAGTCAACAATCTGCTTCAGCCGAAAATAAAAGCTGACTGACCCTACTCAATTTTTACATTCATTAACATTTGAATAACCAAGAATTATTCAACGGTTATCCAGAAACCGCTATGCACGGCAGTTTTGTGAAGGTCATGTGAAGCCAAAGTGGTATTAGTTGTAATGATCAGTTGACAGTTCCTCAGGCACGGTCGAGCTCCATTTTCAGGAGAGACCCCATGCTTAAGTTAGCTGTTTTACACGACACACTGCCCGACTACCTGCGTGAGAACGCTTCTGGCTCAAGCGACCATCCAATTGAAGTTGCTTTCTCAACAGGTTCTTTGCACGAACTTGCGAAAGCGGCCACTGAAGTTGATGTCGATGCGCTTGTGGTTGATCTAACGTTGTTGGGTGATGATCCCAACGCTACTGTGGAAGAACTAGAACGCGACTTCACCCCAGAGATGACCGTGATCATCTATAGCTTTGCCAAGTGGAGAACGCTTAGTGATCTACGCGGTCAAGGCCGGCACTTAATCCGCGAGCCCGTCAGCATGCGAGCCTTGCGTACCAGCATGGTGAGTCTGATTGTTCGACAGATGACAGTTGCCAATTCAGCTGGCCGTGCAAACCAGCCTGCCACCGGCATTCCCGCCAGCGGACCGGCCAAGCGCAAGTTTACTCTGCCCCAGCTCACGCGTCTTCAAGAAGTACGCAGCAGCGTGGACTGCGAATGTCCAAATCAGGTAGCAGATTTAGTGAGATCGCTGAACTTGTTCGAAGATTATTCTCACGAATGCAAGAATCGAAATGCGGAAGATGCAAAAGTACATGCGATGCTTGCGCACGCCACCGGCCACGCTCGGGCTATCATGGAGTCTGCTCTGGAAAAGCTTTGTGAGCATGAGAATATTGACCCCAATGACGGTCCGTTCGAATCACCCAGTGCTTCATCTAATATTCCCGAGACTGTATAAATTGCACTGCTTCTACCAAAGGAGTTGATTTGTATGTGGTCGTTCCGAGGACAAAAGCGGCCGGACTTCGCAATAGAAGCCGGCCCAGGACAGGAGTCGGTTTGGGATTATCCAAGACCACCAGCCGTAGTTGCTGACACTCGCAGGGTAGTCGTGCGCGCCGGGGGAGAAGTCCTGGCTGAATCCACTCAAACCATCCGCGTTCTGGAAACCGCCAGCCCACCGACCTTCTATATCCCCGCAGCGGACGTACGGCGAGATTTACTCAATCAGAACAATCGAGTCACCGGCTGTGAGTGGAAGGGGCCTGCGCTGTACTTTGATTATGGAGATATACAAAGCATCGCCTGGTCTTATCCTGATCCACGGCCTGCGTTTCGTCAGATTGCTGGTCACTTCAGCTTCTATGCGAACCGTGCGCAGTGCTTTGTCGATGCAGAAAGGGCAGTGCCGCAAGCCGGCAGCTTCTATGGTGGCTGGGTTACCAGTGAAGTGGTTGGACCTTTTAAAGGCGATCCACAAACACTTGGCTGGTAACGCCCATTTCTAATCTGGACCGTTTCCAGCGCGCGTACCCTATCAACATGGCCACATTG
>CAZVYE010000294.1:0-1784 GCA_964630895.1 uncultured Gammaproteobacteria bacterium | reverse complement strand
ATCAGTGCGAGCATGGCCAGACCCGAGAACGTGGCGAAAGGTCGCTGCAGTCGCTCCGCAGTCCCCGGCCAGCGACTGCGAAACAGCATGCCTACAGCCACGGGAATAAGCACAATCAGGAACAGCGTCTGCATGATGTCCGCCGCAGGCACGGCCAGGCTGGAATCTTGTTCAAACAACGCACTCAGGCCGATACCCATGATGAGCGGAATAGAGCCAAGGCACAGCACGCTGCTTAAGGCCGTTAATGAGATGGACAGCGCCACATTGCCGCCACCCAGATACGACAAGAGATTAGACAATGAGCCGCCCGGGCAGGCGGCAATCAGCAGCAAGCCTAAAGAAAACAGGGGTGGCAGATTAAACAAATAAAGAATCAGGAGCGCCAAGGCAGGCAGCAGTACAAACTGGCCCAAAAGCCCCAACACGATAACTCTTGGAGCAGACCAGACTCGGCGAAAATCAGCCACAGTCAACGAGGTCCCCATCCCGAACATGATCAAAGCAATCAAGAGAGGAAGCGCAATAGTGGTTACTGCTGAGCCCTGCATTTATTACCTTAGGTACGCGCCAGACGTGCGGATTCGATCATTCGGTGAAAACGCGCGCGCCAACGATACAAAGTGGTGTTGGCCGGATGCGGCTCGATGCACTTCTGGTTCGACAGGTCCGCATCCAGTCGCGCATTCGCTTTGCGAAACAGCAACCAGTCTTGCGCATGATACTCCTGCAAAAACTCAGGAAGCTCCGGCGGAATTTCCGGCGGCGGCCCTTTTTTGCTATTCGACTGTAGCAGGGGTAGTGACAAATCCAGCTGTCCGCCCAACACACTTAGAGATTCTGCATATCGCTCGGTCACACCGACGGCGCAGCAGCGCTGATGGAGAAACTCGAATGCCTCTGAAACATCTGGCTCAAGCGTATGCGAGTTTTTGGCCGGGTCACGCGCAAATGTCAGAGTTTGCGAATTGAGATATCGCGTCTGGATGTTATCAATCATCTGGCCAAACTCGTCGATATCGATTCGACCGGCCATTAGTTCCCGCACGAACGAGGCAAAACTCAAGCTGCTATACGGCGCCTCCCCATGTCGCTGCTTGTAGTGGTACATGGACACAAAATGCCTTAGCGGGTCTCGCACCATAGTGAAATACCTGGCGGAAACCGGCCAGTGTTCATCCAGACCCATAACCTGATGACCACATACCAACTGTACATCAGCAACTGCGCTTTCCGGCAAACGCTCCAGCAGATTACGTCGCTCATGACCGTAGCAAAGTAAGACCTGACTGGATGGGTAACATCCGATCAGACTATCTACCAGCGCGGTGCCTGCAGCCTTGGGTATATGAAGAAATATGAGCAAACTTGCATGAACCGGGAAGTAGGGAAGGGAGAAATACTACACCGGATGAGAAATCAATGGTGGGCGCGCGTGCGCGCGCCCACCTGCCTATAGATTACAGCCCGATACAATTCAACTCGAAGCTGCTATAGAAAATGCTGTCTGCGGTCGCATCAATTGTGATACTGAATGCAAAGATCTGATCGTCTCCGCTACCGCTGGCAGTAATTTCTACGTCAAATGGCGAGTTAGCCGCATCATCGTTAACGGGGGTGCCGGTGATTTCGCCGGTGCCGCTATCAATGCTCAAGGATGCAGGCAGGCCCGTAGCCACGAAGCTCAATCCAGCGCCGCTGAACTGACCCGACGTATCGATGCTAAGCGGTACGCCTACCACTCCGCGTCGGCCGCCCGGCGCACACTGTGCAAATGTTGCCGC
>CAZVYE010000293.1:0-4066 GCA_964630895.1 uncultured Gammaproteobacteria bacterium | reverse complement strand
TAATAATTCACGGCGTCAACATGGTGCGGTCTGGGCCGAATTTGTCGTGGTTGCCGGGTTTGTGCTGGTTGGCGTCTTAGCGCTAGTGCCGTTGATGGGCAAGATGATTGATACCCGGCACAAGGTAGAAATGAGTGGCCGATATGCCGGGTGGGAACGAACAGTATGGTTTCAGAATCGCCCGAGTTACCACCCAAATAAATCGCTGCGCAAGACCAACGCGCAATTGCAGAATGAAATTCACCACCGCGTGTTCAGCGAACCAGATAGCGTTCTGCACAGTGAGCAGCACATTGACCTGAAGGGCATCGAGTACGATCCGGTTTCTCGCTTCAATAACCCAACCAAAGGGCGTCGCGATCGCTATGACATGTTGTTCGTCAAGAAAGGCGAGGTTCGAGGTGAAGACAGTTACGTGCAGCTAACTCAAACAGAGGGTAAGGCGCCAGGTGCGTTCGCCAGTGCGACCTCTTCCGCACTGGGTTTGCTCGGTAGGATTGGTAGTTTTAATGTCAATCAAAAAGGCTATTACACCGGCAGAGTCTCGGTAGAGATCAAAGAGTTTTCCTGGATTCCTGAATTCAAGGACGTCAAGCCCACGTTCAGCACACAGACAGCGATTCTGACCGATGGCTGGAACGCTGGCGGACCAGCCGATGCGAAAAAGCGAATTACGCCATTTTTACCACAGGACTGGATCGACGGACCGGTTACCGATGCCATCCAGTCCGTTGCGGGGTTTTTCTTTAAGCCACTGCGACCTTCGTCTTTGGATATTGGGCGAGTCGATTCAGAGCCAGTGCCAGAAACACGACTAACACGCTACCGTGGCCGGTAGGAAAATCAGAGGTAGAGTATGAACAAATTGCTTAAAACACTGTCTTTGTTGTTCGCGCTCTCCTGTGCGCAGGCTCCCGGCTTATTGCAAGCGAAAGGCTATCCAGAGTTTCCCTATTCGGATGATATGGATGTGGTCGTTGTCGCAAACAATATGGATTACAACGGTTTGCCGATGCGCGCATTTCAGTTTTCGAGCAGCGCAGACGAAGCCGAGGTGGTGGCTTTTTATGAACGCGAATGGGGCGAGGAAATGACGAATATCTTGTTCGGCGACTGGCGCATTCTGTCTCATAAAGAAGGGGATTACCTGATGACTGTGCAGATTGAGCAAAATACCATGGCGAAAACGCACGGCACGCTTGGTATTACACCGATGTTCAAGCTCGTCGACGCTGGCTCTCGCCACGTGCAAAAGCTGCAGGCCGGCATCGGAAAAGACTTTCCAATGCCACCGCGGTCCGAAGTGATCAATGATATTCGTGCTGACGATGGTGGTATCAATTCACGCACCATCATGTTCGCGAATAGCCAAAGCGTATTGCAGAACATCAAATTTTATCTTCGAAAAATGCAAGCTCAGGGTTGGGAGATTTTGGGCGGATACCCGGAATCGCTGGACAACCTAACGGCACTTGCAATGAACAAAGGTGGACAAAAGCTCAATCTCAGTTTCGTTTCCCGAGAAGGGAAAACGTACGGGGTTGCCACCACACTTAATTAGCGAATTACTACTACCCTACATTGTTTATGACTACCCATCCACTACAGAGCCCCCCCAGACTCAGAGCGTTGCACCGTAATAAAGGCGCCAGCGTTGTCGAGTACATCATTGGTCTACTGGCGATTGTGTCGATATTGCTGGTTCCCGTCCCCGGTAAGAATAAAAGCGTTGTTGTCTTACTGGAGGAAGCGATAAAGAAGGAGCATTCCGCCTACATCTACGCGAGCTCATTGCCGTCACCTAAGAAATAGCTCGTATGAAAGATTTTCTCAAGAGTTGGGGCCTGCTTCTGGCAGCGCTCCTCGTAGGTGCGTTGGCATTTTTTGCTGCCACGCGGTATCTGTCTGACGCGGAAGAAAATATTAAGCGCAGTCTGGCAGGGTCCGGTGGCGAGATGGTTGACATCGTGGTCGCGAACATGGACTTGCCTGCCGGCACCACCGTTAGTGCGGAGAACTTGGCTGTCGCTCAGGTGTCAGCCATGAACCTGTCCGCAGCCGTCATCACGCCGGATGTATTCGAAGAGGTCGACGGGAGCTTGCTGAAGTTCCCCATGTCCAGTGGTGAGCCGTTATTGAGCCATTTTCTGGAAGGCGTCTTGATCGAGCGGTTCTCGGAATTGCTGGAGAATGGTGAGCGCGCGGTTACCTTGGAGGTCGACGACTTATCGAGCAATGCGGGGCTATTGTCGGTCGGTGATCGCGTTGACATTTTTCTCTCCGGTGCTTTTGCCGAGTCAGAGGACGGCGATGAGGAAGTGTTGGTGCCGCTTTTTCAGAACATTAAAGTGTTGTCGGTAGATCGAAACCCGTTGTTGACCAAAGAACGGGAGTTTCGGGCGCAAAACTATCTGAACGACGAAGACGTGTTTGACTATAGCTCCGTGACACTCGCGTTGAAGGCAGATGATGCCGACAATCTGGCGTTTGCGGCCAGTCGTGGTGAGATTGTCTTCCTGCTGCGTTCAACGGAAGACAACCAGATGCGAAACTGGAGTGTGGTAGACACCGCCAGTGTGATTGAGAGCAATTCCTCGGTGCCTAAGCGTAACTACACGTTTTTCGGTCGGTCCAACCGCGACGCAGGTGGCATCAAACCTGAGAAGCGTGCCGTATTGAATTTGATTCAGACCGCGAAGCCCGGCCGAAAGCTGGTCAAAAGTGTGCCGATACAGCGTGCTGAAAGCACGAAAGAAATAGACGTCGCGGCGATTGACGTCGATGTCACCGATCCCGCCATCGCGGATGAGGGTACGGTCGAGCAAGCCGCAGAACCGGTTGAGGCTCAGGTTGAGACTGAGATGCAAGCAGACGAAGGTGTCAGCGACACTGAACAGGAACCGACACAAGAAGACAATGCCAGCACGAACAATGATGAATAAGGTTTTACTAAGTTTGCGGCACGCGGTCCTATGGCTAGCCTGCCTGAGCGCGGCCCCGGTAATCGCAGGTGATGAAAGCATCTCGATTCATGTTGGCAACGTGGAAGTAATTGAGGTTGGCGAAGTCATTCGGGTCGCGGTGGGCAACGATGATGTGTTGACAGCCAGTGTTCTCGAATCCGGGCATTTGATGTTGATTCCGCTTGCTCCTGGGACAACAGACCTCGTGGTCTGGAAAACCGGTGAGCGAAAACGTAACTTTACCGTGACCATATTACCCGCCGACATGAATGAATCGAAAGCGGTGGTGGAGTCGTTGTTGCGCAACTTCGATCGTGTAACGGCACGAATCGTGGCCGACAAGGTCATCGTCGAGGGCGAAGTCGACCCGGACGATTACGAGCGCTTGAACCAGATTCTCAGCCAGTTTCCAACGGTGATTTCCCTGGTTAAACAAGTGCCCGGCATCAAAAGCATGATCGAGATGAAAGTTCAGGTACTTGAGTTGGATAAACGCTACCGAAAAGAACTTGGCATCGATTGGGCCGATAATGCAAATGGCCCGATGGTAACCACGATTGGATCATTGGTGACCAACAAGGCAAATTACCGCGTGGTGCCCGAAGAAGATAACAATATCGAATGGCTGGATGTCATTGGTCTCATACCGCCTTCCGATAAGACGTTTTATCCTTACGCGGGTCTGGCGACGTCGGTCACATCGCGCATCAACTTTCTGCAGGAAAATGGCGCTGGTCGAGTGTTGGCGGAACCAACCCTGAGCACCCGTAGTGGTGAAACAGCGTCATTCCTGGCTGGCGGGTCCATCCCATACCCGTTTACAGATGCGGATGGCTTTACGACTGTTCAATTTCAGGAATACGGTATCCAGCTGGAAATCGAACCGGTGGTGGACTCATCCGGAACCATTGTGTCGAACATCCGCGCTGAAGTGAGCTCCATTGATAATGCCGTGTCAGTGTTGGGTGTTCCGGGGTTGCTAATTCGCGAAACCGAAAGCGTGGTCAATGTGCAGCCAGGTGAAACAATCGCCATCTCTGTATTGCTCACCACGAATGACACCAAAAACATTAACAGCGTGCCACTCCTGGGTGAGTTGCCAA
>CAZVYE010000292.1:3308-4147 GCA_964630895.1 uncultured Gammaproteobacteria bacterium | reverse complement strand
GGGAGGCGTCTTTCTGGTAGGCGTAGTCATAACCGACACCTTCCTGATCAGGACCGTTGAACTCCCGATTACGCCGATACCCCGCCTGTACTGCGGCCTCGACAAACGCCGTACTCAACGGGTTTGTATAACGCCGCTCCGCCACATTGAGAGGCCCATCCTGACCGTGGAAGCCTGCGGTACCCGGCACCATCTCAGGCTCGTAATGTTCTGACTTACGAAAATACGGCAACACCTCGGCGTATGACCAACCGTTACACCCCTGCCGTGCCCACTCGTCGTAGTCCCTGGCGTGACCACGGATATAGACTTGGGCGTTAATCCCACTCGAACCGCCAAGCATCTTGCCCCGCGGCTGGAACAACGAGCGACCATACATGTGGCGCTGTGGTTCAGTATAGAACTGCCAGTTGAAACGGCGACTGAACATCAACTGCAAAAATCCAAGAGGCGTGTTGACGAAAGGGTTTCGGCGACTCTGGGGCCCGGCTTCGAGTAGCAACACCGTATAGAGGCCACTCTCAGACAAACGATTGGCTACCGCGCACCCTGCTGAGCCAGCGCCAACAACGATATAATCGAATTGTTCAGTCGCCAGACTGGTCAAACCTTTCATTAATTTTTTGCCGTCAGTTTGACCATCAACTTCGAATAACCGCGCACAAAGTTCGACTGTACACGCTCCGGCTCATCGACCACTTCGATATTATCGAAGCGCTTGAGCAGTTCTTCCCACAAAATCCGCAATTGCAATTCGGCCAGGCGGTTGCCCATACAACGGTGAATACCGTAACCAAAAGAAATATGGTTGCGTGCATCCTTGCGATCAATAATAAGTT
>CAZVYE010000292.1:1453-3298 GCA_964630895.1 uncultured Gammaproteobacteria bacterium | reverse complement strand
GTTGATCGGGGTTTTCAAACTTGCGTTCATCCCGATTTCCTGAGGCATACCACATTAAAACCCGGTCCCCTTTCTTGATGGTCTGGCCACGAAGCTCAACGTCCTGGGTCGCAACCCTGCGCATGTTGGCCAGCGGGGTTTGCCAACGAATGATTTCCGACACCATGTTCGGAATCAGATCCGGTTTCGCCTTCAGCTTGGCGAACTCCTCGGGGAATTGATTCAAGGCCAACACACCACCGCTCATGGCGTTCCGCGTGGTGTCATTACCTCCAACAATCAATAGAGCAAGATTACCGATAAACTCCATCGGCCTATTGATCAGGTCTTTTGTGTCGTCGTTGCCCTGTAGCATACTGATCAAATCAAAACCCGGCTCTTCACCAGCCACACGTCGAGCCTCTTTGTCGCGCCACAATCTTGAGAAAGCTCTAGCCATGTCTGCTGCATCATCGAACATGACATCCTCATCCGTGAACTCTCCACCGGTGGCAGATGCTGCACCAGACAGACGATCAGACCAATCAACAAGCTTGTGACGCTCCTCATAAGGGAAATCAAGTAGCGTTGCCAACATGCGACCTGTAAGCTCTTTTGATACTGCAGGAACCCAGTTGAATGGTTTATCTAGCGGCAGACTATCGAGCACTTCTGCAGCTCGAGAACGGATCAGCCCCTCCATTTCCTTAAGATTTTTCGGCGCTACTACGCCCTGCACCGCCCGGCGTTGTACATCATGCTTGGGCGGATCCATAGCAATGAACATTTCAACCGATAAACCTTCAGGTGGATCACCAAGAATAATTTGTGGCTCGGATGAGAAAAGTTCGTGATTTTTATCCACGAACAATATGTCCTCATAGCGCGTTATGGACCAGAAAGGACCGAATGGACTTTTCTTCTGGTAGTGCACCGGGGCCTCATCACGCAATCGCTTAAAATACGCGCGCCACTGATCTTGCCGGTACAAAAAGGGGTTACTGGTGTCAATATCTTCAATTGCCAAGCTATTGACATCAGGAACAGGCGTTTCAACGAAATTTACTTGTGGTCGCCGAGACCCAACCGTTTTTTTCTTGGCTTTCATCAACATCTTCAGTGCCTTGATTTGCAAATGCATCGGCAGCACTTTGGAGGAAGCGTTGATCATCTTAGTCTGAATAGCATTGGTTGAGCTTGTTTTTGTTGACATAGCTTTCTCCTTGCTTACATCTGGAACTCGGGAAGTTGGACGGTCATACCGTCCATTGCTTTAGTCGTTTGCACCTGACACCCCAGGCGTGAAGTTCTCGCACGCTCCGGAGTCATTGACAGCATCTGTTCTTCTGCATCACCAACCTTACCGGTCTTTTCGAACCACTCATCTGACACAATCATGTGACAGGTTCCACAAGCGCACTCCCCACCACAATCACCATCAATACCAGGAACGGCATTATCAACGGCGATTTGCATAAGAGTAGCCCCCTCATCAAATTGCGTAACATGCTCGGTGCTGTCATGTTCAATGAAAATAATTTTTCCCACAGTGTGTCTCCTGCCAGTTATATCTACCCTGAAGACTGGCTATATGCAGGAACACCGACAAGGACTTTTCTTGACATAACAGGGACATTAAAAGACAGTTGGCACATTCCGAGGAATCGCTGATGGCGATAACGTCGCACAAACAGGGTTTGAAAAAGTGGATGCTGATATCCCGTCGAATTACTCACGCCTTATCGCTCGCGAACTTGGCCTGAGTGCACGAGAACTCCCCAAGCTCTTGCGCAACACGGGTGTAGAGGTTGCGCAGTTGCTCAAAGACGAAAGTCTGTTCACTGCGGCCCAGCAGATTCAGGTTTT
>CAZVYE010000292.1:0-1443 GCA_964630895.1 uncultured Gammaproteobacteria bacterium | reverse complement strand
GCGGCAATGGGATTTGTTGTCAACAGCAGCCCAGATCTTTATACAGCATTGCATGCTGTCCACACTTTCCTGCCAACTCGGGCAAGCTTTATTCATGTTCACTTACAACAAAAAGAGGAATTTCTGGAATGCGTTGTAAACTTCCAAGTTTCGATGGATACGGATGTGGAACGCTGCTTGGCCGATGCCGTAATCAAAGCTTTTTTTGAAATTGGTGAATTCATCGTAGGGCGCCCCTTATATGAATCGGAGGTTCACTTCACCCATCCAGCCCCAGCCTACAAAGATATGTACAGGGACTATTTGCCTGGCAGAGTTTACTTTAACTGTGACAAATTCAAACTAAAGCTGGCAATGGCGTTGTGCCGTAAACCAAACGCATCAGCCAATCATGAAAGTTACCGTCTAGCGTTACAGCAATGCGAATCCATGCTTGCGCGACTTCAGACTCGTGAGCAGGATTATCGGACCCAGGTTGAGAAAATGATGTTGTCTCGCCCTCCCGGGACGCTTAGTGAAGAAGAAGCAGCAGCCACGCTATTCATAAGCAAGCGGACACTCGCTCGCAAACTGAGAAGCGAAAACAGCAGTTTCAGGAAAATTCGCGACGAGGTGCTATCCAGGCAGGCTGCAAGCTATTTGCGTGACAGCAATCTGTCTGTTGAAGCCATTGCCTCATTGCTGAATTATCACGACTCAGCAAGCTTCAGGCGGGCTTTCAAGCGCTGGTTCGGCCGAACGCCTGACCAGTACAGACAGAATATTTGAGGGAACTTTTAACCTATGCCCACGATTTCAATACAATCGTAGGGATATAAACACCAAATAAAGTAGAATTGTCTAGCGTTTGAGCACACCATCCTTAATTACTGTCCAAACAAAGTCCCCGATATCCTTAGCGGTATATCGTCCGCCCTCGTTGAACCATGTTGCCACCCAATTTAACGCTCCCAGTCCGATTAGGCGCAAAAGATCACGATCGACATTGGATCGAATTAAATCCTGAGAGGACAATGATTGCAGCATCGCAGACCAAAGAAGCTCGTATCTATCTCGGAGATCAATCATTTCCTTACGGGATGAACCGTGTAATGAGCGCCATTCAAACAGGAGAACATAGACCATATCCGACCCACCAACCAACAATTCAAGGTGGGCATTGATCCCTTGTCGCAACTGCTCAAGGGGCTCCTCTTCTCCCCGAATAGCTTCGGACAACGCCATCGAGGCTTGCTCAAGCGCGAGTCTCATCAGGTCTACCAGGATGCTTTCCTTGGAGGGATAACGATAATGCAGGCTTCCGGGCAACATGTCACAAGCTTCGGCGATTTCCTTAACGGTAGTTTTATCGAACCCCTTTTGACGAAATAGACGAGCCGCAGCACCGAGCACAAACTCTCGATCCGCTTGCGCCACCGGTGTTACCTGATTTTTCTTTCTTCC
>CAZVYE010000291.1:0-4147 GCA_964630895.1 uncultured Gammaproteobacteria bacterium | reverse complement strand
GAAGCATTGGTTGCGCCCGGCGATATGGTGGCCAAGTATCAAGCTATCGCGAAACCTCAGCCACCCCGCGGGTCCTGGATTCATGCGCCTACGTCGGGCAAGGTTATCTCGGTAGAAAAAGTGTCACTGCCAAGCCGGCTTGCCACATCGGTCGATGCCATCGTAATAGAGTCGGACGGTAAGGACGCTGGCGATCCCATGCCGGCAATGGACGTTGAAGGCGCAACGCCTCAGGAGCTTTTAGATCGACTGGCAGTTGCGGGAGTTGTAGGGTTGGGTGGCGCCCTCTTTCCTACCGCCGAGAAGCTGGCAGCAGATTCAGGTATAGAAACACTGATCATCAATGGCGCCGAATGTGAGCCATATATAAGTTGCGATGAAATGCTAATGCGGCATTGGCCTGATCAGTTGGTAGCAGGATCGGAGTTACTTCAGAAAGCCTGCCGTGCGCAAAGTTGCGTGATTGCAATCGAGGATCAAATGGGGGCTGTTGAGGAAATATTGCGACGTAGCCTCCAAGCTGCAGGCAGTAATATTCAACTGATAAAAGTCCCTACTATTTATCCTGAAGGCGGTGAGAGGCAGCTCATAGAGGTGTTGACAGGCAAGCAGGTTCCAAGCGGTGGTTTGCCTGCAGACTTGGGTCTGCTAGTGCAAAATGTGGCCACCGCGGTCGCAGCACACGACGCTGTTTGCCGCGGCATTCCGTTGGTTTCCCGAATTGTCAGCGTGACGGGGCGAGGCATCAGCAGCCCAAGAAACGTAGTCGCTCGAATCGGCGAGCCGATAGCGAGTTTGGTATCTCAGGCCGGAGGCTACACGACTGAAGCCGAACGGCTCGTAGTTGGAGGGCCGATGATGGGCAATGCCTTGCCTAGCGATGACGTGCCAGTTACCAAGGCGGTCAATTGCGTACTGGCCCTCATCGACAAAGATATCGCGCCAGTCGCACAGGAGCTTCCTTGCATACGCTGTATGGAGTGCGTCAGAGCTTGCCCGGCGCAATTGCTGCCACAGCAACTGCTTTGGCATATTCAGCTTGAAAGTTGGGATCAGGTTTCCGAGCATCATCTAGCGGACTGTATCGAATGCGGCTGCTGCGCTTACGTGTGCCCCAGCCAAATACCTCTGGTGGACTACTACCGTTTTGGCAAGAATGAGCTTGCAGTTCAGCGTAAAGACCGGGAGCTGGCTACCCACGCTCGCATGCGCTATGAAGCCCGGGAGGAGAGACTAGCGCGCATCGAAGCCGAGCGAGCTGAGCGCCTTGCAAAAAAACGAAGCAGCGTGAAGGGGACCGACAAAAGCGACACCATTGCCGCGGCAATTGAACGAGCAAAGGCCAGAAAGGAAAAGCTCAGCGACCCAACGGACGAGCCGGATAAATCATGAAGTTCTCGGTCAAAGGCGCACCACACGTTCCCGCGCCCACCAGCGTGCGTTGGATGATGGCACAAGTGCTCATTGCGCTGGTACCCGGAATTCTGGCCCACGCTTGGTATTTTGGTCCGGGAATCCTTTTCCAGATCGTTTTGGCAACAGGATTTGGCTACCTTTTTGAGTTAGCCTGTTTGAAGCTTCGTGGGGCCGACGTTGCCAGATTCCTGCAGGATTTGACCGTTCCAATTACGGCTGTTCTGTATGCGCTCTGTCTGCCATCACTGGCACCTTGGTGGCTAGCGGCAATCGGCATGTTCTTCGCTATTGTGATTGCAAAGCATGTCTATGGCGGATTGGGCTTTAATCTTTTCAATCCGGCCATGGTGGGTTATGCCGTAGTGCTGGTATCTTTCCCACAGCTAGCTTCACATTGGCTACCTCCAATCGGGCTTGCTGATACTTCAATTTCCTTCTCGCAAACTCTGGCAACCATATTCCAGGGGACGCCGCCCAACGGTCTGACCTGGGATGCAATTACCCAGGCAACTCCGCTAGATCGCGTGAAGATCGCGGCGTCTGAAGGCATCATGATGTCCAACGTTCATTCCGAAGCCATCTTCGGTGATTTTGGGGGCAAAGGTTGGGAATGGATTGCCAATTGGTATGCCTTAGGAGGCATCTATTTGCTGTTTCGCAGGGTTATCAGCTGGCATATACCGGTGGCAACACTCGGTGTAGTTATATTAGCGAGTTTCCCGCTGTGGTTGTTTGATCCCAGTACCCATCCATTTCCCTTAGATCACGTATTTGCTGGCGGCCTGGTGCTTGGGGCGTTCTTTATTGCTACAGATCCCGTCACATCAAGCACAACTCCCAAGGGGAGGATTATTTTTGGAATTGGCGTCGGGCTGGCAACATTGGCTATTCGCAGGTGGGGGGGCTATCCTGACGGTGTCGCGTTTGCGGTGCTGCTCATGAACATGGCCGTTCCGCTTATAGATCGTTACACCATACCGAAGGTCTACGGCCATCATGAATGAATATGCAAAAAGCGCGGGAAGCTCGGCAGTTCGATTGGCTCTGTTTGCTTTGGTGTTTGTTGGCATCCTCGCTCTGGTTTGGTTTCTAGTAAAAGACAGAATATTTGATCAAGAACGCAAAGCATTATTGGCGAGCGTAACTTCGGTGTTACCGGCTGGGTATGACAACGATCCCAGCACCACATTGCTACGCGCAGCGGACTCAAGACTTGGGCGTGAGCCCAAACAAATTTTTCAGGCTGCGAGCGGCAACCAAGTCATTGCGTTGGCAATACAGACTGCAACCTATGAGGGGTACAACGGGCAAATCGACCTCTTAGTTGGAGTTAATCGTGCGCTTGAGGTAACCGGGGTGCGGATCCTAAGCCACCAAGAAACGCCTGGTATTGGCGACGGCTTCGAACGGGACGAGGCGCATTGGACCGATCAATTTGTTGGCATGTCCGGACAATCTGACTGGAAACTGCAGCGCAAGGGCGGTGACGTATGGCACCTAACCGGCGCAACCATCACCACGAATGCCATAACCAAACAAATTCAGAGCGTTCTCGAATTTGTAGCTGACAAGCAAGCCACATTGTTCGCGAATTTGCCTAGTAGCGAGTCTGCTGAGCAAATCCAATAGCGTAGGTTGCCCCGCGCGCGCTTCGTGAGAGGATACTGATCTAAGTCTTTATGGCGCGTTCATTTCCCAACGCCACAGTCTTGCGCGCGATGGTGGCCGCATTCACACAGGATATAGCCCCCCAGATATACACATTACTTACTACGCTACCTAGTAAGCGGCTCTCTCTAACATTCATTCGGCAACCGTTCGGTTTTTCTCGAGGCGGCATTAACCATATTGAACCGATTCGACAGTGTAGCCATTAGATTCTTGTAAACAGACATGGCCCGATACGGATCGATAGTCAATTTTGAGGCCAGGAAGCAACTATGAATATTAGAACCGTTCTTTATGTTTGCGTCGCAGCGAGCTTTACTTTCAATGCCTATTCGGAAACCTCAGCATCAGGGGATATCACACTGGAGGGGCAAACTTTCAAAGTGGTAGACGCTATTGCCTACCATCGTTTTGGCGGACTGGTTGTCGCGCTTGCGGATAAACCTTTCGACAAAGAAGAAATTCGCTCAGATGGTAAGGTCGATATCTTCGACATTATGGGTCATGACGGACTAATCGCGTCTGTCCGTATATCTGATGGCTCGGTCCAGAACTGCATAGACCATCAATATGACTTACCTGACAACGTGAGCTCAAGCGGCAGCTCATGTGTCTCGGGGATCACTGAATCATCGACCCTAACCGCAGTGACAGATGAGCATGTAGCTGGAGCTGTCGATTGGAAGGGCGAAGATGGAGAACACGTGTCCGTAACATTTGACGTTCCGGTTGAGGCAGCCAGCAATTGAGAAGGCAAAGGTTATGCATGCTTGATGGGACAGAGCTTTTGGCAGTTGTCTAGCACCTGCGCATTGCAGAGACGCCATGCAATTCGCTCGGGCCAGAGCAAAACTGTTTGCTCTGGCTAAGCCGGCTCACCCTACTCGAGAGTAGTTCACTGCCAGAGGGTAGAAATAAAAAAGGCCCAACTTGCGTGTGTTGATACACGCTGGTAAAGGTTTCGAAGAAACACCACCGCGAAGCGCCGGTAGTGGGCAGACACTCTCAGTCAAAAGCCTGGCAACCGCGGATGACCGCTGAGGGCATCGGGCTCTCCAAGAGC
>CAZVYE010000290.1:0-4183 GCA_964630895.1 uncultured Gammaproteobacteria bacterium | reverse complement strand
AAAGATTCTACAGGCCAAGCTGTTTGAAAAAGCCAAAAACGGTAACGTTGTTTTGGAGTGGGATCACACCGTTGATGAAGTATTGGGCGATGAGAGTGGCGTAACCGGCGTCCGTATCGAAAACACCAAAACTGGCGAAAAGAAGGAAGTGTCCTGTAAGGGCTTCTTCGTAGCAATCGGCCACACACCGAACACCGAACTGTTTACGGACCAACTGGAGATGCGAGACGGCTACATTGTCATTCGCAGCGGTCTGGAAGGCATGGCCACCGAAACCAGCGTTCCCGGCGTCTTTGCAGCCGGTGACGTTGCCGATCACGTGTATCGCCAAGCGATCACGTCAGCGGGATTTGGCTGCATGGCCGCTCTGGACTCAGAAAAATATGTGGACGCGCTCGTAGACCAATCTGAGTCTGAGGACCAGGCAGTCGCGTAACCTGCCGATCAATGCAGTCAGCCCTGTGGCAAGCCAACTGGTCTGACCCCCAATCAATCTCTGTTGCCGCCTGGAATGCTCTGGGCGGCAGCGAGAGTGCCGTACTCCAACACGAGTTCCTGGCGCTGCTCCAGGCCTCTGGCGTCACCACTGCTGATAGCGGCTGGCTCCCGCACTTCCTAACCCTTAGCGACGAAGCTGGTGAGCTGCAAGCAGGATTGCCAGCCTATATCAAGGGTCACTCTCATGGGGAGTTTGTCTATGACTGGCATTGGGCCCACGCCGCCGAGCAGGCCGGACTCAACTATTATCCAAAACTATTTATTGGCCCACCGCTCTCGCCACTTTCTGGTTCCCGCATTCTAGGCAACTCTGAGCTGGCACCTGCCTGCTTGCAGCAAGTAGATGCGCTTTGTGAGGCCCAACAGCTTTCCAGCGTGCACATTGGCTGTACCAATTCGGAGCACGCGGAACTATTTATTACAGCTGGGTACTTGCCCCGAAAACACTGGCAGTATCATTGGCACCGTCAGGGCGCAGAGTCGTTTGACGATTACCTCTACCGACTTAAACACAAGCGCCGCAAGAATATTAAGGCAGAGCGTAACGCAATAGCTGCGCAAAAAATCGAGTGTAGGCACATCCCTGGTGTGGTAGCCAGCGCCGAGGACTGGCAGACCATGTATCGTTTTTATGCCACGACGTTCGCTGAGAAAGGCAACTGGGCAACTCTGAACGAAGCCTTCTTTGTCGCTCTGGGCAACAGCAATCTAGAGACGCACCTGCTGTTTGCCTATCAGGATGACAATCCTTCACCGGTGGCCGGCGCATTGTTTCTAAGCGACACCGACCGACTGTATGGGCGCTACTGGGGCGCTACCGTAAACGTACCCCATTTGCATTTTGAAGTGTGCTACTACCAGGGAATTGAATTGGCGATTCAATTGAACAAGGGCACGTTCGAGCCAGGAGCGCTTGGCGAGCACAAACTGACCCGCGGCTTCGATCCAACCGAGGTCATTACGCTGCATAAGTTTTTTGACCCAAGGTTGCACAAGGCCGTGGCAGCAGCCTTAGAACAAGAAAGTGAGCGGCATGCAGATTATGGCGATGTCCTGCGACAGCACGTCGGCTATCGTCAGGGAGAAGAGCGGTCTGGCCACAACAAAATTGAAATAAGCCGAGACTACAAGTCAGAGCAAAATAAGCCATGATCGATTGGATACCACCAGAAAGTGATGCAGAGCGCTTTCCACCAACATCCGACGCACTCACTGAACCAGACGGGCTATTGGCTGCGGGCGGCGACTTGTCCCCTGCCCGGCTGTTGGCAGCATACCGTCGCGGCATTTTTCCCTGGTACGAAGAGGGACAGCCCATTTTATGGTGGACGCCTGATCCGCGCTGTGTACTGCTGACCGGTCAAGTCCATTGCTCAAAGCGATTACAACGGGAGATTCGCCAAACCAGGCCCAGCATTCGCCTGGACGAAGATTTTGCTGCGGTTGTCTCGGCTTGCGCTGCCCCTCGTGGCGACGGGGCAGGCACCTGGATTACGCAAGAGATGATGCAGGCCTACATGCAACTGCATCACATGGGTCACGCCCACTGCGTTGGCGTCTGGATTGAGGAGGAACTGGTCGGAGGCATTTACGGCGTTTCCCTGGGCTCCATGTTTTTTGGAGAGTCTATGTTTCATCGCCGCACCAACGCCTCAAAGATCGCGCTGGTCGCCCTGTGCCACTGGTTGTCAGCCAATCAATGCGAAGCCCTTGATTGTCAAGTAGAAACAGCCCATATAATGCGCCAGGGTGCAGAACTGTGGCCGCGTGAGGAATTTGAAGCTCATTTAGCTCATGCGACAACCGGAGATGCACTCGACTTTAATTGGCAAGGCAAAGCAGGGACGGTAGAATGGCCGCCCTATTTTAAGAGGTAATATTTAGCCCATGGCAAAATCTGACGCTATAGAGATGGAAGGCACGGTGGTAGAAACGCTGCCCAACACCATGTTCCGTGTGGAACTGGAGAACGGCCACGTAATCACCGCACACATCTCTGGACGGATGCGCAAGCACTATATTCGTATCCTTACCGGAGACAAGGTAAAAGTAGAAATGACCCCGTACGACCTGAGTAAAGGCCGTATCACCTACCGTATGCGCTAAGTTTCGGTTGTTTGAGAAAGACCCGTGCAAACAATCGAACTGGCTAGAATGAAATAGTTCTCGCACTGGGTGAGCGACCCGTCTAAACACAATATTCCAGACGGTTTTACCCGGTTACTCCCTTCCTCAGTAAGATTCTTTTGACCCAGTTTTTCGGGTCAGCACAAGCAGCTAGCGATTTAGGGGCTGGGCGGTGTCCAGCCCTATGGCGAATCCAGGAACCATCCGCCTACGCGGATGGCTCAGACGGCTCCGCCGGAATCAGTTCGCGGCCTGTGGCAACTACTTTGAGTTCGCCATTCTCCAGCGACAACCGAACAGTTCCGCCGTTGGCGAGTTTGCCAAAGAGCAACTCGTCGGCCAATGCGCGTTTGACTCGATCCTGAATCAGGCGTTTCATTGGGCGGGCACCCATTTCTTTGTCGAAACCATTCTCCGCCATCCAGTTGCGCGCGTCTGGATCAACCTCAAGGGTGACATCTTTGTCGTGCAGAATGCTTTCCAGTTCAATGATGAACTTGTCTACCACTCGCAAGATCACGTCAAACTCCAGCGGTCTGAACTGGACAATAGAATCCAGGCGGTTGCGAAACTCTGGAGTAAACATGCGGCGGATAGCTTCCATCGCGTCCGTGGAGTGGTCTTGGTTCTTAAAGCCGATAGAGCGGCGGCTTGCCACCTGAGCACCTGCATTGGTAGTCATGACCAAAATTACGTTGCGAAAATCTGCTTCACGGCCATTGGTATCGGTGAGCGTGCCATGATCCATAACCTGTAGCAGTAGGTTAAAGACGTCTGGGTGGGCCTTTTCCACCTCATCTAATAACAATACGCAATGCGGCGACTTGGTAATGGCTTCTGTCAGCAGACCGCCCTGATCATACCCAACATATCCGGGAGGCGCGCCAACCAAACGCGAAACGGTATGGGCCTCCATGTACTCAGACATATCAAAGCGCACAAGCTCTACGCCAAGCTGGATTGCCAGCTGACGTGTCACTTCTGTTTTACCCACTCCGGTGGGACCAGCCAGCAAGAATGATCCAATAGGACGATCTGGCTCAGCCAGTCCGGATCGAGACATTTTTATCGATGCCACCAGTGCGGAAATGGCTTCGTCTTGTCCAAACACGACCATCTTGAGATTGCGATCCAAAGTACGCAAAACCTCCCGGTCCGAACTGGAGACCTGCTTAGCCGGAATGCGTGCCATTTTGGCAATAATCTCTTCAATATCGGACTCCATCAGCAGTTCTGCCCGCTGATCTTCATCCAACAACCGCTGTCTTGCACCGGCCTCATCAATCACATCTATGGCCTTATCCGGCAAATAGCGGTCGTTGATATGGCGTGCGGACAGGTTGGCGGCAGCTTCAAGCGCGGCATCCGCGTAACGTACCTGGTGGTATTCCTCAAAACGAGATTTGAGTCCTTTCAGGATATCCACTGTTTCGGAAACAGTGGGCTCAATTACGTCAATCTTTTGGAATCTACGGGCCAATGCGCGGTCTTTCTCGAAAATACCGCGAAACTCTTGGAAAGTCGTAGATCCGATACAGCGCAAATCGCCCGATGCCAA
>CAZVYE010000289.1:0-4187 GCA_964630895.1 uncultured Gammaproteobacteria bacterium | reverse complement strand
CCAAAACAATCGGTTTTGAGTTAGCAGGTGCTAGCTTATGCCCCCCGGATTTCGACAGACAGAATGTGCCGCGTAATGTGCGCGACAACTAGACTTAGAATAAATAAGGAATTAACAGGCAGCATGTCCGAGTCGCAGACCCTGCACAAAGAAATTGAACCCATGCGCGAAAATAGCAATCGCGTATTGGAAACTGTGTTAGGGGGAAGTCAACGCAACCGATCCGACCATTTGTTTTGCCGGTTCCAGTTTGGCGATGCAAGCCTGGGCGTGCAGGATTTTGGCATACCCATGACCGTATTGGGGCCCGTTCAGGAAGAGGCCTGGTACTGCCGCAGCCCCGTGGAACGATGGACCGAAGATGGCATGCGTCTTATTCATTCTGGCGAATTTTTGCTAGCTGCCTGGCAGGAGCCCGGCGACAAACCTGTTCGTGCGGCAGCGCAGCTGGCCTACGATCGACTGTTACAAACTATTGGCAAGCATGGTCATAGCCACATCATCAAAGCGTGGAATTTCGTGCCAGCGATAAATGTTGGAGCCAATGACGCGGAGCGATATAAACTGTTTTGTGCGGGTCGCGCAAAGTCATTTGGCCAGTACGGCATCAATGATGGCTGCATGCCTGCTGGGACGGCAGTAGGCCTAGCAGACGGGAATCCGCTGCAGGTCTTCGTTCTATCCAGCTCAAAGCGCCCGGATAGTGTGGAAAATCCGCGCCAGATGAGCGCTTTTTTATATCCACAGCAATATGGCCCATCCAGCCCTTCCTTCAGTCGAGCGACCAGCATCGGCGTAAACGGGGGGCAGCAAATTTTTGTATCCGGCACAGCCGCTATAGTTGGCCACCAATCCCGTCATGACAACGATATCGTCGCTCAGAACAAAGAAATATGCGCCAACCTGGAAAGCATAGGCCGCGCCGCTGGCTTACGAGCAAAACTTTTTGATGATCGGCGCTACCAAGGCATATATCGCTGCTATTTGAGACAGCCTGAATTTTATGCCAAGACGTTGCAGGCCCTGCAAAACTGCGGCTTTCCCACCGACCAGATGATTTTTCTCCAGGCCGACATTTGCCGCAGCGAATTGCTCACAGAAATTGACGCCATTGTGACCGCATAGACCACAAAACGCCCCTTTGGGCCGCTTGAGGCCGCTTTAGGCCGCTTTAGGCAATTGTGTGGACAAAATTTCCCGCGACGCGCGCTACACTGGACATATTGATTAGTGTCAAAAGGAGCGCGCTATGAAGTACGGTTTGGTATTCGCGATATTCTTGCTGTTCCAGACAGCAGTACACTCGCAATCTCATATCAAATATCTTGCCCACTCTGGTTATGCCGGAACCGATCTGGCCAAATTTGATCGTACGGCCTATAACGATTCCAGACGCCTGGCACGGTTGGGCGACATCACCGCGCAATTTAATCTTGGAGTCATTAATCACTATCGCGGTGAAATGAAACGCGCAGAGTACTGGTATCGACGCGCTGCCCTCTTCCGCCACCCACAAGCCGCCTATAACCTGGGGCTGATGTACTATCGAGGCGACGGAGTAGATCAGAGTTTTGAAGACGCTTTTCGCTGGATGCAAACCGCCGCAGAGGCCGATTTCCCGCGGGGCCAGCTACAACTGGGCATTATGTACTATCGGGGCGAAGGAACCGCCAAGGACCCAGCCCAAGAAGCATATTGGTATCGCGAGGCGGCTGAAGCTGGCGACCCAGAAGCCCAGTTCAATTTGTCTGTGCTGCACTCCATGGGTTCCGGTGTAGAGCACGACCCTGTGGCAGCTTATGCCTGGATGCGTTTGGCACATATAAACGGACTGGATGCCACGCAGGAATTACGCATTCTTGAAGGGGTCCTGCCGCCAAATCAACTGGCATTGGCGGAGCAGAAGGTGGCAGAGATAAGCAAAACCACCAAGGCGCTTCAGAACAAGGAGTCTGTTGTCAGTCGCTAGTAAGTTGCTTCATTGGCAAAACTGATAAGCACGCCCGGCGCAAACTGGGCGTGCGATTATCGAAAATCACTTAGATTGAGAACCACACCCGTTTTGCTATCTACGAGCTTTGCAGCCTCACCAACAGCAGCTTGAACCGTCACCATTCCCTGCACTGACGTTTGGATAGCCTCCGAACTGCTCTCGGCCTTATTCCAAAGCCTCCAGGTACCGTCCACAGACCATGTAGCGGGTTCAGCAATTCCGTCTCCATCAAAATCAGCCGGAATTGGCATCTGCCCTGGGCCACCCATACGCAGCTTGCTGGTGCGCCCATCTGCAGACCCTTGCCATGTCCATAGCCCATCAATTTCCCGATACGAGATCGATTCGGCTACACCATCTCCATCCATGTCTGCCATGATTGGCCCAGACGATCCTTTTTGAACAGCCTTTTGGCTCACCTCAGCATCCAGCTCAAAACCAGTTGCCAACAATGGGCCAAAGTCATAACGCGCCTGGATTCCCGCAATATCGTCCGATGTCGGAGCAGTCAAACTTCCAACAATGGGTGCCATAATGGCTGGCTTATGACTTTCATGCCCTAAGCCCGCGGCGTGGCCTAGCTCGTGTACCGCAACCCTATGAAAATCGGCCACGTTGTACTGCCAGGGTCCATCGTAAACATCCCAAACGTGATCCTTTGCGTTGAATACGATTCCAGTCTGAATGAGCTCACCATGTTGGGACCAGGAAATGGTTATCGCCAGCGTGGACGGAGAAAATTGCGCGCCCCCGCAACGTGTTTGCGTAAACGCAATACCGTTCTTATAGATACCGCCTAGCGGCAATCGGCATGGATCAACGTTGGCCTCAGTGACAACAAATTTAAATGGCGTATTGTCGTTCCAGCTTTGTGCGGCAGCGGCAAATGCATCCTGCCACATTGGTCCTTCGGGCATATTACCGGCAAACTCGGTTTGTGGGTCAGACCAGCGCACGCTATTGAGTTCGTAGGCACAAGCGCTCGACACGCTGGCCATGAAGAAAATAGTCACTATGCTGAGGTTTTTGATTCCCATGTTTACACAACGCGCAGCTTGCGGATTCTTTGCTTGAATCGCTGCTTGGTTATGGCCTGATCGTAATCAACCGACCCGCTTGAACCTTCTACCGCTGATTTTTGCTGGTACGCCGGATCGCTAATGGATGGTTCGGTAACTGGAGTCGCTTGTGGGGTAAAGACTTTTTGCTCCTGAAAACCCGGCACGTCTATCAATAGATAGTGGCCTTTGTCCCAGCCTGACAAGGGATTAAAACCATCGGTATCGTTGACGAAGTATATGCCACGCTCCCCCAGCACAGGGGGCTCAAGCTCAGAGATCTCCATTTGGAAGCCATCAATCTCCCCACCCATAAACCGCACCGTAATACGCTGATCGTGCGCCGTACCTGCAATCACGTCGTCAATCGCGAACGTTACAAAGGTTGCAATGGCACTACCACCTGCTACCCAACGTGACTCGGAGGCGACCACACGGCCTTCAAAGATTAGCTTGGAATTTGTAACTACTTGCTCGAAGCTTAGCTCGGCACGGGTGGCAGCCTGTACAGGAAGTGCTGCAAGGCAAGCCAAAATGAGCACTGCAATGAGGGTTTTGAAGATGTGTGCGTTGGTTTCCATGAGCTAATCATGGGCGCACAACTTATCTACCAGATTTAGACTTCGTAACGCTAAGTAACGAAGTGTTTAAGATCTATTTCGTTGAGTTGTCGTATAAAGCCTGCAAAAGAGCGGAGACCGAGATCGACACGGCCTATATCGGCCGTGTCGACAGGTTGTTTTGCGCTAGCGAATGTAGCCTACTTCAATAGCGCCCGATGCAGACTCTTGTAAAGCTAGCCATGCACCAGAGTCTGCACGCATCCATTGTCCCACCAAACGCTGATTGCCACGGCCATCTACGGATACAATGCGTATCCAGTTGGCGTCAGCAACGCGGAGCGATTGCAAGTATCGGACCGTATCCGAGTCTGCATCGCCGAGCTGTGCCCATGTTATAGCCGAGCCAAGCGGACCTGAGCCTACCGCACCGGCATCCGGTACCTGAAGCAGCTTGGCTGTTCCAGCATCAGTATAGGCAGACTTAACCACAATGATTGGATCTTCAAATCCATCGCTGAAGATGCCCTCACCCAGCGGTGCACTGTCACTGAGCAAGTCACTGTCTGCGGCTGT
>CAZVYE010000288.1:0-4207 GCA_964630895.1 uncultured Gammaproteobacteria bacterium | reverse complement strand
TTTTAACTTACCGTGATTATCTCTCGGATTTGGAATTCAATCCGATCATGCTTCGCGCTCACGGACAAGGACTGGCGGCCGTCGATGTACGGATGATCCGGAAGTAAACGGGTCGTATCCCATGTCCCAACACTATAGGACAGGCGTGCATACTTGGGATAAAAGACTAAGTGCGGTAAGGAATAGCTAGGGGGCATTGTTTCGGTATTTCCGGAATTCCGAAAGCACGAAAATTGGCTATCCTGGATCAAGTGGTGGGCGCCTCAGCAAGCCACTTCGCGTAAAGATTTTGCATGATCGTTAGACGACCCTCTCAAGGCGTTTCGATCTACGCAGGTACATCTGCACGGCGTGATCATATAGACTTTCGGCAGTAAAATTCTCGTTTTTTGGAGGACCGCTTTCGGTTTCATATGTGACCGAAAGCGACTGACCAGAGACGGAAACCTTAAAGCCGCTCGCTTCTTTCCGATCCAGATGGTCACCGACCACGCGCAGAACTTGCGCAAGTTTGTACGCGTCCGGCATGACACTTAACCCAGCATGTCGCGACTGCTGCTCAGCCACCAGCCGGGAAATATCTAGCGGCGTATAGCGTAGAGTCTGCGTTGCGTCGGCAGGGTAAGATGGTTCTCCAGACGAATTGTCAGTTCTCCACAGGAGCTGGGCAATTTTTTTGAAAAAGCTTCCGCCCGTTGGAGATTGGCTTGCCCTCACCCGCAGGATATAAATGTCATCATATTTCTCCAGGTCGAAGGTATTAATGCCCCCTACCTCTAGGGACTCACCGATCGCTCTGAGGGACTGAGCATAAGAGAGAGATTCTGGATTTATGATTGGTGCGGCCACTTCATTCACATTCCCGATGGCTGATCTCTTACCAGCACGGGAATGGCGCAGGTTGAGGCAAGGCCGAGCAGTGTGGCGTCGCAATCGACGACGTTAACGTCGATTCGGGCATCGCTAGCTGGCGTCGCCACGACGTTGGTCACGCAGACTTTCGCAAACGACTGTACCGGCGCAGACTGCCCTGGTTCGGCGCATGTCACTGGACCGACGACCGGAATGATATAGCAGCCGTTTTTGATCGCTTTGAGCACCGGCGTTTTCTCACCGTTGTCAAGATCAATTAGCGTGCCCTTGTCAACTGGCGGTATCTCCTCGCACGACGCGTTGACTAAGTCCAGAAGGTTAGGAGTGCTCGACGGGCTAATGGTATACGTTGTCCAGCAAGCGTTCTCTTTGCCGTTCGACTGGCCCTCTGGCTCGAAATAGATGCTCATTGGCCCGACGCTGCACGCTTTAAGTGCCACGGGCAAATCGGGCTTGCCTTTCAGGACCGCCGTTGCGGTAATATTCAAGTTGGCTTGCGCCGGGGCTGTGAATCCCATGAGGTTTAGGATCGGAGTCAAAAAGAGCGGAGAAGCCACGGAGCTTTCGCTGTTGGCAGTGTAGGGATTCGTGCCGGCTTTTTCGAGGCCGACCCGGACTCCGTTGGCCGTACCGTAAGTGGCGACCTGAATGGTCGACCCATCGTAGAAGATAGGCGTGATATTTGAAGCGCCTAATGCGCTGCCGGACTGTCCCACGTAGTCGTTGGTCGAGTTATAGGCGGCGACTCGCGCCTCAACCTCGCTTTGACCGCCTAGGAGCCCGCTCGCTGCCGCCAATGCCGCGGCGTCCACCGCGGGTTGAGCCTGGCTTCTCACATAGGTCAACATTCCCGTGTCCAGACCTATGCCAACCATAGCCAGCAACAAAGTGATTATTAGTGTGACGAAAACTATGACAGATCCTTGATCGTTGTTCAGACGATTCATCGTGCCCTCCAAGATAAGCTAACACGAGCCAGTATTCGCCAGCGGCTGAGAATCAAAACGCATCGCCGTGCTTCGAGTTATTGAAATCGTCGTGCCGACGTTTGCCCCTGGTACTGCAAGATTTATCAGCTGATATAAGAAAGGACTGTAGGTACCACTAACTGTAACCAATACCCGTCGCATACAAGTGGACGTGCTATTGCCGTTTAAGTTGGCAGTAACGCTCGAGGCCACGAACCGACCCGTTGGAAGCCGGTTCGTGGCCTCATTTTCAACGGCTGTTGGATCGAATGGGTTCATCGAGGCACCGATTCTAGCCGCTTCACGTGTGGCATTTTGAACCAAGTGTGCGGTGTAGAAGGCGATGCCGAAATCCGCCGGAATATACAAAGCCGCCAGCATCAGTGGGGTGAGAAGCGTGAGCTCAACAATACTTTGTCCTTTTGACCTGCGATTGAGTTTTTCTTTCATTGTCCCACCTTAAGAATTGATTGAGAGTTTGTTCTATCTCGACCTCGCATCCGCAAACTCAAATCGGTCAACATGTAAACGCATGCTCGTATCGCATGGTTGTCGTCCGGCTTATTGCTAGGCTATTGGGTGCTGGCAGGCCCAAGAGTCTTAGTAGTTGATAGAAAAAGAAGTTGTAATTTCCGCTCACCCCAACTGACACGACCTTCATGCCTAAAGTCGGATCACACGTAGGAGGAGTGACACTGATGCTAGTATTGGTCAACAAAGCGCTACTAATCCTCTTTGAAACCTGAGTTTGTATGTCCGCAGCATTGAAGGGGTTAGTCGCTGCGGCAAGCCGCGCTCCCTCCCGGGACGCATTCTGAGCCAGTTGGCCGGTAAAAAAGGCAAGGCCGAAATCTGCGGGTATCCAACTTATGGCAAGGAACAATACAAAGACGAGAGTAAACTCTACGATAGCTTGCCCCTTTGATGCCGCAGGTTTACAAAAGCATTTTTTGTAAAATTGGAACTGGATATTATTTGGCCAATTCATACGTGCCACCTGTATTCGCCGATTGAGTGATTTATTCATACGCCAATTTAACTCGCACATCTGAAGCGCAATACATGTGCCTGAAATGAAGGAAATTGCGTGCAATCTTTTCAAGAGCTGTCTCGCAGATCCAGGGCGGTTCAACCTGCGGCTAGGTTTTCAGATGCAGAGACGGGCAAAATCGCCAGACCGAGTTTAAGGTAGACAAGCGAGGGAATGGAGTATCGGTAAGGTAGCGCGCCCGGGGGGTATAAGCAGGTCGATAAATCGTTTCTCTGAACTGCCTTCATGACCGTTAAACATCCAAGGAACGGGTATTTTAGCCTTTATTAGCTAAGCACTTTTGGGGACTTCTTTCCCAATTGAGGCTGTTTCGCGCCTGGCCTGGTCTTTGCGGATCCTCAGACGCCACATCTTTACGGTTCGACACATGAGGCTCCGCGACCATCCCTGCATGAAGCACCGGACCATTCAGACTTGGCCACCACTTTGGGTATGGATCGGTGGCCAGCAGAGATAAAAAGCCAAAAGGAGAAGTGAGAATCCTTCAGGACGTCAGAAAATACGAAGCGTGCAACAATCGATATTTTTTAGTCATGGAACACGAGCAAGCAATCTATGTCGGTTGCATTCACTTAGAGAATCGCTTGCTAGGCAAAGCAAATATATGAGTTGTTCAGAAGCGAAATCGGGCAATCAATCGCAAGGTGACGCGCTATGGACGCCCATAAACCCTGAACCGCTAACTTCTGAACGCTAGCAGATACACACCGCAGCGAATTAGACATCCCAAAGGGACAAGACAAAACCAGCTACAAAAGTCAGCTCGCCCCAAAACAGAATGCTCCGATCAGTCTTTCCTTTTTATATAAATCCGAAACGCCATAGTCTTGCGTCGGACCAGCGACCCATCAGTGTATTCCTCGATAGTTTGTTTTAAAGTCTGAGGGGAGATCGGTTTTAGCAAGTAGGTTGCAATACCCACTTTTGAAGCCTTTTCCCGCCACAGTTCAGCCATCCAAGCCGTTATGGCCACGATCGGAATGTGAGATGTTTTTGGACTCTGTCTCAGCATCGCAGTTGTCTTAACTCCGTCGACATCTGGCAGATCCATATCCATGAGAATTAGGTCTGGCTGTTCGGCTTCCGCGCATTGGATTGCTTCTTTGCTGTTGTGAGCTTTTATAGCTTCATATCCGATGGATGTTATGCGTAGACTTAGGATCTCAAGAGAGTCCCTGTTGTCTTCCACAATAAGAATTTTCTTCCTCACCGGGCCCTTCCGTAAGATGGTGCTTCTAGATGGGTTTACACTTCTGTCGCCCTGGCCTGTGGTTTAAGTAGTCAGCAATTCCTCGCTCTATGCGCCGGCTGTTTT
>CAZVYE010000287.1:0-4221 GCA_964630895.1 uncultured Gammaproteobacteria bacterium | reverse complement strand
TGAATAGGCCTGCAAAGCGCCCGCGCCCGCCCCAGCTTCGCAACCATTTCCCCTGGAAATCGAAAACCTTGACGCGCTGATTGTCTGCGTCCAACACGAATAGCTCATCTGCCAGCACAGCCATGGCCACAGGGCGCATCAGTTGACCGGGTTCTCGACCGCGGCCGCCAAAGCGTAGCTGTTCTTTGCCGTCTTTATCGATGGCCGCAATAAGTCCGCTGACGGCATCCGTAAGAAAAAACTGCTCAGCACCAACGGCTATGAGACCAGGGTGTAAGTCTGCCAACGCTGGCTGCAGCGTCCGCTCAATTTTCGCGCCTGCCCCCTGCAAAACTTGACCAGCAATATCGAGCGCAAACCATCGCTTTCCGCGAACGGCAATATCCAGAGGCGTGGATGCTTCTGCGGATACGTTAATAACTTTGCCGTTTGGATTAATCATCAGCAGCCCGTGCTCGGTGGCAGCTAGAAACTGCCCATCATCGATAAACGCCACATCGTGCAATCTGCCTTCGATAGGAATAGCGCCAACATACCGCAGCCATGCGTCACCGTCGGCAGACTCTGGGTCCAGGTCGAAGTTGGGAACGGAAGTCTCTGGCAGTCGCACCACCCATCCTTGACGGGCGCAGCATGGGCTGGAGCCGTAGCCAACGATCACGCGGCCATTGGCCGAGACCGCCGTCGCCGCCGTCAGGTGCCAGCCACTAAGATCTTGTCCCAGGCCATATAGAAGCTGCATCAGACTACGCATGCCATTGCGCTGATCCCACACAAACGCCTCGGTCTGCTCTTGTGAGTTTTCTGCCGATCCGACAATCACTGCGCCGTCAGCAGAGACTGCAGTGGCCATGGAATACAGGTCATGGTGATCTGATAGCCCGCCCAATCCCTCGGTAACGCCCTGGGTCCAGCGAAAGGCTTCATGCCCAAACTGAGAGTCGCTTAAACCCACCAGCACCTGCCCGTCCAGGGACATGGCCCGCAAATCAACGTAGTCCGAGCCGCCCGGCAAATCTGCGACGGCTTCACGGGTGTCGGCAGTCTGGCGAATCGTATTGATTGCATCGCTGCCTTGCGCGGCCAGCACATTTCCGTTTTCTGAGAAATCTATAACCGACCGAACATCTTCCATTAAGCGGAGCTCCCCGCCTGCACGCACAAAGCCTCTGGTTGATTGATCCATACGCACGTCGCCGCCAAGGTGACCAGCGTCAGTGATGGCCCAAATTTGGGTCAAGGGGCTTTCTGGGGCACCGCGAATCAGCTCGAGCTCGCCCTCATGCAACACAAAGCCGGTTCCATGCCCCACCGCTTGCGCAGTCCCTGCTACCCAGAGGCCATTGGGGGATACAGCCGTTGCGATTGCGTGGTTGGACTCTAATTCCAAGGTCTTTGGCTCACCCTCGCGCCACACACACGCGACCGTGCCTTGTTCGGTATGGCAGGATCCGACGATGACCAAACCATCGGCCGACATGGCTACCGGAGTACTCGCCTCGCTGCCTCCTGGCAAGTCTGGTAGTGACTGGAAATGCTGCGCATGCAGACAGGAAAAAAACAAGCCGCTGGCGCAGAGTCCAGCGGCTGCTAGTAACGATAATCTAATAAAACGAGCCAACAAAAGCGGCTTACTCTACGGAGAAGGTCTCCAGTTCAACCGGTACCGTGCTAGAAGATCCGGCATTATTGGTTACCACTGCAGCGCTAACAGTTGCGGCATAATCCGCCGCATTATTTGTGCTCAAGTCTGCAGCCGCGCCTTGAAACAATAATCCTTGATCGCTGGTCTGCGGCAAAGCTGACGCGAAGCACGCTCCGAAGTCTCCATCAGCATCATTAAACGTCTCGCCTGTATTGGTGCCGGTGTAGCTGGCACCTCCCCAGCACAACGACCAGATAATGTCGCCATTGGAGCGCTCGAAGATCAGCTTGCCAGCAGCAAAATAACTTTGTGGCATAACAGCAGTCATGGTGAAATCTGGAGTGATCGCCATCTGAGATGCGAAATTTGGCGAAACCACAAGAATTCTGTCGCCTGCATTTCCACTAGCAACATTTGATCCGAGAGTTAGTAACGATACTGGATTGTTGCCGGCGGCATCGAATGCGATCAGCTCGGTCCCGCTAGTTATATTTTGCCCACCCGCGCGCATGCGCAATTGAACTGCTTGAGACGTTGAGTCACCGCCGCCGTTTACTACGACCTGCTCGATCTGCATAAAGTGCTGACCGGCGTTAGCGCTTCCGGCGACCGCCAGCGCCAATGCGCCAAACATAATCACTCGCTTATTCATAAATTCCCCTCCTTTAGATGGCGCACACTTTATCACGAAACCCGGCATGAGCCAGAGTAGCGTTACGATATCCCGTGCCGCTATGATTGCGCTGATTGAAAGGCCACTTGCAGGCCCCCGGGCGCTTGCAGGAAATAAATTCTTTCACCATGGGCGTCCATTGGGCCCTGCGGTTCCAGACCATTACTGCGCGCATGCTCCGCAAATGCGTCTGCATCATCCACAACGACCTGCAGCATGGTGCCCGCTGGCATCTCATTGCCTGCCTGCCAGATTTCGATCCAGCTATCACCCGCTGGATAGATTGCGCCTGAGAAGTCTGCACCCTCACACGCACCCATATCGCGTTGCGGCAGGCCGAGCTTGTCGAAGAATCCAGCCAGCTCGCGGGCCTTATCACTTACCTGGCAAAAACGAATACTCAATACTTTCATTTACGGTCTTCCTCCGAGAGTGCCCAGTCCACGCAAGCATTAGCGTGCAGGCGAGTGGTATCAAACAGCGGGGCCGGGCTGTCATCGTTTTGAATTAGCATGCCAATTTCCGTGCAACCAGCGATAATGCCTTGCGCTCCCCGGCTTATCATTTCATGCATTATGCTGCGGAAGCGTTGCCGCGATGACTGCTCTATAAGGCCCAAACATAGCTCATCATATATAACCCGATTTACCACTTCCCTGTCCGACGAAGTTGGAATAAGTACTTCGATTCCCTGCGCTTCCAGTCGATCGCGGTAAAAGCGTTGCTCCATGGTGAAGCGGGTTCCCAGCAGGCCCACTGTACGCAATCCATGTCCTGTTACGGCCTGTGCCGTCGCGTCGCCGATGTGGAGAAGCGGTATGGATATAGCTTGTTCAATTTCAGAAGCTACTTTGTGCATGGTGTTGGTACAGATAGCAAGGCATCCGGCGCCGCCCGCTTGGATCTGTTTTCCCGCCTTGACCAGAACGGCCGCGGCTTGCTCCCAATCCCCACGGCTCTGCATGCCCTCAATCGCCGCAAAATCCACGCTCACCATCACAATGGAGGCCGAATGCAGCCCGCCTAGACGCTCGGCCACACCTTCATTAATCAGCCGATAGTAAAGCGCCGAGCTTTGCCAACTCATGCCGCCCAGGAGTCCTATGGTTCGACTTCGGCGCATTATTGCAGGGTTACTCCATCCGGTAACGATTCATCCTCTGAAAGATCGACAGGCTTTGCGGGCTCCACTTTCACCTCCGCTGACGTAACAATCAGGCGTACGCCATCGGGAGCAACAAAGAAATAGCTCACGCGACCGTCGTCTTCCTGCAAGGGACCAACAGTTTCTATCCCATGCTTACGTGCATTGGCTGCAATTACATCAGGATCATTCACCCAAATATGGAGCTCGGTTCCCGCTGGCCTCCCTGCTTCGGCAGATGCCATGTGAATCCACGCCGACTGCGTTGGTATCAGGGGCATGAACTCGTCCGTATTCTCAAGATCCTCCATTGCCCGCCTCATTTCGGTCAAACCCAGGTGCCGATAGAAGCGACCGATTGCCCTCGCATCTTTGGCAATGTGCATCATGCCGAAACCTCGTACGGTTGACCCTGCCTGATCGAGGTCCATACGCGCAAATGCCTCGTCGAATATTTTGTGAGGAAGGAAAGTCAGACCTTTGACTGTAAACCACGCGAGCGCAAATAATCCCAGCAAACTGATGCGCCCTGCAATATAAAAAAAGTCATTCCAGTGATCACCCAAGATAAGTGCGACATCCACATTTAAGGTCGGCCATGTCTCAAGTATGACATCCAGAGAATGCCACGACCCAATCAAGTAAATAGCAGAGAAAACTGCACAAATTATGGAAACTAGCACCATCAGTAAAGTGGGTTTTCCTAACAATCCAGAAACTGCCCAGATCTGGAGCGTCCAAAAAATCGGGGTGATTAAT
>CAZVYE010000286.1:0-4225 GCA_964630895.1 uncultured Gammaproteobacteria bacterium | reverse complement strand
CGGCAGCGGCCAATGGGTCGGAGCTGAACTTCACCACAGGACAGTGTGATCCACCCATCGTCAACACGCTCGGGGTTCTGGTGAATGGCGATGATACGGCGACCTTTAATGGCTCTGTGGACGCTAACGGTGATGACACCACCACAATTGAATTCCGATATGGACAAAATGCCGGCACATTGGACCAAACGGTTGGGACGACGCCAAATGTCGCGCTGGCTACTGAGGGTGTGGTCGTCGTTAATGGCACAACCCCGGCGTTGCAATGCGGCCAAACTTACTTTTATCAGCTTGCTGCAAGCAATTCGGGCGGCGAGTCGTTAGGCACAGTGGAGACATTTGTTGCCTGTGGTACAACGCTTGATTCGGGCAGCGGCGTGGCTACAGGTCGCACTGCCGCAGACTTGAGTGGCTCAGTTACCGCGGTTGGCAATGACGTGACAACTCTGGAATTTGCCTACGGCCTGGATGCCGGAACCTTAACATCGATGGTTCCTGCTTCACCTGCGACCGTGATTGCGGACAGCGGTTCTACGGCGGTGACCGCTAACTTGTCCGGATTAGCCTGTGGGACCCAATATTTCTTCAATCTGCGTGGACTGTCCAACGGAATCGATGTGGCTGGAGCGGTTGCTTCGTTCACCACGGATGTGTGCATCGAGCCGACAGCGCGTACTACGGCCGCCACTGGAGTCAATAAGACGGCGGTAACGCTCAACGGCTTTGTTGACGCGCGCGACAGCGGTTCCGCTGACATAGAGTTTGAATATGGCACTTCGGCTGCATTGGGTTCTGCGGTTGTTGCTACACCAGCGAGCGTCGATGGCAGCGGTGAAGTTGCGGTCAGTGCTGACCTGACGGGTCTGGCATGCGCTACCGAGTATCACTTCCGAGTCACCGCGACCAACAGCGTGAACACGGTACAGGGTGATATTTTGACCGTGCTTACCGCAAGCTGCGACGGTGCTAGCCTAACCACATTGGCAGCCAGCGCCATTGCGGGAACCACCGCAACGTTGAATGGGTCGGTAGAGTCTACGGACCTTGATGTGGCCCAGCTAAAATTTGCTTACGGCACAATCAGCGGAGGACTGTCTGAGGAAATAGCCGCGATGCCGGAAAGTGTAACTGCCGGTGCGGGTATGTCCGCGGTTTCAGCGGCACCAACCGGCCTGAGCTGTGACACAGAGTATTTCTTTGAGCTGCGAGGCGAGGACGAGAACGCCTTGTCCCTGAATGGCGGAGAGCTGTCGTTCACGACTACTTCTTGCGCTGATCCATCTGCGCTCGTAGGCAGTGCAACCGCTATCACTCAAACGTCGGCCACCTTGACCGGATCGGTCAATCCGGCTGGTAATGAGGGCACAGTCAGTTTTGAGTTTGGTTTGGATGGTCAGTTCGACCAAAGCTTAAGCGCCACTCCCGCCATGGTGTCCGGCAATAACGCTGTAGATATAGAATTGGCACTTACCGGTTTGGTCTGTGGTTCCACTTATTCCTTCCGAGCAAGACTGGCTATCGATGGTCAGGCAGATACGGTGTCTGATGCTCAGAATTTCTCAACAAACCCGTGTCAGAACATCTTGCTAGTGGACGACGACCAGAACGCGCCAAATGTTCGCAGCTTCTACACAGACGCTTTGGATACGCTTGGATTTGCGTACCAGGTTGTTAATGTCAACGGCGATTCCGGCGAGCCAGACTTTGCGCAGCTCAGCGGCTTCGATACGGTTATATGGTTTACCGGTGGCGATGACTCATCGAGTACAGGGCCATCCGCTGCCAGCGAGGCCGAGCTGGGTGCATACTTGGAGCAGGGCGCTTGTCTCGCCATCTACAGCCAAAACTACCTTGACCAACGTGGTGCCAACGGAACGTCGCCCAGTGATTTGATGACCGCCTATTTGGGAATTGATGGCGGTGCCACTGATATTGCGCAGACAGACGTGCAAGGTCGTGGCAGCGATTTTGGACTGCTACCTGGAGCGGCAAACGAGTACTACGTTTTAAGTGGCGCGGTGCCACTTGCATTGGACGAGGTGCTGCCGGCTGGAGACGCAGCCCAGGCATTTGCTTATCGTGATGGTCGTACGGCGGGCGTGCAGTTTGCGATGCCACAGTATCGCAGCCTGTTTGCATCGTTCCCATTTTCTAACATTGGTACGGCCGCTGACCGGGCAATGGTGATGGACGCAACGCTTACCTACTGTCGCTCAATAGACCTCATCTTTGCGACTGGCTTTGAAATTAGTGAGTGACAAGTGAAGTTAAGAATGTCCAATAAAGCACTGATTGCAATATTATTATTTGCTTTGTTTCTCGTCAGCGGTGCGGCAGGTGCCACCAAGCATGCGTTGCTTATTGGGGTCGGAGCCTACGACAATCCCGTGTCTGCTTTGTTAGCCCCTCCTTTTGACGTATCCGGTGTGGAAGAGGCGCTGGTAGAACAATGGGGATTCGAGCCAGACAAAATTGTCAAAGTTTTGGATGGTGACGCAACTCGAGACGGAATTCTTGCGGCGTTCCGAAATCTGGAAGTGGTTACTGAGCCAGACGATTTTGTATTTATTTACTACGCGGGCCACGGCACGAGTGCACTTGATGTAAACGTAGCGGCTGCGCTTCCCCACACCTCAGGAGCGCTCATCCCAACAGATTTTAATAAAGATGGCAGCGCTGTAGAGATTTCACAAAGCCTGGTAGTAGGCCGCAGGGATATTCGTCCCATACTCGAGAACCTGGATCGTAACGGCCGGGAGGTATTCTTCGCGGTAGACGCTTGCTACTCAGGCAATACGGTGCGCGGAGAGCTGGCTGGCAAGGCCGGCATACCGGCGCTTAAACCCAGAGCCGCGGAACTCATTAGCCCAGCCAGCATAGCTGCCAGTGGCGCACAGGCCAGTGCGCCGGAGCCTTATCCGTATGAGCGAGTCTATTACCTGTCGGCAGCCGGCGAACACGAACCAGCAGGTGAGATTACCGAGGATCTGTTGCCTTGGTATCCGACACACGATGGCAAACCACACGGGGCTTTCACCGACGCATTGCTTCGAGCCATGAAAGGTCTTAATGAAGATACCGACGCAAATGGCAACGGTAATGTGAGTTACTTGGAGCTGTTTAACTCAGTCCGAAATTTCATGGCCAAGCGAGGATATCAGCAGACTCCCCAGTTCTTACCGACCCTGGAAGAAGCCAGTACCAATTTGGCAGATACGATTGTATTTAATACGCCTGGAGCATTGGATACTTTGTCGGCTAAAGCAGTCGATGTGGCACCGCTGGTAATCCGGCTGGTAGGCGCTACGAGTGAGGATGAAGCGGCAATTGCCAACCTCAAGCAGCTAGAAGTAGTGGAAACTGGTGCCAGCGATCTGGTGTTTGTACGCGACGGAGATGCTGCTTTCCTTACCAATGGGGCTGGGGATAAAATTGCAGCAGCTCAGGACAAATCAGCACAAAATTTGTGGTCACGAATACGCGCTGAACTGTGGGCGCATTATTTGGTAAATCAAATCGCGCAGCCAGCTCGAGCCAGCTTGACAGTACAATTCGCAGGTGACGCCATGGGTGGCACCGCGGTACGGGGAGAAAACGTAGGGATAGTCATGTCAGTAGACCAGCCATCTTATCTGGTTTTGCTGAATATAAATGCTTACGGCGGGGTGAGTCTGCTGTATCCGTACTTCGAATCCGAGATGACGCGCACCGACCCCAATAAGGTGGTGAGCATACCGGATTCTGTAGTAGTCCCACCGTTTGGGGTGGACAAGCTGATCGCTCTCGCATTTGAGAGACCGGTAACAGGGCTGCAGAATTATTTGACGCAAACCCTGGAGCCTGGACAAGCTGAGTTGGAGAATTTTAAACAACTTCTTGCTGGTACTGCTGCCGCATCTGGTGTGAGTATGGTTGAACTGGTTACAGTGGAGTCGCCGGACCGAGGCGATGTTTCAGCACAGACGGCGATGCGTTAGAGGCTAGTCCGATGCGTTGGGATGGGATTGAAGACAGGCCAGAACCTATGGAATCAAAGGGGAAGATCTTGAATAGCGGGGAACTATCGCGCTGCTTATGTATTTTGTTAGCCAGCAGCCTGATGATGTTAAGCACCACGGGAATTGCACAGCAGCAAGACGAAGATGAACTAGATCGCGGCGGAGAACGCCGACCGGGTGTTGAGCAGGAGCGACCTGATTTACCAGATTTTGTGCCAGAAGAAGAT
>CAZVYE010000285.1:0-4229 GCA_964630895.1 uncultured Gammaproteobacteria bacterium | reverse complement strand
TTCGCAGGTGGCGCATACTTTATCGCCTGCTAATAGCTCACCCTCAACGGTGGCACGGTCGTCATCAGACTTGGCTATCCACGCACGCAAGCGCAGTAGCTGGTCTGTTGGAGTGGGGCGCCGGAGCTTAATATAGTAATCCAAAGTGACCGTGCAGGGCGGCGTCTCCAAATTTCCTTGTTGCATCAGATGCCAGGCTGCTGTCCAGTTGCAGTGGCAATCCAACAAGGAACCAATGATGCCGCCGTTGAGGACTCCCGGAAACGCCTCGTGGTGACTTTCCGGCCGCCACTCTGCCACCATTTCATTGCCACTTGGAAAACTCCGAATACGTAGGCCTTTCTCGTTGGCTGGTCCACAGCCAAAACAGGCGTTATGGGGCGCATACTGCTCTTGGATACAAAGAGACTGATCTTCCACGGTTTTTCTCTGCGATGTGTTCGGTGTTGCAAATACTATCAGCCTGAACCCGAAATTGTCTTGAAAGAGCCAATTGGGGGGGCTTGATCGTTGACTTTGTGCTTTAGCGTAGGCAATATACGACCCCTTTCGTAAAGGAGAATGTTGTGCCTGCCCGTATTTTTTTTGTTCTGCTACTGATTGCTGCTCTTGCTGCATGCTCATCGTCCCCCGAACGTCCTGCTGACGAAGCGACGCTTGCCGCGGAACGTTCTGATGACGATTTGATCTGCAAGCGCTATAAGAAAATCGGTTCTAACCGAATCCACAAGCGCTGCGTCACTCGAGAGCAAGCTCGGGCGGAAGAAGAGCAGCAGCGTCTTGAGCTTGATCGAAATATCGGCCGAAGCGGTACCGTCGGCAGCGGCGGATAGCCCACGCAACCTAAAGTTCAAGCGGGGCGGGCACCGATGAGTCCTGCCTCGTTACTTGCCGCAATTAGACGTTCAGCTCTCCGTGGTTTCCCACATTGAGTAATCAAACGCATAATCCGAACCGATATTGTCTAGTTTGATCTTATTGGCAAAAGCCGAGAACGCCAGGTAACCCGCCAAACCATTGCTCCGCTGAATCCAAGGTGGGAGATAGTGGGGGCCATCCAGAACGCCACTGCTAAACTGCTCGGACAGCTCCAGCACATCCCCAATGGTCATCCGACCAGCGAAAAACCATCGGCATAAATCCAATCTCTCGTGAAGTAGTGCCCAGCGGAAGAAGGTATGTACTTCCATTAAGCCCCGCAGATAGACCGTATCTTTGGTAAACGCTGAGCCGCCGGTTACTGGGGCTCCGCGAAAGACTCGCATGGCCGAGTTGAATGCTTCCATCTCTACTTGGTCATGGTCCAGAAAGAACCGAAACACCTCAATAAAGTCAGCGCCGTCTAGCGCATTCGCAATAGCTTGAACCCGCAATGCGATTCGTTCCATTCGGCTTATGTCGATCGCGCCGGTGACAAGCTCCGCAAATGTGGCCAGGCCTTCTTGCGCCCCGGTTGTTCTGGGCGCGCCTAGCCCGAACGCATCCAATTTTTGATGGCGGCGACCGTTTAGTGCGGTGAGACTGTGAATAAATGCTTCGTGTTGTAGCAGTTGTTCCAGATCATATTCAGAAAAGCAGGTGCCGCCTCGAATCCGAATCCGAGTTGCACCAGCGGCGGCCTTTGAAGCCATGCCCGGGTCAATGACCACCTGTATGGTGTCGGATTCAAACACCCGCTTAAGGCCTGACCGCATCTCCTCGGCCATGATTTGCGCCGACAAGCACAGCTCGGGTTCTTGCCAGCCAACGGCCCTCTCGAATGATTCGGCAATAGCCAGAAAGTGATTGGCTGCGTCCAGGTTAGAGACCGTGCCGCCGGGAAGTAAGTCACTAGGTCGCCCATATAGTGATTCACTGAATTCCAGCGCGGACGCGGACCCTGCGTTATCAAGTAGCCGGCAGACTTTGCCGTAGGAACTCGCGGTACGACTTAGAAATGCTGCAATCGGATGTTCTATTGCAGCGGCCGATTGCGCAACGTCGTTGAGTTCCTGAATTAGCTCGGTCTGCGGTGGGATCTGATACTCAGGATTGGGCAACTTAGCCTTGCCGACTTTCCAGTCGCTCAAGAATTGTTGTTGAACTGAATTGCCCCAGCTTAGTGGACCAAGTACACGTACCTGTTTAGCTACGGTAACCAGCCGGTCGTTTAGGCTGGCAATCGAATGCGGGATGTTGCCGCTTTCCTGAACTTGTTCAGTAACCATGACATGCTGATACCGAATAGGGTGGCGTCAGCATGTATATCACGGCTTTAGCAAAAACGTAAGACGCCCTGGCGCTGGGGCCAGAGCGTTACGGGAATCCATTGTTATCGGCGCTTGATTTGGATACTTCCGTTGACCGTGTCGAGCTGAATGCTCGCGGTACCAGCACCGATTTCACCTTCCATGTCTTTGCCTACCAAACCTTTCGATACCTTGATATCAAAGTCATTGCGTAGACTACCGTTGACCGTTTCTGCTTTGATATCTGCGTCAACTGTGTCTGGCACCGACAATTCAATGCGACCATTCACCGAATCCATTCGAATTCGCTGGTCTCCGCCAACCTGATCAAATTGCGCATTGATGCCACCATTTACGGTGCCCAATTTGACGTCTCCGGCTAAACCGGTAGCTTCAATCTCGCCGTTAACTGTTTCGGCTTTTACATCAGACGAGATGTTGTACAGGAACAAGGACCCGTTGACAGTTTCAATTGAACGAAGCTCGACACCTGCAGGAACACGCAGTGAGTACTCTACCGATGCACTGTTATTGCTGCTAAACCAACCGCCTTTGCGATGAATGGTTTCGACTCTTAGCAGATCGTCCTTATGATCTATGCGTACCTCAGTACGTTCCAGATCCTTATCAGACTTGCCTTTGATGACATAGTCCAGTTCGACCTGTTCGCCATCCCAGCTTGTGATGTCTACGTCGCCGTTGACGTTTTCCAGAATGATGGCGCCGTCTCGGTCTAAGGTATAGCGCTTACTTTGGCTATCGAGCACGCGGTCAGCAAAGCTTGCAGTGCTAACAAAGAGCGCAGCGAGCGCCAGAATAAATGTTCGTTTGATCATGAAAGTTTCTCCCTTTAATGTGTTGCACGCTAGTTGGACGGTGCCATTCGGAAAAGGGTTTAAATGGGCGCGATAAATAGTTTGCCTGGGTGTCCATTGTGTCACTCCGAGAATTGTCAGTTATTTCACTCTGGTGCGCGTCGTGACTACTTTCGTTGTTGCAGGTGCTATTTGGTGTTTGTTTGCCCGGACGATATGCCCAGCGTCTCACAGGAAAAGGCCGAATACGATCTACATGAAAACTCCAGTGACGATTCCGGATATTTGAATTTTCTATCGCGCCTTACCGATCCGCTGATTGCACGCTTGGGTGTACCGTCTGCCGGTCTTGATTTTGGCTGTGGCCCCGGGCCTGCGTTGCACGTCTTAATGCAACGCTCGGGTCACGATATGGTGCTATACGATCCAATCTATCGTAGGGACTCAGCGTTACTACAAAGGACCTACGACTTCGTCACTATGACCGAGGTGGCCGAGCATTTGCACCGACCTGGCGAAACCCTGCTTGAAGTGAAGTCCTTAGTGCGCCCCGGTGGCTGGTTGGCAGTAATGACGCAGCCGGTATTAAGTCAGTCTGCGTTTCGTTCCTGGCGCTACAAAGATGACCCTACGCACGTGGTGTTTTATAGCCACGACACGTTCGTCTGGCTAGTCGACCAGTGGGGATGGAAACTGAACTCACCCAGTAGAGATGTGTTTTTACTTCAGTCGCCAAGCCATTTGAGCTGATACAAATCGTGACGACGATTTTTGAGGTTTTGCACTGTGCCGCTGGTGCGCGCCTCGCGTAGCGCGCTCAAGCTTAGATCAGCCATGGCAACCGCTTCGACGTTAGGGCTGGTGTCGGCCGCAATGCCGTCGCGGGCAAAGGGAAAGTCACAGGGCGTCAGAATACAGCTTTGGGCATATTGCAAATCCATATTGGCCACTTTTGGCAAGTTGCCAACGTTTCCTGCCATAACGACGTAACACTGGTTCTCTACCGCTCGCGCCTGGCAGCAGTGTCGTACGCGCATGTATCCTTGCCGTTCGTCTGTGTAAAAAGGGACGAAAATGATATTCGCGCCTTGATCAATAAGGTGACGGCTGAGTTCTGGGAACTCGCTGTCATAGCAGATTTGTACGCCAATCGGACCACAGTCGGTATCGATGGTGCGCAATTCAC
>CAZVYE010000284.1:0-4232 GCA_964630895.1 uncultured Gammaproteobacteria bacterium | reverse complement strand
GGGATGCCGCACATGCCCAGAATACCCATGAGTACCGCATTGGTAGGCACGATCATGTTCATAAAGCCGTCGCCCATTTGGTAAGCCAACACAGCCACCTGGCGCGAAACACCGACCAAGTCTGAGATCGGTGCCATCAGAGGCATGGTCACGTATGCCTGGCCAGAGCCCGACGGAATGAAGAAATTCAGGATGCTTTGAATGATCAACATGCCAACAGCCGAAAGCTCGGCGCCAACCTGTGTCAGCGGTACGGACAAGCCATGAACGACGGTGTGTAGCACCTGGCCGTCCTCAAGCATGAGGGCGATAGCTCTGGCAAACCCTATCAAGAGCGCGGTTCCAGTCATTTCTGCTGCGCCGCTGACAAACGTCTTCGCCGTTTCGTCGAACTTCATTCCCGCGAGCAGGGCAACGACGATTGCAAGGGCGGTAAATATCGCGCCGAGCTCGACGAAATACCAACCGTATTGCGCAATACCCCACACCACAACCACGAGCGCGACCACTGTCGCCAGCAATATCCAAAGTCGTCGGGACGTAAGGCCTGGATGGGCTTCAGGCTGCGGGGGCTGAGCCTCTTTGACGTCATAAACAAGACTTGCTTCGGGGTTCGCCCGCACCTTTTGAGCGTAAGACCAGACGTGGTGGAAGCCAATGAAGAAAAATGGCAAGAATAGAGCCAGCCTGAACTGCCAGCCGGAGGTGGGGGGCAGCTCCGCCACTTCTTGCGCAACCAAAACGGTGAAGGGGTTAATTACGGCAACGCCAAAGCCAATTCCATATCCGACCACCATGATGCCTACTGCGGCCACCGTATCCATGCGCAATGCGACGCAAAGGGTGATCAGTATGGCTACCAAAGGAATATATTCTTCGGCCATCCCAATGGTGGCTGAGCCTGCCATAAATGCCAGTATGCCCACACCGATTAACAATCCGGGCTGATGGCTAAATTTGTCCAGTACGCGTCCCAATGCCGCATCAATTGCGCCGGTTGCGCGCAATACGGCCAGTGCCCCACCAATCAAAAATACGAAGAAAATGATGCCTTGAGCATCGCCGAGCGCGCGGGGGATAACCGTAAAAATCGCAGTAGGGGAAAGATCGGGTTGCTCGTCCAGGACTTTGAATGTGCCAGCTACTACCACTTCCCGGTCATGATCGTTCGTTACCGTATCGAAGCTACCGGCGGGTAGTACCCAAGTGGCTGCATAAGCCAGCACGATCATGGCGAACAGCAGTACCAGCGTGTGCGGGACCTTTATTCCCTTAAACATCGATTTCCCCTTGTAATACTTATTTTGCGACTGGGGAGTATAACGAGTTTTGTTTTTGGTCAAAGCCGAATCGCTTTGGTATTGGCGATAATGCGTTTAGCCGTTTCAGTGAACGCCTGTAATCAGCTTCTAGCTGCGTTTTACCGTCGTGTGTAATCGATAGGTTTTCAGGCAAGCCAGGCTTTGAGCTGCTTGAACACCGCATCACTCTCCAACAACTCAAAGTGCCCGGTATCTGGCACCAGCATGGTGCGTTCAGTTTGTACGGCCTCCTCGCCGACAAACGCCAGTGCGCTAGCTACCGCAACGAGCCCGTCGCCAGGATTGCTCGCCTGCTTTTCGCTACTTATGGATTTGCGGCAGCCGGCCACCAGGTAAAAATGGCCCACAAATTTGCGGTCGGAAGATTCCTCATCAAGACGCCCATGACGCATGTCTTGAATGCCGGCACTGCGAACTTTGCCAAGTCGGGCGATGGGCGCAGAGTACGGCGAGAACTCCAGGATCTTGTCGACAATATTTCCGGCCTTTTCTAGCGGAGACCCGCGGTGTGGGGTGCCCAGGCAAACAACCCGCCGAATTCTTTTGGGCCAGTTGTGTTCATTTTTATCGGCTTCCGACAGCGCTGCGCGGATTACCAATCCACCCATGCTGTGGGCGAGCACGTCTAAGCGCGACCTTATCCCTACGTGTTGCCACTCGTGCTCTAAGAGTTGGTCCAGTCTTGCCCCGTTAGCAGCGACGCTTAGCCCGGTGTTGTAACGCAGGTAGCTCAAGCTTAGGTCCAAGTCTTCTGCTAGCATTTGTGGATGGTTGTGATTGGCTCGTTGCCAGCTCGACTCGTCCAAACACAAGCCGTGTATTGCCAGGATTTCAGCGCCTTCGGAAAGCGGTGTCCGTGCCTCCATCTTGGTCATGGGTAAAGCCAGAGAGTTGTCGGTGCTTTCCAGATAATCACCACACACGCCGTTGAGTGCGCTTTGCCAGCCTAACGCCGGCGTATTGTCCTGGTCGTCCTCCTTAAGTGTTGATAACGCCAGTTCCAGGCCGGCATCTATGGTGCCGCCTATGGCGGTTGTGGTGCCATGGATCGTCCGGTAAACCAAGCCAGACAATCCTCGTGCCTTATCCTTTGGTTTGGCGCCAATCGGCAATACTGTCGATGCAATGGTGCCGTGCATAGACTCGACGATGGCAGTGACGCCGCGGGTCGCATCGACCCCAATCCGAGAAATAGCGCGAAGATTTCTTAGAACTTTTGCCTTGGCCATACAAGCTTGCCTTGGTTAGTTCTGTCAGCATACGCTAATCAACGAGTGGAGTGGCTATAGGTTCATGGTATCGGGCGCAATTCGTTGGCGGCTAACCCAGCCTTTACGTAACTCTTAAGCAAAGCCGTTTGGAACAGGTAAATTTGACGGAATTGTGGGATTGCAGCATTCCACGTAGGTTGTTCATCTAGACAAATAATCCGCCGAACGGATACGCAAAATAGACTACACAGGCGTATGCTATTGGGTTGGGTCACACAACGCCGGGGCACTTATGAGAGCGTCAGACTTTCTTCCCGCACTTTTACTATGTAGCGCCGTATCCGCGGCAGAACTTACTGGAACCGTAACCAGCGACGATTCTGGAGCCGTCCTACCTGATATTGAGGTGGTGGCTTATCGAAGTTCAGACTCTGGCGCAGATTGGACGGTTGCCGCATACACGTCGACCAACGATACTGGCGTGTACCGACTCAAAGACATCGCCGCAGGCGAATATCGACTCCAGTTCAAAGATAACGCGCAAGCATACGCGTTCGAGTTCAGCGGCGATCAGGGAACGATTTCTACAGCAAGCACTATCGTGGTCGATAGTCTCACCACCTACGATGCCGCACTGGCAACTGCTGGCCGAATCTCTGGCAGTTTGACAGACTCCAACGGTCTGCCGGTGGATTACGGGTTCGTCGCTGTATATCCCAATCAAGTGCCCCTGGGGACGGTGCTCTTTGTAGATCAACTCACCGCAGGTGAAACTACGTATGACGTTGGTGGGCTGCGGAATGGCGACTACCTTATTCGATTTAACGGCGACGTCGAGGGCGAATCCGATTTACGCTATCACGACAATGTAATTGATCCCGCCTTTGCGACGCCAGTGAGCGTCACTACCGGCGCGACTACAACTATCGACGCCATTCTTGGTGAACCTTCAGGCATTGGCATTTCCGGGACCGTGAGCGACAGCGGATCCAGCCCGCTGGCCGAAATAGAAATTTCGCTGTACCGCTGGACCGGTCTTGATTGGGTATTCCAGGAATACACGGAATCCCTGTTTGACGGCTCTTACCAGTTTGCAGACATCGAGCCCGGTGATTACCGGCTGTTGTTCAAGGATTGGTCTCAGAGTTATGCGTTCCAGTACTGGCCTGATGCGGCCAGCTTTGATCACGCGCATACCATTTCGCTAGACGACACTAGCATCACGATCAACGCGACTTTGCCTGATGCTGGCAGAATTCAAGGGACAATTAGTGATCCTTCGGGGCGACCGTTGATGAACCAATTGATCGCGGTTTTTGGCGAGGACGACCCGGACAGCGTGCTTTTTGTCCAACAACCAACCACTACAGATTACGACATCGGCGGCTTGCCAACCGGTGGTTACCTGGTTCGTTTTACCGGACAGCAAAGCAACAATCGCAGTTATTTAGAGTATTTTGACGACGCGCCAGATGCCGATTCTGCGCATATCGTCCACGTGACTGCTGGCAGTACCACCGACGATATCGACGGCATATTGGGACTGGCCCCTGGTGGCACGATCAGCGGACGTCTGCGAGACCGGTATGGCGAAAAGCTGGATATCGGCAGAGTTACGGCTTTGAACCTCAATGGCGATGCGTGGGTTGAAGTTTCCAGCGTCCAGGCATTCTATAGCGACGATGACTTTGATTACCTG
>CAZVYE010000283.1:0-4234 GCA_964630895.1 uncultured Gammaproteobacteria bacterium | reverse complement strand
GGATGGTGCGGGCCTGATCCGCAATGGAGCGGGTAATGGCCTGACGAATCCACCAGGTGGCATAGGTCGAGAACTTGTAGCCGCGACGGTACTCGAATTTGTCCACTGCTTTCATCAGACCGATGTTGCCTTCCTGGATGAGGTCCAGGAACTGCAAGCCGCGGTTGGTGTATTTCTTGGCGATAGAGATAACCAGACGCAGGTTGGCTTCCACCATTTCTTTCTTCGCTCGGCGTGCTTTGGCTTCGCCGATGGACATGTCGCGATTGAGTTCTTTGAGATCGACAATGTGCAAGCGCACATCGTCTTCCAACATAGACAGGCGTTCTTGCAGTCCGGTTATGTCGTCGCGCATCTCTTTTAACGGCTCGACAAAGCGTTGCTTGCCTTTGAGGTGCTGATCGATCCACTTCGTATCGGTTTCGCTCTGAATGAACGACTTAATGAACGTGGTCCGCGGCATGCCGGCCTTGGCAACACACATGGTCATGATGCCGCGCTCCAGCTGACGCAGACGAGCTACGTCCTGGCGCATCTGCATCATCAGGATATCAACCATGCGGGGCGTCAACTTAAGGCGTAAGAATTCCTCTGACAGAGTTTCTCGCAGGGCAGCGGTCTTTTCGTTGCCGTAGCCGTTCTTCTCAGCGGATTTAGAAAACTTGGCGTAGAGCTTTTCGAAATCAACAAAAAACGCTTCGACCTCTTCTGGATCGAGCGGATTGACTTCCTCTTCTTCCTCTTCCTCGTCTTCGTCGTCGATGTCTGCAGCTTCGTCCGACTCGTCTTCTTCTTCGTCTACCAGGCTGATGCCGGTGTGTTCTTCATAAATGGCCGGATCAACAAAGCCCACCATAATCTCATTTAAGCGCAGATCGCCTTCTTTGTGGGCAGCGTACTCCGCGAGCAGCGTTTCGATGGTGGCGGGATACTGTCCAAGGGATGACAGTACCTGATGCAGGCCTTCTTCGATGCGTTTCGCGATGGAAATTTCGCCTTCGCGGGTCAGCAGCTCAACCGTACCCATCTCGCGCATGTACATGCGTACTGGGTCGGTGGTGCGACCAATGTCTGCATCGACAGCAGCTAATGCCGCGGCTGCTTCTTCGGCAGCGTCGTCGTCGGCATCGGCAGAATCGTTATCATTGAGCAACAACTGGTCTGCATCGGGTGCTTCTTCGTGCACTTGGATGCCCATGTCGTTAATCATGTTGATGATGTCTTCGATCTGCTCTGGATCGACAATGTCATCGGGCAGGTGGTCATTGACCTCCGCGTAGGTCAGGTAGCCCTGTTCCTTGCCGCGGGTAATAAGCAGTTTTAGCTGCGATTGCTGATTTTCTTGCATTGTTATGTTTCCGCACAGGTGAATCCGGGCACTGGTGAATTCACTCGTGTTGGTCAGCCTAATTGTGTAGCGCCCACCCCTACTTACGTAAAGCGCAAAAAAAATACACCAGACGACATGTCCTACAACTGGTTTTTCAATTGTAGAAGTCGCCTTAGCGTCTGCTTTTCCGCTTCGGAAAGCCGGGTCGTAGCCTGTTTTTCGTTGAGCACAGTGTATTGCCGCTGAATTGCTTGACGTTCTAACGTCTTGATCGCTGCGATGTATTCGCTATTTAGACCCTGCCCGAGGACCAGCGGTGATGCACTCGCCAAGTTCGCAAGATGTTCGTACTCGCGTCTTTCGCGAAAATGCTCTAACAGGCTGCCAGTATTCAATGTAGGGCAGTTTCTACAGATTTCAATGATTTCCGTCAACAATTTTGCCCCATGCAGGTCAGATTGTGGCAGAAATTCAATATTTGGCGTGTCTTGAGCGACCTTTGGGTCATTTACCAGCGCGTTGATGGCGGTGCGCACTAATGACGGCTTGCCGGCAGATTGCTTAGTCGGCCGTTTTGTCGGTGGTTCGTGGACCGGCAGTTTCATTGGCAGCCGGGAGAGTTTTTCCAGACGCTGTGCCATCAAGTCCCGCAACGCGCTGTCTGGCAGGCTTTGAATCTTGGGTTTGCAGGCGGCAACCAGTGCCGCGCGTCCCTCAATGGAACTGGTATCGATATTTTCCTGATGATAAGCGAAAAACTGCTCCGCAAATCCGGTGGCATTGGCAACGAGATTGCGAAACGCTTCGGCACCCTGGTCGTTGACCAGCGTGTCGGGATCTTCGCCATCCGGCAAAAACAGAAATGAAGCTCGGCGCCCGTCCCGCATTTTGGTGAGCGCCGATTCCATTGCTCGGACCGCTGCCTGTCGACCGGCGCGATCTCCGTCGAAGCAGAACACGATGTGATCGGTGGCCCGAAACAGGATTTCTACATGGTCCGGCGTGGTGGCCGTACCCAAAGTCGCAACCGACTCGGGGATGCCAGCCTGAGCTAGCGCCACTACGTCCATATAGCCTTCGACCACAATGATTCTTTCCGGCTTGGAAATCTGTTGTCTTAGCTCATACAGCCCATACAGCTGCTGACCCTTATGAAAGAGTGGCGTTTCGGGAGAGTTTAAGTATTTGGGATTGTCTTCGTTGGACAATACGCGACCGCCGAATGCTATGACTCGGCCGCGGCTATCGCGTATTGGAAACATGATGCGATGGCGAAACTTATCGTAGCTGCCACCGCGGTCGTTCTCTGATAGCAGCCCCGCTTTGGCCATGGCGCTGCGAGATTTCGAATCGCCACCCAGGGCATTGAGCAAATTGTCCCAGCCCGGCGGCGCAAAACCAATGCCGAAGGTTTTTGCAGTCGAGCCATCCAGGCCGCGAGCCTGAAGATACTGCTTGGCTTGATCGGATTGGCGTAGCTGAGCCTGGTAGAAATGGTTGGCACGACTCATGACGTCGTACAGCGGCTGTAAATCGTCTTTAGGTGCGCTATGGCCGCTGCTGGCTTCCCGCACCACCGGCATATTGATGCTTTGTGCAAGCTCTTCGACCGCATCGGGGAATTCCAGTCGATCGTATTCCATGACAAATCGTATGGCGTTGCCATGGGCACTGCAGCCAAAGCAGTGATAAAACTGTTTTTGTGGACTGACGGTAAACGAAGCGGTGCGTTCGTCATGAAATGGGCAGCAGGCCTGAAACTCGCGGCCGGCCTTCTTGAGATCCATGCGGGAACTCACCACGTCAACGATATCGACTCTGGCGAGCAGGTCGTCGATAAAAGATTGGGGTATAAAACCACCGGCCATGGATCAGGCCCGCGCTAGATGTGCTGGCCAGCGCAACGGCCAGCCATAGGTTGAGATTGTGAAGCCGGTATTAACCAGCCAGACGATCACGGACGCGGGCACTTACCAGTTTCATATCCGCACGGCCTTGAACCTGCGGTTTTAACTGCGCCATGACGCCGCCCATTGCCTGCATGCCCTGCGCGTCGCTATTCGCCAACGCCTCGTCGATCAACGCATCAATTTCGGCGTCGGTCAGCTGCTTGGGTAAGTACTCGGTGAGGACTTCAATTTCGGCCCGCTCAACTGCAGCCAAATCTTCCCGCTCAGCTTTTTCATACTGATCCAGGGAGTCGCGGCGTTGCTTGACCATCTTGTCAATGATTGCCAGCACCACAGCGTCGTCCTCAGAATCAATCTGATTGTCGACTTCTTGGCGTTTGATGTCAGCGATGGCCAGGCGAATGGTGCCCAGGCGCTGCTTGTCTTTGGCTTTCATTGCCGCCTTCATGTCTTCTTGAAGGCGGGCCTTAAGAGAATCTGCCATGGAGTATAAAGCGGTGCTTAGTACAGGCGGGTTCTACGGTTTACTTCGCGAGAAACGCGGCGCATGTGGCGCTTAACTGCAGCAGCCTTCTTACGCTTGCGCTCTTGGGTGGGCTTTTCATAAAACTCACGGCGACGCATTTCCGACATGATGCCGGCCTTCTCACAGCTACGCTTGAAACGACGCAGCGCGTATTCAAATGGTTCGTTCTCGCGAACTCTTACGCTTGGCATATTTTCTCCAATTCTCTTTTTACACCAGGGAAAATGGCCCTGGAAGTACATAGTCTGTAAACACAAAAAGCCGCAAATGGCGCGGCAAAGTCCCCTATTGTAGCGTGGGATTTAATTTGGGTGCAAGCATTGTGGCCTTTTTACGCTTGCTGTGGTGATCGGGCGACGAACGGCGGTCACTGGTCCAGGCCAGCAATGGGTTGCCAATCAATTTGGTTCAGAGCCGGTTCCTGTTGCAGCATCTCGTTCCAGTGGGTCTGCAACGTACACAGCGTAG
>CAZVYE010000282.1:0-4239 GCA_964630895.1 uncultured Gammaproteobacteria bacterium | reverse complement strand
CTGACAGTGCCATCACCACAAGCCGAATGACCTCAGGCGCTGAGTTGAAGTACCGAAAAGGACTGGCTGGCTTCTTCTTGCGCGGCATCTCACCGCCCTGCACGCTCAACCCTTACCAGCAGGTGCATTTGCTCTGACAGGACTATCACAAAGGCTCTCCTTCCCGAAAGCTTGGTTAAAGCGCCCTTCCGATCTCAGAATAGCACTGAGGTCAGACAAAGCGTTGCCTGCGGGAGATCGGGGACGCCCAACGGGCGTCGAGATCTGCTATGTTCCTCACATGACTAAATATTTGAACGAACTATTTTTTATTCATCAGCGCACTTTAATACATGCGTCTGACGCAATTCACGTGGATGAAAGAAGCAGGCTACTCAGACAAGCCGATGATGTAGCCAACGAAATCTCAGCAATCCAAAATGCAAAGGGCGCAGATGCCATTGAACTTCTGCCAGCCGCATCGATTTAGGAAACCCTGCAGGAGAGCCGCGCCAATAAGTTTCGCGCCCATCCTGTTTCCTTCCACCAGCCAAGACAGACCATGGCAAAAGCAGTAGTTAAAAACTATCGAATGAATTCTAGCGACGGCTCGATTTACATCGTCCAGGAAACGCAGCTGATTATCACGGTACAGGCTTTGGGAGGCAAGCAATGTATCGCTGGAGAGAAGCGATACAAATTGCTCGACGGCACGCCAGTCCATAAAGATAAGAATGGTTTTCTCGTCGTGGAGCCAAATGGGCCTCGCTTGCTCTGGGCGGGCAAGACTTCTGAGAACACCTAATCTTATCACGCGTGTCCAAGGTCAAAGAGGGCAAGACAATTTTTGAACCTGGCACTGCGGCGTAGGTCGAATTCGAGACGTTCAAACCAAACTAGAAAACGCGCTCCGCCCTAACGCGACTGGTTCTCTATTTGCGACCGAACATGCAGACATCGCCCATTATGTAGCTTGGCTTAGCTCATATCAAAGGGCGGCCTTTGTGCGTCTGTTGACTTGCTGTTTGACCGCAGGCAGCTTCCACGACGGATCGAATCGTGCTGATTGTTTTCACGCATCTCATTGGGTTGAAGACGTGCGAGCAGCGGGCCAGCTGCTGAACCTATGAGCCATGCATGCAACATGCCGCGATAATGGGATCCCGCTGCTCGGGGGAGGCTCAATTGTCGTTGCAGATAGACAGCTCTACTGCTGAATCACGCTATTGGGTCAGCAGTATTTCCTATCGAAGCCGGGCAAGATCTAGGCCGACGTTTGCAGACCTGCGCGAGCTTACCTGGAAAGCGCAAAAGAAAAATCGTGAGCTCGGCGTAACCGGGATACTCCTCTACGATAAGGGTCGCTTCTTTCAGACTATTGAAGGCCCTTTTGAGGCTATTCGATCACTTTGGTCGGATATCCGTGAAGATCAACGCCACACTGAAATTGACCTCCTTAGCGATCATATCATTCCGGCGCGCCTCTTTGGCGGATGGGATCTTCTAAGCTATCACGGCGACGCTGAGACCGCGGAAAGTGTACGCAACTTCAGAGCTTCGCATGAGCTTAGTCAGCACGTAAGAGATTTGATGGAGCTTGTTCTCAACGGCGATGATTTGGCCATCAATCATCTTATTGGGAGGCTTCATAAAGAAGGCTGGCAAGGCAATGAAATAATTTCCCATTTAATCGAGCCGACAGCTCGTGCGCTTGGTGATGCCTGGCTGTCGGACGATTGTAGCGAGATCGATCTGACAATCGGTATTAGTATGCTTCAGCTAGCTGGACATGCTGTCAAGCATGGCCTTTTGCGGAAGACCAGCGCCCCAAGATCACAATACCGGATCCTCCTTGCGACAGAACCGGGGGAGCCACATGCGCTTAGCACTTCACTTCTCGCTGACCTGTTCACCAATGCGGGATGGCAAGTTGACATGGCCTTTCCGGACACGATCCAGGCACTTATGAACCAGCTTGCTAGCCAGAAGCCAGATGCGCTGGACATAGGTATGTCAGATGCGCTGGCTCGTTCTAGCCAACTAACTCATTTGCGAGAAACGGTCGAACGCAGCCGATTTGCAGCCCCTGATAGCCTGACAGTCGTATCTGTAGGTGGGCGCTTATTCGCAGATGCGGTTGCTACCGCCGAGAACGCTGGGGCTGATTACGCGCGCACGACCACGGCGGGCGCAACGGTTCGAATAGCGGACCTGCTCAAGCAAAAGCGCCAACAGTCACAGTGACAAGCCGCTTGTTACATATCTTTTACGATAGACCTGCGTTCTAACTCACACCAAAGTCTGAATGCGAAAATATTGGGCCGCTACGTATTTCTCTGTACCTTTAGCCAATTGCCCCACCCATTCACCGATGTGAATAGCCCCCAAGCGACATGTCGCCTAGCCAATCTACCAGCTCGGCACGCTGTTGACGGTCCAATTGAAGTCACGAGCCAAAGACTTCATTTGGGTTGGAACTTTGCTGCCGATTTAGCATTTGTCGATCAAATGGTCTGCAATTGCTCTGACAATGCGCCCAACACGGGTAAATGTGTCCTCATTGTAGAGGACAATGCTTTAATCGCGATGGCAATTGAAGATGATCTGTTGGATCACGGGCTATCCTCAAAGCACGTCGCCTGCTGCGAGGATGCTCTTGACCTACTTCTCTCAGATACAAGCCAATTTGCGGCCGCAATTCTCGACATTGAGCTTGGCGGCAACCAAACCAGTGAGCCGATCGCCAAAGTGCTTTCCGACCACGGTCTGCCATTTGTTTTCCATAGCGGCGAGGAATCTAAAATGGAAAATCTTGCAAAGCGCTACAATGCGATGCCGATAAGCAAACCTGCAGATACGTGTGTCCTTAGTCGATCCGTGCAGGCCATGATCAATTGCCAGTAAGTTGAAGCAAATTTTCTGCCGCTGGTGCCGGAGCTGAGCATTTAGCCGGCAGTCAGCTCTCGGACGGACAATCGGAGAGGCTGAAACAAGCCAAGCGATGACCAATCGCAAGTCGCAAGAGCTCTAACCGAGTGCAATGGTTTTGGTGAGCCTAAAAGATCGCATGCTCGCCGCGCTCAGAATTGATTCTGCCCTCGAGTAACTGCTCGTAGTAGTCAAAGAGGGTATCAGACCCCGTCGATGGTGTAGCTTCGGCATCATATTGCCCGTTTGCCGTGTTCAGCACGAGCATAGACTCTGTCGCGTAATAGCGAGCGATGCGCGCGAATTCAGCCTTCGCTCGAAGTGGAGGCACAAACCGCCCCAAGGTCGATAACGCGAAAATTGTAATGTCCAGCAAGGCGACAGGAATGTGGGTAAAGCGCGGGGGTTTCCCAAGCATAGCGAACAGTTTCTCACCCTGCATCCGCGGTGTAATCGCTTCTCCCGGTCCACCAATCGCGAGGACACGATTTCGCCGCTCGGGGAGGTCGACACAATCCGCAAGGTATGCAGCGAGGTCTGCATCGCTAATCGGCTTGCAGGAGGTGAGCGTACCTTCGCCGAATACCATGAAAGGCTTACCTCGCCGGACACGCTCGACTTGACCTGACAAGGATTTGAAAAAAGCTGTGGGCCGCACAATCGTATAATCCACCTCTGATGAAATGAGCTTGCGTTCAAAGGCGAGCTTCGCTTTCTGGAACTCCAAGAGGGGTTTTTGAACACAGATGGCAGACAGCAGGATTATATGCGGTATCTCCGCAGCTTTTGCCTGTTGCAGTGCGGCTACATGGCAATCGTGATCGATCCGCCAGGCGTCATCAGGCGCCCCCGCTCGAGATGCGAGGCACGAGAGCATGGCATCGAAACGCTCCCCTCTGATGCCCTCACTCGCAATCGAAGCGGCATCTGTCACATCGCACTGGCGAAGTGTCGCCCCTGCACGAGCAAGTTCGTCGGCGGAATGCGAAGAACTATCTCTCTTTCTCGACACCGGCCTAACCAAACAGACTACGCTGTGTCCGCGAGAAACCAGGGCTCGCACGGTTGCCCGCCCTATGGTCCCGGTTCCGCCCAAGACGAGAAGGCGGCGTGGTCCCCCGCCATCTTGCTGATTGCTCGCCATCAGGTTTGTATAAACGATAATATGAACTTTGGTGAGAAACATTCAGCAAGCGGGCTAGATTGATATCGGCCTAACTGCGTGCGGGTGCTAAAAGATAGCGCGTATTCCGACTGATCTCGCTAAAACCCGCCCGTCCGCTAACGACCCGGTAGCGGACATTCCGAGGGCCGGGGTGACTGCGGGTTACA
>CAZVYE010000281.1:0-4243 GCA_964630895.1 uncultured Gammaproteobacteria bacterium | reverse complement strand
GGTTCCGGAAATCACAATGACCGGCACCATCGGATAGTGAAGGGAAACCTCCTCGACAAACTCCATCCCAGTCAGCACAGGCATTGCCAAATCGCACAGAAGTACATCCGGTATACTGTCGCGCAGTGCCCGTAACCCCTGCAGTCCATCCTCTGCTTCCCTGACTTCACAGCCCTGGGCGTGCAGAAACCCCGTGATCATCCGGCGAAAGACCGGATCATCTTCGACAATGAGAACTTCTTTACCCTCTAACAATGATTGTGCCCTCCATGTTGCAAGGGGCCAAGTGCCGCAGAATGAGATTCTGTAGAACAGGCACGTCCTTCCTGTGAATTGGTTTGAATCTGAAGCATCGCCGTAGGTGCTTTCATTTAGAATAGGCGCTAAACCGCACGACGTCAGGGCTTGAGGCTATCCTTAAACTTTTGTTTTAGTGTTCTGTTAGCCAGCTCAAAATCTGACGATGTCACGGATATCCTCTGGTTTTTTCGTTCCACAAAATCTTAACCTCTTCACACTGAGTGTTTTGTTATACAATTCCCACTTTCTCATATCCAGTCACGCATCGCCTATGAAGTTAGATGATTTAAATTTATTTCGCATTGTGGTAGAAGAAGGCAGTTATACCGCTGCTTCCCGCAAATATCAGGTACCCGTTGCGACCCTGACCCGGCGTATTCAGGCGCTTGAAGACAGCCTGAATCTCCGGCTGCTCAACCGTCATGCCCGTAAACTCTCGCTGACCGAGGCAGGCCAGCAGTATTACCAGCTCTGCACACCATTGCTGCAACAGTTGCTGGATACCGCCGAGCACATCCGCGATGAGTCCAGAGGGGCGAGCGGACGATTGAAAATTGCCGCGCCAACCAACCTGAGCAAAGTCATGCTGCAACCGATGCTGAATGCTTTCATGCTGGAACATCCGGCGATCAGCATTGAGCTGTTTCTGAGTAATGAGCCAGAGCAACTCGACCCGACAGACTGGGACGTAATTTTTCGTGTCGGACCACAACGTGACTCCGCACTGATCGCACGTAAAATCAACGCCGTTGAAGATATTCTGGTCGCCAGCCCGGACTATCTGCGCCGTCATCCGGCACCGACCCATGCGCAGGATTTATCCAGCCATGCCCTGCTGAAAGGTTCCCCGCTGCTGCGCTGGCGCCTGACCAACAAAGCCGGTGAAACCATCACAATCAACGACAAAGGCAGATTTGAGTCCAACCAGCTCAATGTGGTTCGTAAGGCTTGTGTGGCGGGTCTGGGGATCACCCTGATGCCGGATGCCATGCTGGAGAAATATATTCTGAGCGGTGACCTGATTCGGGTGCTGGGTGACTGGTCAGCCAACCCGAGAAATGTTTACCTGCTCTATAACCATAAAGATCACCAGCCTGAAAAGCTGCGACTCTTTATCGAATTTGCCAGTCACTTCTTCAGCACAAGCTGATCATCCTCCGGTGACTTAACCATCAGGCTTGCTAAGTGTAGGAAGCCCGTCTAAATGTTATAGAGACAAGGAACACACAGGTGTCCGGATATGCACTGACAGTGTTCTGAACAACAACCTGTAATGCGTTGTGCGGAAGCACCCTAGATAACGAGGATAGGTTATGATTCTGGGACATTTATTCGGGCTGTACACTCACCCCAAAAAAGAGTGGCATAACATTGATGAGCAACACGAAGGAGTGCAAAGCAGCCTGAGCCACATTCTGCTGGTCGCTTTGTTACCCCCCATCTTTGCGTATATTTCGAGTGTTTTTATTGGCTGGCGCGTGGGTGCCGTTGATCCGATTCACCTGACACCAGCAAGCGCACTGGGAATGTCTGTTGCCATGTATGTTGCGCTGATTGGTGGTGTTTTTGCACTGGCTTACCTCACCTACTGGATGAGTCACACCTTTGGGTCAACCCCAACTTATACTCAGGCTTTAGAACTTGCCGCTTACACTGCAACGCCTCTGTTTATGGTCAGCATCGCAGCGCTCTACCCGCAACTTTGGTTCCTGATGATTGCCGGTCTGGTGGGAATTACCTATTCCGTTTATCTGCTGTATACCGGCGTACCAATTCTGATGCATATTCCTGAAGAGCGGGGCTTTATCTATGCCAGTTCTATCGTAACCTGCGGACTCGTATTACTGGTTTCTATCATCGCAGGCTCGGTCATTCTGTGGAACGTCGGTTTAGGCCCTCAATTTATGCACTGATATTCATTCAGATGATTCGTTTCTACCTGTAACTGAATAAACAAAAAGGCAAGCTCCGGTGAGCTTGCCTTTTTCTGTTTTAAGTTCGGTTGCTCAGAGTGACAGTCAAACCGTCTTACACACCTTCGTTGTGCAGCTCCAGATTTGCCAGCTCCTGCTGAATCTCACGCTGGGTTTTGGCATCTTCGCTTCGCAAGGATTCCAGGTACTCCAGGTACTGCTGATTCACATCCCCGGTCACATAGTGGCCGTTAAACACAGAGGTCTCAAACAGCTGGATATCCGGATTTCCTTCGCCGACAGCATCCACCAGATCCTGCAAATCCTGGAAAATCAGTCCGTCAGCACCAATCATCTTGCAGATTTCATCCACTTCACGGCCGTGTGCAATCAATTCGTTGGCACTTGGCATATCAATTCCGTAAACGTTCGGGAAGCGAATTTCCGGGGCTGCAGAAGCCAGGTACACCTTCTTCGCACCCGCTTCACGGGCCATTTCGATGATTTGTTCTGAAGTCGTCCCACGAACAATCGAGTCATCAATCAGCAGAACACTTTTATCCTTAAACTCTGAGCTGATCGCATTCAGCTTACGGCGTACTGATTTACGACGTAATTGCTGGCCCGGCATGATAAAGGTACGGCCAACATAACGGTTCTTCACAAAGCCCTGACGGTAAGGTTTATCCAGGGTACGGGCGATTTCCAGTGCACTGTCGCAGGAAGTTTCCGGAATTGGAATCACGACATCAATGTCCAGGTCATCCCATTCACGCTTAATCTTCTCACCCAGTTTTTTACCCATGTTCAAACGGGCGCTGTAAACAGAAATTTTATCGATGAAAGAGTCAGGACGAGCAAAGTAAACAAACTCAAACACACAAGGATTCAGAGCCGGATTTTCTGCGCACTGCTCAGTGTATAGCTGTCCATCGAAAGTAATATAGACCGCTTCACCCGGCGCAACATCCCGCATGAACTGAAAACCGACTGCATCCAGTGCCACAGATTCAGAGGCAACCATGTATTCCATCTTGCCGTCGACTTCACGTTTACCAAGACACAACGGACGAATACCATGCGGATCGCGGAAGGCAATCAGACCATGCCCGATAACCATCGCAACCACGGCATAAGCACCACGAACCGTTTTATGCACAGCCCGGATCGCTGCAAAAATATCCTCAGACGTCAGCGGATAGTTCGTTGCACCTTCCAGCTGGTTCGCCAGAACATTCAGCAGGACCTCGGAATCGGAAGACGTGTTGACATGGCGCCGAGCCTTTTCAAACAATGAATCCCGGATATCAGCGGCATTGGTCAGGTTACCGTTATGCGCCAGTGAAATACCGTATGGCGAGTTCACATAGAAAGGCTGGGCCTCTGAAGCACTGGAACTGCCCGCCGTAGGATAACGGACATGGCCGATCCCGACAGTGCCCTGAAGACGTTGCATGTGTTTTGCTTCGAAGACATCCCGCACTAGGCCATTGGCCTTACGCAGACGAAAACGATTGCTTTCCAGGGTAACAATACCGGCAGCATCCTGGCCGCGGTGCTGCAGCACGGTCAATGCATCATAAATAGACTGGTTAACCGGGGTATTTCCCACGATTCCGACAATACAACACATGTCCTAAATCCTCGTTATGGATCATCAATAATTGTATTGAGTAACAGTGTCTTATCCATCACTGTTACGCAATGCAACTGATATAAATCCGGCGCTATAACGCGCCCGGTAAGAAACTCGAACTCTCTTTCAGGTAAGAGAAAAACCACTCAATAACGACCCCAAATTGCGGAATCAACTGAGAGGCCTGCCACAATTCTGCTTTTGCAAAGCCGGTAAAGGCATCCAGGAAAAACAGGACAGCAGCGATGATCAGCACACCACGCAAACCACCGAAGACTATCCCCAGAACTCTGTCGGTGCCTGACAAACCCGTTTTCTGGACCAGTTGCCCAATGACATAGTTCACGACGGCACCCACAATCAGTGTGGCAATAAACAATACCGCAATCGCGCT
>CAZVYE010000280.1:0-4286 GCA_964630895.1 uncultured Gammaproteobacteria bacterium | reverse complement strand
GCGTCACCCAGGTCCGCGGGAGATTTAACTGTCTTGGCCCCAGCGGCTTGCAGCGCTTCAAACTTAGCTTCTGCCGTGCCCTTTCCGCCAGCGATGATGGCACCAGCGTGCCCCATGCGCTTACCCGGGGGTGCAGTCACGCCCGCGATGTATGCGGCAACCGGCTTGGTTACGTACTCTTTCATAAACTCAGCTGCTTCTTCTTCTGCAGAACCACCGATCTCGCCCACCATGATGATGCCTTCGGTTTCCGGGTCATCCTGGAATAATTTCAAGCAGTCGATGAAGTTCATGCCGTGAATGGGGTCGCCACCAATACCGATACAGGTGCTTTGCCCCAATCCTGCCAGCGTGGTCTGATGCACAGCCTCATAGGTCAGTGTCCCAGATCGAGACACAATTCCAATTTTGCCTGGCTTGTGAATTTTGCCTGGCATAATGCCGATTTTGCATTCGCCCGGAGTAATAATGCCGGGGCAGTTTGGACCAATCAGATAGGTGTCTTCCATATCTGAAATAACCGCTTTGGCGCGCATCATATCCATTACTGGAATGCCTTCGGTTATACATACAATAACGCGAATTCCCGCGTCTGCTGCTTCCAAAATGGCGTCCGCAGCAAATGGTGGCGGCACGTAGATGACGGTTGCCTCAGCCCCGGTCTCATCCACAGCTTCTTCAACCGTGTTGAATACCGGGAGGCCTAAATGCTCCTGGCCGCCTTTACCTGGCGTGACGCCGCCGACCAACTTTGTGCCGTACTCAAGCGCTTGTTCGGAATGGAACGTACCCTGACTTCCGGTAAAGCCCTGGCAGATGACTTTGGTATCTTTATTGACCAATACACTCATTTAACTAAACCTTTTTTCGTTTTGACCAGGAGCCCTACGCGGCCGCCGCGGCAATCGCCTTTTTGGCACCATCGTTGAGATCAGAAGCAGAGATCACATTCACATCACTCTCGTCGAGCATCTTGCGACCCTTATCCACATTGGTGCCTTCCAAACGCACCACGACGGGAACTTCAACGCCCACTTCTTTAACTGCGGTAATAATGCCCTCTGCAATCAGATCGCAGCGAACGATTCCGCCAAAAATGTTGATCAGAATAGCTTCGACGTTGTCGCCAGACGTAATCAGCTTAAACGCTTCTGCTACGCGTTCTGCTGTTGCGCCGCCGCCCACGTCCAAAAAGTTGGCTGGCTCGCCGCCGTGCAGCTTGATCACATCCATCGTCGCCATGGCGAGGCCCGCACCGTTTACCATGCAGCCAATGTTGCCATCCAGCGTTACGTAGTTGAGATCATGGGTTTTAGCTGCCGCTTCGGTAGGATCTTCCTGCGATTTATCTCGCATTTCGGCCAGATCTGGGTGCCGGAACAGCGCATTCTCGTCCGCATTAATCTTGGCGTCTAGCGCGATCAGATCACCAGAATCGGTGATGACCAGTGGATTCACCTCCACCAGCGCCAGATCTTTCTCGCGAAACATCTTGTCCAGCGCGATCATCATGCTGGTCAACTGACGCACCTGCTTTGAGGTGAGCCCCAATGCAAACCCGACTTTGCGGCACTGATATGGCTGCAGGCCTTCGGTGTTGTCTACATTGATAGTGATAATTTTCTCTGGGGTTTCTGCGGCAACCTGCTCGATATCTACCCCACCGGCTGCTGAAGCCATAAAGGTGACGCACTTGTTGGCGCGATCAACCAGTACTGACAGGTACAGTTCCTTGTCGATGTCTGTAGCCTCTGCGATCAACACCTCATTAACCGGCAACGCAAGACCGCCGGTTTGGTAAGTCTCGATCTTCATCCCCAGCATTTTGTCGGAGACTTCGCGGACTTCATCAAGATTCTTAACCAGCTTGACGCCGCCAGCCTTACCCCGGCCACCCGCGTGTACCTGAGCTTTTACTACCCACATATCGCCGCCAACTTCTTTCGCGGCTGCAACCGCTTCCTCAGCTGATCGGGCTACTTTGCCTGCCGGCACCGGAATGCCGTAAGACGCAAAAATATCTTTCGATTGATACTCGTGAAAATTCATATTGATTCTCGAATTTAAATTGAACCATGACGCCACCGGTCCCGCTAAGAACCCGCCAGCCGTGTCTGGAAAAATCGCTGCTAATTTGTGGAATGCCCGAGGCAGGGCAAATCGGCCGGCTATTGTGAAGCAAACGCGACAGATATTCAAAAAGCGCGCATTTCTGAGCACTGCCGCTATACTCTGCCCAACGCCACAAGAGCCGAGCTATGTCCACGGATGCCCGACCGCTGATTTTCACCTACTATGCCGACAAGACCGCCTGGACCGCGCTGGACTACCTCAATCTATTGCGGCTATTTGTTGGTGCCATGCTGGCAGGGTTGTTTTTTACACCCATTATGGAAGCCACATTGCCGTGGGAAAGCTATGTCCTGGCGCGATGGTTGACCATTGCATATTTGATCGTTTCACCCACTTTGCTGCTGTTGGCCCGTTCGGTAAAGCGAGGGTTGCTATGGCAAACCATGGTCGGGCTGATATTTGATATCGCCGTAGTGACGGCATTGGTCAACCTAACTGGCGGGGTCAGCGGCGGATTCGCTGCGATCCTGGTGGTTTCTACTGGTGCAGCAGGCGTTATTTTTGGTCTGCGCGAATCGCTGGCCTATGCCACATTCGCCAGTGCTGGTTTGCTCTGGAGTACCTTTGCATCGCTGGCCGCTGGAAGCTCGCCCACACTCATTGCTCCTGCCAGCCTCACCGCCGCCACCTACTTTGCCACCGCCGTACTGGGCCACTACTTATCTGGGCGGGCCAGGGAAAGTCAGGCGCTGGTACGCGAACGCAGCGCAGAACTGGCCAGCATGGCCGAATTGAATGAAAAGATCATCGAGCGCATGCGAACCGGCATCATGATTGTAGATAGCAGCGACAATGCGCAGTTGATGAACGACGCCGCCTGGTATCTGGCGGGCATGCCGCTGAAAAGATATGGCAAGGTCACCAAACTGACACCGGATGTGGCCGACCACCTAGTGACCTGGCGCGAGACTGGGGAGCATGCGAACAATTCGATACGGCTCGCCCCTGGTGTTCCGGAAATCGTGCCAAGATTTGCGCCGCTGAAACCCGGCCGGGAATCGGATGTGCTGGTGTTCCTCGAAGATACCAGCATGGTCGCCAGAAGAGCTCAGGAAATCACGCTGGCTTCGCTGGGCCGATTGTCTGCGAGTATTGCGCACGAAATCAGAAACCCGCTGTCGGCAATCAGCCATTCTGCTCAGCTGCTCGTGGAGTCCGATGAAATTTGCGAACCGGACCGGCGACTGTGCGATATTGTGGTGCGCCACTGCAACCGCATGAATGAGATCATTGAGAACGTGCTGCAGCTGGCACGCCAGGAACCCTCCCGCCCAGAAATAGTTCGTCTGGGGGAGTGGATCTCTGTTTTTGCTGACGATTTTCGTCGGGGGCAAGATGAAAGCCGTTACACCCTTACGGTAATCGATGCAGACAGCGACGCCACGGCGTTGATGGATCCGGTACAGATGCAGCAAATCGTATGGAACCTGTGTCAGAACGCCATGAAGTACGGGCGCTCCGAAGACGGCAAAGCCCATATCGCATTGCAAGTTGGCTATTCTCACGATCAAAGTGGTCCATTTCTCGCCGTGCGGGACCGGGGGCCAGGGATTCTGGAAAAGGATCAAGAACGGATTTTTCAGCCGTTCTTCACCACCAGCATCGATGGAACGGGACTCGGTCTTTATTTATGCCAGCAAATTTGCGCTGCCAATCATGCGCGACTGGAATATCAAAGCGATGACTACGAAGGCGGCAGCGAATTTATCATTCATTTTCAGTCGGCTCGAGAGTAGCCAAATCACGCTTACCTGCTTTCTTACCCAGAAAAAGAACGAATCCACCCGGTATGGATACCGAAATTAACAGCACCAGATTGATTAATGAGATTACGGTTGCATCGGGTGCAGATATGCCCACGTAGGCCGCAAGTGACACAAAAGAACCTTCCCGAAGGCCAATGCCACCGATGGTGATGGGTATGTTGGTAATTATAAAAACCAAAGGCAGTACGACAAATAAATCGGCAAGCTGTATTTCAATATTCAGCGCGTGAGCAATTAGCACATAAACCAAAATGGCCAGACTGTGCAGCAACACTGACCACAGCAACAACAACGACAACTTGACCACTGCGCTACGCGTTCCGTATTTCGCCGAGGAATCAAAAATCTTGGCAGCGACCTCATACAACTTTGTGACTTTGGAAGCGA
>CAZVYE010000279.1:0-4316 GCA_964630895.1 uncultured Gammaproteobacteria bacterium | reverse complement strand
GATCGCACAGATGCCGCGCCAGAGTGGGGGTTTGAGTGGTCTATCAACAGCAACTTCAACGGTGGGGCAGGCGTCAACCTGGATCAGTTTGTTTATGAACTGGGGTTGGATGGTGATCCCTCTGCCGCCAGCAACTATCTGACGTTCGACCCCATTAATCAGCCCTATGCGGATCATTCCATTGGCACCAACGCTACTGGCAACGGTGCCGGGACAGAAGCGCCTTCAGGTGATACCGCAGCGTACGCAGACCTCATCGCGAATAACAATGTTGCCCAAAACTCCTGGCGCTACTCGTTTTTCCTCACGGGTGCGCTCGCTGATTTCAACCCCACCGAACCTGGCATCTATGATCTGTATCTTGAGGCGCGCGACCCAAACAGTGACGTACTGGTGGCGCGCACTGAGATGATCGTGATCGTTGAACTTCCCGATATCACGTTTAGTACCGCAATCGAGCCAGACGTAATCTTTGGTAGTGGCAACAGCAATGAGGCGTTTACCGCAGACCGACGCAGCGATGTTCAAATCGGGCTGCGTGGCAAGCTGCGATTCAACGCGATGGGACAGCCGGAAAACACCTTCAACGATAACGGAGATGGCACTTACAGTTTCGATAACATTGTTGGGCCTACACGCACGAGTCCCACGCCAGAATGGTCTTTTGAGTGGTCGGTAAATACCGACTTTAACGGATCTGGCGCGCCACCACTCGATCAGTACACCTACGAAATTGGTTTAGATGGCGATCCGGGGCTCACCACAGAGTTCGAAATTTTTGATCCGATTTCTCCGCTCCCAAGCCCACTTTTTTGGGATCACGCACTCGGAACCGCGGCTACTGGCAACGGTGGTGGCACCAGTGCAACTTCCGACGCCGACTATGTAACCCGAATCTCAAGTGACACCGTGGCGCAGAATTCTTGGCGCTATGACTTTTTTGACGATGAGATACCCGATAGCGCGTTGGCTGGATTCGATCCTACTGCAGTAGGCAATTATCACATTTACCTGCTGGCAAGAGATTCGCTGGGCAATGTGGTTTCCCGCAGCGATATACAAATTTTGGTTGGTGGTGCAGCTACCGGTACCGTGTCTGATCTTGCGGTCAGCATGAGTGCAGCCCCAGGTTTACGTATGGACGGTGACACCGTGGATTACACAATTGCGGTGGAAAACATCGATCTTTCCACCGCAACCAATGTTGTTTTGACCGACACGCTTCCGAGCAATCTGAACTTTACAGCTGCGAGCTGTGATGACGGCACGGTAGGTACAGAATCCAGTGGAACAGTGACTTTTGAGCTTGAAGACATTGACTCTTCATCAACCACAACCTGCACACTGTCTGGAACCGTCAACGGCGCCGGCAATATTCTCAACACAGCGTCTGTGAGTGCTGACAACGATGGCGACAGTTCCAACAACAACGCTGAGCTCCTGCTTTACAACGGATTGGTTCAATCGATTGCCGTCACCGGAACCATGGCCAGCGCTTCGGATAATGATTACACGCGTATCAATGACGCGGTGCAAAACGCCATCAACGGCGACATTATTTTGTTGGAGGGTTTGTTTGACTGGAGCGAAGCCAATGCGTTCGCCAGTTGGCAGCTTGGTTCGGATGGGGTTTTGGACGATCCCATGGTCTTCAACGACGATTACTATCTGAAAGCGCCGGATGGATTGTCGGACATTCTGTTCTCGTCACTAGCCCAAGGGACAGCAACCATTCGAGGCCCGGGTGATGTGCTGGATGTTGACTTGGAAGGCTTCCTGCTCTTTTACGGCACAAACACCGGGTGGACGATCAGCAATCTCATTGTTGAAGAATTTGACGTTGCATTTGGTATCTACTACGCCGGAGGCGGGGTTAATGTTTACGACAATACGGTAATCAATAACAATCTGATTCGGCTGGCCCAGGATCTTCCAGGTAACGCCATGGATCAGGAGTTATTCCAGAATATCGGTATTCACTTTTCTTTCGGAGACAATCAACAGATCACCAACAATGTCATAGAAATCTTTGGTGATGGCACCGGCAATGTCGACTTTATTCCTGCGTCCGTAGGTATGCAGTCCAACACGTCAGGAGGCGCATACGCCAACCTGCTGATTGAAAACAACGAAGTCCGTGTGCTCAATGCCCAGGCCCCTGATTTCCCCGAGTTTGTACTTGGTATTTGGGAAAACGGAAATGCAAATACTCGAGACATTACCATTCGAAACAATCGCTTCCTGAACCTCGCCGCGGGTAACTCTGCAACGCAAAACAATCAGGAAGGCTTCCGGGTCCACTCGCATTCCGGCGCAGCCAGCACGGTGCTCTATGAAAATAACTATGTAGAGGGCGCTGCCGTCGGTTTCCGCTGGTTGCCGAATCGCTTTGGTGCAGACCTCAGTGGCGCTGAGCCCGTAGAGTTTGTCGGCAATACGGCGATTAATGGCGGCACAGGAATCCGATTGGAATCCAATGGCGCAGGTGCATTCCGGTGTAATCGCATTTTTGGCAATGTGATTGGTATGGAAAACGCGACCGCAGAGCGGCGAGTTTCCGAGGCTTCCGACAATTGGTGGGGTTGTAATGCTGGACCGAATAACGATACCTGCGATTCGGTAGGATCGGACATTTCCATTAGCACCTGGCTGGTAGCGGATTTTACTGCGGCACCGACGGTTTTAGCTCCAGGCGAAACCAGCGCGCTCAATTTGGACGTGACCAATAACTCGGACGCTATGCTGGTAGCTGGCTGTGAGCTACCCTCGACCCCTGTCGACTTTAGCGCAGACGACGGCATGATCACGCCTGCCATGGCTGACACAGCAGCCGGTGTGGCTACGGCAACCTACACAGCGGTGCTGCCGGGCGGACCGGATACGGTTGTTTCCATGATCGATGGTGAGGTTTTGTCGACTAATTTGGATGTGGCAGAAATTACCGGCACTATCAATATTGTGTTGGCTGCAAATACTTCCACGGACTTTTCCTTTAGTGGTGATCTGGGCGCGTTCGCGTTAGACGACGATGCAGATGGCACATTGCCCAATACACTGACAACCACTGTGCCCGTGGGCAGCTATACGGTAATCCAGGAAATCGCGACAAACTTCAGTCTGGATAGCATTAGCTGTGATGACGCGGATAGCACTGTGACTGCGACCAGCGCCATCATTGATCTGGACGACGGCGAAAACATTACCTGCACATTTACCAATTCGGATTTGCGCAGAGATTTAGCCGTCAGCATTTCGCAAGGAACAGGGCCATTCTTCCCTGGCGATACGGTTAGTTACTCCGTGACGGTCGATAATTTATCAACGCAAAGCGCTAGCAATGTCACAGCGGCGGTAGCGTTGGATAGTAATCTGGTGTTCTCATCATCTAGCGGCTGTGCGAACGATCCAAATGGTGTTCCAAGCTGCAGCATCGGCACGTTGTCAGGTGGAAGCAGTACAAGCTTCACCATCAACGCGCAGATTGATGCTGGTGCTACTGGCGCAACTCTGTCATCGGTGACGGTGAGTGCCGACGATCCTGAGCTGGATGCGTCGAATAACGAAGCCTTCATTGCCACGGCTGTGGGCGACGCCATGGGTACTATCACGATTGTTCAGAATACGGTGCCAGATGATCCTCAAGACTTTAGCTACTCTGGAGATCTTGGCGCCTTCGATTTGGATGACGATACAGACGGCACTCTAGCCAACGTGGCAGTGTTCAGTGTGATGCCTGGAGCATATGAGGTATCACAGACAGCAGTTACGGGTTATAGGCTGCAATCACTGACCTGCAGTGACCCGGATGGCGGTACAACATCGAATTTATTCTTCGCAAACGCCACCATCGATTTGGACAATATGGAAAACGTACAGTGCGTATTCCAAAACGTTCCAGAAATCACATTGGTACTGACCGCAGACGCATCACCGGATCCAGTGGTCGCTGGCGAGCAGCTAACGGTTGCTTTGGACGTTGCGACATCAGGCGATGCAACAGATGTGCTCGTATCTACTGCCGCACTGCCTTCGGGACTGAGTCTTGTATCTTCCCTGGGTTGTGTGGAAAGCACCTCGGGTGGCGTGCCTACCTGTAGCATTGGCGAAATAGCAGCCGGCACAAATGCTTCTGTTGAGCTTGTCTTCGATGTGGATGCGGCCGTTACGGCTAGCAATTTAGATCTGCAGTTTGCGGTTTCCGCGACCGAAGAGCTTGCTGCTGACTCAGTTTTGGAGGCCACCAGCAGCGTTGGAGTTGCAAGGCAGACCGATCTTAGTATCACCATTGATAATGGCGTGGATGCCGTAATTGAAGG
>CAZVYE010000278.1:1342-4337 GCA_964630895.1 uncultured Gammaproteobacteria bacterium | reverse complement strand
TCGTTAATTGCTAGATTTCTGCGGGCGCCCTCAGGGCGCTCGCAGTTTCCCTTCAGGTTAAACTCTATCCCGTTTATTCTTCCGGACTGCCCGAGACGATCAGCTGCGGGTCAATTCGTATAGCGCCTAAGTTCATCCGCCAATCCAAATGTGGACCAGTTGCACGTCCGGTTTGGCCGATCTCGCCGATCTTGTCACCTGCTTTAAGACGATCACCTATCTCTACATCAATGCTGCTTAAATGCAAAAACGTAGAGCTTAGACCCATTCCGTGGTCCAAAATTACGGTACCACCGGAAAAGTATAGATCGGGTTCGGCCAGAGTAATTATACCGGGTGCCGGGGCGGTGACCGGATCTCCTTCTGGTCCGGCAACGTCGACGCCGTAATGCGGATTACGAGGCTGACCATTGAGAATCCTTTGGCTGCCGTAGACGCCGGAGATTGGGCCTTTCGCTGGCCATATGAAGTCACTTAGAAAATCCTGCCGCTGGTCACGTCGTTGGCGAGCCTCTGCTACACGGGCGGCTTCTGCGCGTATCCGGTCCAGCACTTCCGGGTCTGGTGTTACCTGCTTGCTGGGCAGGCCATCAATGCGTTGAATGTCAAATTCGCGGCTTTCTATGGACAAGGTTTTTTGTAGGGATTCTCCGTTAGGCAGGACAATTCGCAAGTTTCGCTCACCCTCGCTGTCTCGACCAAATCCGAGTAGAAAGTTACCATCGGCATCCATCGCCACCGATTCGCCTTCCAGATAGACTTCGTTAGAGGGTTTGGTTTTGCCAAATACCAATCCGCCTTGAACTATCGCGCCTCGTAAAGTCGCGGGAAATTCCTGTTCGTCGGCGCTAAATGTTGCGCCGCTTATAAGCAAGATTGCGCTTAGGACAAAGAATCGTACGCCAGTGCTTCTAAACATCGATTTACCTTTTTAATGAGATTTCGCGGTACACCAGACCAATCGGTTTGCGCACCGGTGCCCACGGAGTTTGTATGTACACTATTCGTTGCATAAATGCGGTGATCCCCTGGGCCGGCGAGGTGATCGGAGGCAAAAATCTGACCATTCCAGTCTTCAATAGGTTCCAGCTGCAAAAATTCCTGCAGCATGTCCAACTGTGGCTGTGTGTTTGTGACGAGGTCTTCGTAGCGTAGTCTTTGGGTTCTTAATTCAGATGCCTCTAAGGTCAGCATGCTCTGTGTTCGCTCCAGCCAATACTGCAGCAGACCTGCAGCCGGGACCCCTGGATGGGCTGCAAAATAAGGCTCAAACCCATAGCCTGCAGCATCTTCGCGCAGCGCTGACTGAATAAAATCAGCCGGATGGCGGTATAAACACAGTAAATCTGCGTCTGGGTAAACCTGCTGCAATACATCGACGTGCTGCAACGAAGAGACCGATTTTTCGCACCATCTGCTGGCACTTTGTTCAAGTGCATGTTTGTCCATTATCCGATCGGCATCGGCTCGAGCCTGAGAAATGGCCTGCGGCCATGCCACTGTGTCGTCTTGTTCGCCAGTCAGGGTGCGATGGGTCCATAGCAACCGCTTAACCAGTTCCAAGAGGTGTGTTTCGGGCGGTGCTGCCACCTCTGGATGCGCATTCAAAATAAACCGCAGTAAGGTGGAACCTGCGCGCGCGGTGCTGAGGATAAAAATTGGTACCGTACGATTGGTTGCTGACATTTGATGCTTGTGTGTGCGAGATTGGTCGACATTGCAAGTTGCAGGCGGCAGTATACCGGTCCCGATAGGAGCCTTCGACGACTAGCGACCAGCAATTGCCATGAATTTGATTGAAAAACCCCTCATTGCGTTCGATACGTCTAGCGAATACCTGAGTATTGCACTGCAGGCTGCTGGACGTCGATTTACATTTCATGCGGCAAAGCCTCGCAAACATGCCAACGAACTGCTGGATCGCTGCGATGAATTGTTAATCGAAGCCGGAATGGCGAAATCGGATTTAGCTGGCGTAGTTGTCGGCCGAGGGCCCGGTTCTTTTACCGGCGTACGTATCGCGATTGCCGCTGCGCAGGGTATGGCGTTTGGATTGGATGTGCCCGTTATGGTTGTTTCATCGTTACGTGCCATGGCCCTGGCGTACCAGCAAGAGAGTGGGCGACAGCGTGTTTTAGCAGCGTTTGATGCACGAATGGGGCAAGTCTATGCTGGACTTTTCGATTACTCAGAAGATCCAGCCGGCGAGTTACTCGGCAACGAACAGGTTTGTAATCCCGAAGAATTTGATGCGCCGGGACTTGAGTCCATACAGTGCGCCGTAGGTGAGGGCGCAGTGGTTTACGCTGGGCAACTGCCTCTGCCGGCAGATGCGCAATGCGTGCCTGGTACTCCCACTGCAGCCGCGCTTTTAGATATTGCGCAGACGGCTAACGCGGATGACTGGGTACCTGCGTCACAGGCACAACCCACGTATTTGCGTAACAAAGTCACCCACAATTAATCCGGTTAGGTTCGCGTTGGCTGAGCAACTGGATGTTTTAGTGGTTGGGGCTGGCCTGGTTGGTTTGGCCATAGCCAGGTCATTGGCTCGAGCGGGCAGGGAGGTTGTGGTCGCAGAGGCCTCCGCGAAACCGGGCCAGGGCCTTAGTAGCCGGTCGTCAGAGGTTTTGCATTCCGGCATTTACTATCCCACCGGAACCTTGAAACATCGGTTATGTATGCAAGGTCTCAAACAAACCAAAGCATTCGCAAACAAGCACCGGATAGCATGTTTGCCCGTTGGCAAGCTTATCGTTGCCACTGATGCGGCCAAGTTGGAACAGCTGCGGGCGCTGCAAGAGCAGGCCGTTAAGAATGGCCTGGGAACATTGCCTTGGTTGGATGCGGAGCAGGTGACAAGTTTGGAACCCCAGGTTCAGGCCAGGGCTGCGCTGCACGTCAAACAAACTGCTGTCATTAACAGTCACGAATTGACGCTCGCACTGGAAGCTGAACTCTTGACGGCGGGTGGCACTGTGGTGCCAGGCAATAT
>CAZVYE010000278.1:0-1242 GCA_964630895.1 uncultured Gammaproteobacteria bacterium | reverse complement strand
TACATGCCACGATTGGCACTGACGGCCAGCTACGATTTGGTCCCGACGTTGCCTGGGTGCAGACGCCTGACTTTGCCTTTGACGATAGCCGAGTGCCCAGTATGCTGTGTGCCATTCGCAGATACTTTCCGGAACTGGAAGAGAGCCGATTGCGGCCAGGGACGGTGGGTGTGCGTCCCAAACTACATGGTGCCGATGGCCAGTTTGCAGACTTTTGGATCGAAGGACCTGATAAATTGGGTTCAGGGGTTTGGGGCATGCTGGGCATCGAGTCTCCCGGCTTAACAGCAGCGCTGGCTATCGGAGACTACGTTGCCGGGCGTATGGCTTCAAGTAAGCAGTAAAGAACCCAGTCCCAAAAACGTTACGAATCCACAGACGTCTGTCACAGTCGTCAAAACCATGCCGCCTGCCAGGGCGGGGTCGATATTCATGCGGCGCAAAACCACGGGCACGACCACCCCGGCTAACGCTCCAGCAATCAAGTTGACCAATATAGCCAGGGCAGCAATCATCCCGAGCATCGAGCTCTTAAACCAAATCAGCGCGATGGCACCTACCACCAACGCCCAGAAGATTCCGTTCAGGCTGCCTACGGCTAGCTCTTTATTGAGAATTGCCGAAGTATTGCCTGCACCGATCTGGCCTACCGCCATACCGCGGATCATTAATGTCAGCGTTTGGGTCCCTGCGATACCGCCCATGGAAGCAATTACCGGCATCAGTACCGCCAGCGCGACCACCTCGGCGATCGCTGCCTCAAAAATGCCTACAAACCAGGCCGCGATAAAGGCGGTTATGAGGTTTACGCCTAGAAAGACGCCCCGGCGTCTGCTGCTGGTCAGCACTGGCGCAAACATGTCCTCTTCTTCATCCAGACCCGCCATACTCATCACTGAGTGTTCGGCCTGATCGCGAATAACGTCGACGATGTCGTCGATTGTGATAATGCCCACCAGCGTGCCAGATTCGTCAACAACTGGTGCGGATACCCAGTCATGGTGTTCAAACTGCGTGGCTACTTCGTCTTCCGACTGGTCTACGCGCAACGCAGGAATGGAGGTATCCATGATTTCCGAAACCGTGACATGCCCGGGCTTCAATATCAGATCAAGCACGGGAATGCGGCCATGGTAACGTCCGTCACGGTCCACTACATAGAGATAGTCCAGGTGGCTGGGTAGATTCTCCCGCATGCGGAGAAAGCGGAGCACCACGTCCAGGGTAACGCTGCGTCGCACC
>CAZVYE010000277.1:0-4363 GCA_964630895.1 uncultured Gammaproteobacteria bacterium | reverse complement strand
GGTGACACAGATGCTTGGGGGGACCATTGAATGCAAGAGTGCGCCCGGAGAAGGCGTGCAATTTTCGATGCGCTTGCCCAACGTGCTAGCGGCGTCTCAGGCTGCTGTCAATCAAAGCTAGTACCATGGCTGCAATCGTGCCCTCACAAAATATTTGCACCACATCTGGTCCACTGGGAGCTTCCAATTATCGAAAATTTGAGGAGCGAGTGGGAAGATGAATAAAAGAATTTTTGCCTTATTGGCCGCATTGATGTTTGGCTTCGTTCTAGTGGGCTGTGAAGAAGAAGGTCCGATGGAACGTGCTGGTGAGAGCGTTGATGAAGCGGTTGAAGAAGCCGGGGACAATATTGAGGAAGCCGGCGAAGAAGTGGCTGACGAGATTGACGACGCCACCGACGGATAATTCAATCCCCGTAAGTCTATTAGGGCTGCTATGGTGTTTAGCAGCCCTTTCTATTTGTAGCCAAGTGGTTAGCGAATAAGGAAATTTCGACACTGCGTTCACTTCGCTGCCACATAATTCACTAATGTTATTGGGCTGACCTGGTAGGTCATTTCCTTTTAAATTTTCACAGGCCATTGATTTGGCGACGCGTCTTATCAAAGCCTGTATGCAGCAAGAGGCGCACGTGGCGCGAATACTACTAGTTGACGACGACAAGAACTTTGCGGCAGCAACCTTAGAAATGCTGGCCCTTAAAGGGCATGATGCAATCGGCGCGGGTTCCGTTAAAGAGGCACGCCATGAGTTAACAGATGCCCATTTTGATCTGGTTCTGTTGGATCTGATGCTTCCAGACGGGAGCGGCTTGGAGCTTCTAAGCGATGATAGTCTGGAGCGCTCTGAAATGATCTGTGTAATGACCGGACATGCGGGAGTCAAGTCTGCAATCCAGTCTATAGGCGGTCCGTCGGTTGCGTATCTGCCCAAACCCATTGAACTTTCCCACATTGAAGCGCTTCTGGACCAGCTTAAGCACACTGATGACAGTGTGGATTCTCATTTTGGCGTGTTAGTAGGTGAGTCGGATGCAATGCAGGCGGTTTATCGCCAGATTGAACGGGTTGCAAAGCAAGACATTACCGTGCTGATTCAAGGCGAAAGCGGCAGTGGGAAGGAACTGGTGGCACAGGCCATTCATAATGCCAGTGGCCTATCCGGGGAATTTGTGCCGGTAAATTGTGGTTCGCTCAATAAAGAGCTGATAGCAAGCGAACTGTTTGGGCATGAAAAAGGCGCGTTTACCGGTGCTGACAGGAGGCACGTAGGGTTTTTTGAGCGCTCACAGGATGGGACACTCTTCCTGGACGAAATCACAGAAATGCCCATTGACTTGCAACCGAATCTGCTGCGAGTCCTGGAAACACGCAAAATAGTCCGCGTAGGCGGGAAGCAGGAGATTGGCGTGAATTCGCGCTTAATCGCGGCAACAAACCGTGATCCGAATGATGCGATGGACAAACACCAACTGCGTGAGGATTTGTATTTTCGCCTGGCGGTGTTTCCCATTCGCGTGCCACCCTTGCGTGAACGCATGGAAGACGTTTTACCTCTTGCGGAATACTTTCTTGCTGCTCTGAACAAATCCGCTGGCAGCGCCCACCGGTTTGCAGACTCTGTACCGGATGACCTAACCAATTATGGTTGGCCGGGTAATGTTCGAGAGTTACGTCACGTCATTCAGCGTGCGTTTGTAATGACAGATCCAGAAACTGGTATTGTCGAGATTAGTGAACATTTTAATTCCCCATTCGCGCGCCGCGACGCGGAATCTGCTGACGACAAGGGCAATGTGCAGGTTGGTCAAAGTATTAGCGATATGGAGAAACTGTTGATTCTGCGTACCTTGGAGCACTGCAAAGGAAACAAGCGAAAGACGGCAGACATCTTAGGTGTGAGTCTAAAAACTCTTTACAACCGCCTGAACGAATATGAAGACGCTTTAGAAGATGAGCCGGAGGATGCGTCTTGATGCTACAAGGTACATCCTACATTGCAGCAGCACTGAATGACCATGCGCCGCTCATCCTGCAAATTGATAAGGACCTAAGTATTCTAGCGGCAACGGTGGCTGGACCCGAAAACCCTCATATAAAGCCAGAGACTGTAGACGAATTACTGTCAGACGATGATGTAGAAAAGGTCAAGGCGAGTTTTGCCCACTGGCCAGCGTACCGCGAATGGTTAGGTCAGGATCGCTATTTTGTCGACATTTCCATTGCGCTTCGTGCCATTACCGCAGGAGACGAAAGCGAAATAGGCACTTACTTTTTGGTCATTGACGATCCGGATCACCATGGTCGCGAAGAACGTACCCCAAAACAGCTAGAGGCTCGTACGGGTCAGTTGGAGATGATTTTAGGTGCCATGCCCAATGGCATCCTGATTTTTGAGCAGCACAGCGACGAGCCGCAAATTTACGTCAACTGGCGTCTGCTGCATTTGTTGGGAAGAACACAGCGCCCGAGTTCGGCTCGATTAGCCCACCTGGCCCGGGCTGGGGAGATTCGGATCATCGTGGAAGGCCAGACCTACGGCATGATCGAATGGCTGCAAAGCCAGTTTCCCCAGATGCCAAAATCACTACCCCGGGGCACGGCGCAGATTATGGATCCAGATATGGAGATTCCGTTGGACGTCTCCTATGCCATTGCACCACTGTATGACGTGGATGAAGGTCTGAGTGGATGCTTACTTTCTCTAACTGACATCACTGAGCTTGAACGGCTGCGTGCCGAAGCATTGCAGCGGGTGAATCAACAGCGTGCTATTTCCCAACTGGGGCTCTTTGCCATGAGCCAGCCGGAAGTTGATTCGGTTTTTGATGAGGCCTGCCGCAGTCTGGCCCAGGTCTTGGGTGTGCGCTTTTCCAGAGTTCTGAAGTTATCAGACGATGGGTCTGATTTTACGTTCGTTGCTGGCAACGGCTGGGATGCAGATGCGCTCAACGAATTTTCCGAATCGGTCAGCACAGATACAGAAACCAGCAAAGTGCTGCGGGAAGGATTCGCGTGGGTACCAAACTATGCCGATGACGGCTACGACCGGAGCGCCGCACCGCTGCTAGAGCAGCACAAGATAGAAAGCAGTGTTAGCGCCCTAATTTCCCAACGTGGTTCCCCCTGGGGTGTACTGGGTGTGCATTCCGCCAGAACTGATGCGTTTACCAAAGAGGACCTGGGGCTCGTCAGTGCATTTGCCAACGTGCTGTCGAATATTTTGGACCGCAGGCTGTATGAGCAGGAGCTGGCAGAAAGCCGAGCGAAGCTGGCCGATGCCGAACGCCAGCGGGAACTAGAGCATGCCAAACGTCTCGCCGCCCTGGGTACGATGGCCGCGGGTGTGGCTCACGAAATTAACAATCCTCTCAATGCCATCATGGGCAACTCTGAGCTGGCCAAATTGCTCCATCAGTCCAATGAGTCTCCTGAAGAATGCCTGGATCGGATTTTGGAAGAGTGTCGCCGCGCAGCCGGTGTTATCAAGAACGTCCTGGGCTTCGCTCGCAAGACACCAAAAACGCTTGAGCCGGTAAATTTAGCGGAAATGGTAGATCACGTCCGAGAGACCCTGGCACAGATGCTGCAGGACAAAGAGGCAGCGCTGAACTATCGGTCTGGTGAGCAGACAGTTTTTGTGCTTGGTAGCGAATTGGACATGGAGCAGATTCTGACCAATCTGGTCTTAAATAGCTTGCAGGCTGGTGCCAAGAATTGCACCGTTTCCGCGGAATCCCGTGGTGAATACTGGCTAGTGCGAGTGACGGACGATGGGCCTGGTATTGCAGCAGAAGACGCTGACCGAGTATTCGAACCCTTCTACTCAAAAAAGCGAGGCGAAGGGGGCACTGGTTTAGGCTTGAGCCTGGTGCAGCAAATGGTCGAAGGCCAAGGAGGCAACATTGAATTGCGCGATGGACCCGAATCAGGATGTGAGTTTCTCATCCGCCTGCGACAAGCAGAGGGAGGATGATGTGCGCGTACTGATTATCGAAGACGATCGCAATTTTCGATATGCCATTAACGCGTTTTTGGAACTCCAGGGGCATGAAGTACGCGCGGCTGCGACACCAGACGAAGCCAGGGCGAATTATGAGCAGCTGCAGCCCGACATCGTGCTTTGCGACTGGATGTTGGAAAGTGATGTGGATGGGGCGGATCTTGCTGCCGAGTTTTTAAAAGCCAATCCGGACCTGCGGGTGGTTATGATGACTGGTCAATCGGTTGCCGACCTGCAGGAGTGTACGGAGTCGCTCAATATTGAGACCATTTTGCGCAAACCTGTAGATCTAAGACAGATAGATCAATTGCTCCGCTCAGCGCACTAAATTACAAAAGAACTTGTAGATTCTGCACTAAT
>CAZVYE010000276.1:0-4444 GCA_964630895.1 uncultured Gammaproteobacteria bacterium | reverse complement strand
GCCAGGATGCTGGCCTGGACGGTCACGTCCAGTGCGGTGGTAGGTTCGTCAGCAATGAGCAAATCTGGTTCGCAGGCTAACGCCATGGCAATCATGATGCGCTGCTTTTGGCCACCCGACAGCTCGTGGGGATACGCTCTTACATTCTCTTGGGCTCTGGGTATCTCAACCTGCTCGAACAACTCCAGTACCCGCGCCTTGGCCGCACTGCCTCGCAGGCCATGATGCACACGCAGTACTTCCGCCACCTGATTACCAACCCGAAATACTGGATTCAAGCTAGCCGCTGGGTCTTGAAAAATCATCGCCACCTTGCGCCCTCGAATCTGGCCGAGTCTCTTGTCGCTCATTCCCATAAGCTCAGTGCCATGCACCTTCACGGAGCCTTTGACGTCACTCAGCGGCGCTTTCGGCAGGAGTTGCAAAATAGACAGCGCCGTTACGCTTTTGCCGGAGCCTGATTCGCCCACCAGTCCCAGGCTTTCCCCTGGTTGCATGACAAGATCAATCCCGTCCACTGCCGTGATGCGTTGATCGTCACGCCCAAACGCAACGCGCAAATTGCGTATCTCCAGCAGCGGTTCGCTAGCGGTTTGTTGACTCAAGAATTTTCCCCCATGAGCTGATCGCGTAAACGGTCTCCCAGCGCATTCAAGCACAACAGTGTCACACACAGAAACGTGGCCGGAAAGAGCAAGGTCCAAGGCGCGATTTCCATATCGGCCACACCTTCATTGATCAAACTGCCCCAACTGGCGAGCGGCTCGGCGATGCCCAACCCCAGAAAGCTAACAAATGACTCGATCAGAATTACCTGAGGCACCAGCAAGGTGGCTGTGACTAGAACCGTATCCCACAGATTGGGCAAAATATGGCGTCGCAGTATCTGGCCATTGCTGAGGCCTGCCGCACGCGCAGCGCTGACGTAATCTAACCCACCGATCACCTGCGTCTGGGCCCGAATAACCCGTGCCATATCTAACCACAGATAGCCACCTATGGCGACGAACAGCAGGATGAAATGCTGACCAAAAAACGTCATCAGCACAATCACCAGGAACATAAATGGCAACGCATAGAGTACGTCCACGCCGCGCATGAGCAAGCTGTCCCAGCGGCCGCCCACGTAGCCTGAAATCATGCCGTAGACCACGCCAATGAGCACACTCACCAGGGTCGCAACCAACCCAACTAAAAGCGAAATCCGTCCGCCTTGCAGGGTTCGTTCAAAAAGGTCTCTACCGATCAGGTCGGTACCAAACCAGTGGCTACCTGCCAAGGTCGGCCCTGTCGCTATGGAGTCCCAGTCGGGCTGAATTGGATCGTTTGGATTAAGCCACGGACCGATCAAGCACAGCGTAACAACCGCCACCAGTATGCAACCAGATACTGGCAGTTTCATCGCACGGTCCTTGGGTCAATCCAGCGCACTGCCACGTCCGACAGTAAACTGAAAACTAGTACTAACATCCCGAAGCAAAGAACCACCCCGCTAACCAGGGTGTAGTCCCGGTTCATTGCACCTTGCACGAAATACCTTCCCAGCCCCGGCAATCCGTAGATGGTTTCTACCACCACTGACCCGGTCAGCAAGGCAGCCGCAGCAGGCCCCAGATATGCAACCACAGGTAGCATGCCTGGTCGAAGAATGTGCTTTAACCAGATACTGTTGGCATCCATTCCTTTTGCCACTGCCGCGCGCACAAACAGGCTTTGGCTGTTACGTAGAAACCCGGTTCTGGCAAGTCGGGCAATAGCAGCTGCTAATGGCAGCGCTAAGGTCACCACGGGCAAAACCAAATGACCTCCCCAAAAATCTGGCCATCCTCCCGCAGGCAAGAGCCCGAGACTGACCGCAAATACCAGCACGAGAGCCGGCGCAATGACGAATACGGGAACGGATAATCCCAACGCAGCAATGGCGCTGGCAAAGCGGTCGATCCAAGTCCCCTGGGCGCGTGCAGCTAGCGCTCCTAGCCCCACCCCCAGCGCCAGGGCCAAGAGCAATGCCCAGGATCCAATCCAAAGCGAGACTGGCAGGGCCTGGCGAATGAGTTCGGTCACTGAGAAGTCTGGGTATTGATACGATATGCCCAAATCGCCACGTAAGATCCCGGTCAGAAAACTCACATACTGTTGCATGAGCGGTGCATCTAACTGGTATTGCGTCTGCAGTGCCGCAGCGGTTTGTGGCGGCAGCGCTCTTTCTCCATCGAATGGCCCGCCGGGAGCGGCCCGCAGCAGGAAGAATATAAGAGTAGCCAGCACCCACAGCGTAGGAACTGCCCACAGGATACGCTGCAAGATAAGTCGACTCATGTTTGACGCTTCACAGAGAGCAGCTCCGAGGCAGTGGCTCGGTCAGATCTCCACGCTCCCGGGAAGGCTGGCCTCCCTGTCGGTACAAACCAACTGACGGATGATGATCTAGAACATGATCTTGCCAGCCCTGTATATCGGGGCGGACCAGGTGTTTGGAAACGTAGGTGTACAAAGGCAGAATCACAAAATCATCCAGCAAGAGACTTTCGGCCTGAGAGAGCGTCGCCTGCCGATCCTCGCTGTTTTGGGTTGCCGAGACGTCCAATAAGTGGTCAAACGCTTCGTTTTGCCAACCGGCCAGATTGAGCGCCTGGCCCGATCGGAATAGACCCAGAAAGTTTTCCGCATCGGCTACATCGGCGGTCCAGCCCCAGCGGAATAACTGTGTGTTGGTTTTGGCCCGTCGATTGCCCACGAATACTTTCCATTCTTCGGATCGATGTCTGCAGTGCACTGGAAGGTGTTCGCGCCACATGGCACACATTGCGAGGGCCACGCGCCGATGGCTGGCAGATTGGTTGTAGCGCATTTCTAGAACCAGCGGATTGTCTGCCGTGTAGCCGGAGCGTTGAAAATCCTCCTTTGCCGTTGCAATCTTTCTATCCCATGACCAGCTGGACCATGCAGGTTCCTGTTTGACATAAGCGCCATGTCCAGGCGGGACCAAGCTGTACAATGGGCTCTCACCGTTGCCAATCAGTTTGTCCGTGAGCAACGGGCGTTCAACCAGAAGTGTTAGAGCGCGACGCAAAGGTCGATTGCCACGGAACGGTGGCTGAGTCAGGTTGAAGCCCCAAAAATAGGCGGCGAAATAAGGACTAACTCGAACCGCTTGAGGTATCTCGTCTCGGAGCCCGGCCACTCGGCCAAACGGGATACTTTCCGTGATGTCCAAGTCTCCCGCACGAAATCGATTCACCTCCGCATTAGTATCGTCAGTAACGTGATAGACCACGGTTTCAAATGCAGGCTTTTGCGGGTGATACGGTTGAGCTGACAGAACAGTCCGAGTTTGCAGCACCCGCTGTTTCAGTTCGTAAGGACCATTGTAGACGCCTGCGCAGCCCGGCCATGGGCTAGCCACTAACAAACTCAATCGCTGGAGCAAGTCGGGCACGCGCCGTGCCAGGGTAATCCAAAGCTTATCGTCTTCTGCAACGACTTCAGCATCCGCCAGGAACCCAATCAGGTCTACGTACGGAGCAGCGGTGTTGGGGTCAAGCGCGCGCTGCCAGCCGCGGACAAAGTCTTGCGCAACCACCCGACTTCCGTCAGACCACCGCCCGTTTGGATCCAGAACAAACTCCCAGTGCAACCCATCTTCGTTGGAATGCCACGACTGCGCAGCTCCGGCGACAGGATTTCCGTCCGGGGCAATTCTAAGTAGAGGGGTATATAGATCGCGCAGGATATTCTGCGCCGACAGCCCTTGAGCCTTATGGGGATCCAAACTATCTGGCTCTGGCCCATTGCCCCGATGCAGGGTCGCTGCATGGAGCGACGCCGTCAGCAGCATTGCGAAAAGAAAACCCGTTGTGCCAGTGAGCGAGCGCATCGACACGCATCATTTCTTAATCTTTCCCTCCAGGCAAGACCTATGTCAGACGAAATAAAGTTTCGGTCTGTGTAACCTTTTAACAAGTCTGGCGCTATAAGCCTACAAATCAACGCAAAGGAAGTAACAATGAATCGCATGACCAAATCCATCGTTGGCTGCGCGCTACTGTTGGCTACGGCCCTAATCAACACCGCCGTTGCACAGGTACCCAGCGCCAGCGACTCAACCTGGTACGTACACGTCAACTTGGCGGAGATGCGCGCGTCTACAGCCGGACAATTTATGTATCAGTGGGTCGAGGACGAGATCATCAGTGACGTGGAAGATGAGTTGGAAATCGAAGTCTCCGACTATCTTGACGGCATTTCCGTTTTCGGCACAGGGGCGGAACAGGTTCCGGTCATTCTGATCCATGGCTATTTAGACCAACGTTCGTTGAGCGCGCTCTGGCTGTCGTAGAGCAGGGCCAGGTCGGCGCCCGAGCACAGGCTCATGCCGGCGCCGATCAGCGCCTCGTAGAGCAGGAAGTCGGCGAAGCTGTCGGCGAACAGGAACTGCAGGAAG
>CAZVYE010000275.1:0-4514 GCA_964630895.1 uncultured Gammaproteobacteria bacterium | reverse complement strand
CAGCCTGTACTGTGCAGATTCGATGCCTGCAGAAGGAGCATCCGGCAACCGGCAAGGAGCGGTTTATCCGCTGCTCAACGGCTCAAATGATGCACTCAGCCGTTTCTTTGCCCCGGCCTATCTTTATGCCCGCCAGTTTGTGGAACAAGCTGCCCGGTTCAGCGAATTCAGCCACGACTGGTGCGGTGTGACCCAACTGGCCTGGAGTGAAAAATCCGCTGAAAAACTCGACAAAATGCTGAACGGCGGCTTCCCACCGGAAGTCGTCCATGCGCTGGATATCGCGCAAACTGAAGCCGTAACCGGGATACACAGCGGCCACCGCAGTGTGCATTACCCGTTGGGCGGCTGGCTGTGTCCGCAAGAACTCACCCGAACTCTGATTCAACAGGCACAGGCTTCTGGTCTGCTGACACTCCATCCGGAAACAGACATCTGCAGCCTTGAGAGAAATGGCAACGAACAATGGACGCTTTCAAGCAGAGACGGTCGCCAGTTCGTCCATAAGACCGTCATCGTCGCCAACGGCCATCGGTTTGAAGATTTTGAGCAGACAAAACCGATCCCGGCCTACGCTGTCCGCGGTCAGGTCAGCCATGTTCCGAGTGAAGGTGAGCTGGCTGCTCTGAAAACGGTACTGTGTTACGACGGTTACCTGACACCGGTCAATCCGTCGACCCGCACCCACTGCATCGGAGCCAGTTACCGCAGAAACAGTATCGACCTGACATTTTCTGAAGAAGAACATACAGATAATCGAACCCGTCTGATGGACTGCCTGCCCGATGCAGCCTGGCCAGAAGCCATTGATTTTTCTGCACAGGATGCCCGGGTTGGCGTCCGATGCGCCAGCCGGGACCATTTACCTTTTGTCGGTGACATCTGCCGGTTTGATGATGTACTCAGCCAGTATGCGACCTTGCGGGAAAAGCAAGAGAGTGCGGAAGAGGTCCCTGTTTATCCTGGGCTTTATGCAATGATCGGATTGGGCTCACGAGGACTCAGTTCTGCACCGCTGCTCGGGGAAGTCCTCGCATCACAGCTTTGCGGCGATCCGCTGCCATTGCCAATCAGCGTACTGGATGCACTGCATCCAGGCCGGATGTGGGTACGAAAGCTGTTGAAAGGAAAAGCGGTCGACAGCGCTTCCTGATGACAGAACACCGATGAAAGAACAGCATGAGACATCCTCTCTGCGGATTGATGTCTCATGAAGTCATCACACAGAAAATACTTCCCGGCGCACGGGTCCTGTGTCGCAGCTATTCCTGAGTCGTCACCGGTGGTGAAGTGCTATCACCGCCGCCACCAGTATCAGAAAGCGCCACGCCAATCACAACAGCTGCCACACCGACAGCAACAACTGTTGCCGTTAAACCTCCGGCAGATGCTGCCGAGGCAGTTGTAATACCCGCTGCGGAGCCTTTGGAAGCCGCCGTTGATGAAGCGACCGTCGAGGAAGAAGAAGTTACCGATGATGAGGATGTTGCCGATGCTTCCGCTGCGGTTTGCGCTGCAAGTGCCCCCGCATTCATCAACCCGGCAACTGTAAGCGCAATCACAAGAGTTCTCATTGCTGCCCCTGACCAACAAAAAAAGTAGGTATTTTCAGTATAGTCAGGGATGGGAGAAATCTGTGATCTTCATAGAGGTTTTAGGGCAAGAAAAGCACGCATCCTGCCCTAAGTTGCGGCATCTGATTGATTAATCAGAGCCAAATAAATCACGTGTGTAGACTTTGTCCGCTACTTCATGTAGTTCATCTGACATTCGGTTCGAAACAATCACATCCGACATTGCCTTAAACTCCTCCAAATCATGAATCACTCTGGAGTTAAAGAACTCGTCTTCTTTCAGTACCGGCTCATAAACGACCACCTCAACCCCTTTGGCTTTGATGCGTTTCATGATCCCCTGAATCGATGAAGCACGGAAATTATCTGAACCACTCTTCATGATCAGACGGTAAACACCAACCACCTTCGGCTTCTTGCTCAAAATGGCTTCAGCAATAAAGTCTTTGCGTGTCGAGTTTGCATCGACGATAGCACGGATAATATTATTCGGCACGTTCTGGTAGTTTGCCAGCAACTGCTTGGTGTCTTTTGGCAAGCAATATCCACCATAACCAAAAGACGGATTGTTATAATGATTACCAATACGCGGGTCCAATCCGACCCCCTCAATGATCTGGCGGCTGTCCAGTCCGTGCGCAGCGGCATAACTGTCTAATTCATTGAAGTAAGCTACCCGCATCGCCAGGTAAGTATTCGAGAAAAGCTTCACCGCTTCCGCTTCTGTCGAATCGGTAAACAGAACCGGAATCTCTTCCTTTTCTGCCCCTTCAATCAGCAGATCAGCAAAGACTTTTGCACGCTCTGATTGCTCGCCAACAATGATTCGGGAAGGATACAGGTTGTCGTAAAGTGCTCGCCCTTCACGTAAAAACTCAGGCGAGAACAAGATGTTCTCAGTCCCCATTTCCTCCTGAATGCGCTGGGTATAACCCACAGGAATCGTGGACTTAATTACCATGACCGCATCAGGATTGATTGCCATCACATCTCGGATGACAGACTCCACCGATGAAGTATTGAAGTAATTCGTCACCGGATCGTAATCCGTCGGGGTAGCAATAATGACAAAATCAGCATTGCTGTATGCAAGCGTTTTATCTGTTGTTGCCGTCAGATTCAATTCACGATGTTCGAGGTACTCGCTGATTTCTTTATCAACGATTGGAGACTTTCTTTGATTGAGAAGTGCAACTTTCTCTTCGACAATATCCAGCGCAATAACCTGATGATGCTGGGCCAGCAATACAGCATTTGACAAGCCCACATAGCCTGTTCCCGCTACTGTTATTTTCATTATCCTTCCTCAAACTTGGTCGATATAACACCAATGATAACTTTGTCTCAATCTTTAGTAATGGCTTTGCTAATAGAGTCCACTCCGGGCATGTTCAGCCATGAAATCATGCGTTCAAGCTATCACGGTATTTTTTCAGAGACTAGAATATCGAAAGACTCCCCTGATGCAAGCAATGACTTAATCCGGGGTCAGGTTTGCGCAAACAATCACCTTCGCATCCGGTTTAATCTTCCTGAGACGCTTTGCCAGCGCTTCTTGCGCCGGTCTGTCGCCATGTACCAGACGAATTTCATTGGGCCCCTGTTCAATCCCTCTGACGAAACGAACCAGATCATTCTGATCCGCATGCGCTGAATACCCGGTCATCGTATGCACTCTGGCTTTCACTTCAATTCTGCTGTTGTGAATCATCACGACCTTTGCCCCATTCTGAAGTTCACGGCCCAGTGTTCCCCGGGCCTGATAGCCAATCAGCAGCAAGTCTGTTCTGGGATCAGGCAATAATGCTTCCAGATAACTCATGATCCGTCCTCCCGTACACATGCCACTGGCGGCCACAATGACAGCTGGTTCACCACTTGCTTTCAGGCGATTGACCAGTCCAATGTGGTCGCTGTGTTCATCTATCTGTGTACATTGGTCAAAATCAAGCGGGTGACGGCCACTGTCTAATCTGGCTTTGGCCTCTTTCGCCCACAATCGCTTAAACCCCTGATAGGCCTGAGTAATTCTCATAGCCAATGGCGAATCCAGAACAATGGGTAACGACAACCAAGGACTATTCAATCGAGCTTTCTGGTTTTCCCCCGTCACTATATTTTCCAAATCAAACAGCAGCTCCTGCGTCCGTCCAAGACTGAAGGCCGGAATGAGAATCGCACCACCATCCTGCAACGATTGCTCGACAATTTTTTTCAACGCCTGTTCACGGTTCTCCACTCCGGGATGCCGTTTATCGCCATACGTACTTTCCAGCACTAAGACATCGGCATGCGACGGCGGTACAGGATCCACTAAGAGCGGTGTATTGCTGGGTCCCAGGTCACCGGAAAACACGACTTTCTGATGTTCAGGCAGAGTTAACTCAACATATGCAGAACCTAAAATGTGCCCTGCCTGCCGAAAGAACAGGCTCACATCCTGCCCGTCCGGCAGCATAATTTGAGCCCGACAGTCAAAAGGAACAGGTTTGAGTTGTGAACGAACCAGACGAATAAAGGCTTCGCATTTTTCATCACTCAACCCTAGTTGCAGTTTCAGGCCATCTTCAAGCATGAGGGGCAACAGCGATGCGGTAGCCTCAGTCGCATAAATCGGCCCACGAAAACCGGCTGCAAGTAACCAGGGAATTCTGCCCACATGATCAATATGGCAATGTGTAAGAATAAGTGCCTTGATTGGCTCAACAGGAAAAGTAATATCGTTGCCGATTCTGGCCTCCTCCCCCTGAAATGCGCCGCAATCAATTAACAGACTATATTTTCCTAACTGTAGTTCGTGACAGGAACCGGTCACTCCGTCCCTGGCACCATGGTGTAAAATCTTCACCTGATTCCCCTGGTGTTTTATTCGTTGTTAAATTACTCACTCCAGCATGACAAAGTTACCAATAGGTGGAACGTTAATAGCAAAATTGCGCG
>CAZVYE010000274.1:0-4562 GCA_964630895.1 uncultured Gammaproteobacteria bacterium | reverse complement strand
CTCGGCTATCAGCATGGCGGTTAAGACCATAAAAGCGATAACGTGTAATGCGCGAATCATCGATTCTTCCAGCATAATTAATCGTCCTCAAAAGGTGGCGCATCCATTTCTTTAAACGTTGCCAGCATGAACGCTGCGCCCTGGGGGTCTGACAATACGCAGAAGCGACCAACGTCCGGAATATCCTGTGGCGGCAGCATGGTTTTTGCACCCAAGGCTTCTGCCTGCTCGCGGGCGCGATCGCAGTTCTCCACCGCAAAATAGGTTTGCCAGTGCGAGGGAACATCACCCCACTCCGCTTCGGTTCCAAGCATGCCGGCTACCATCCGATCTCCCAGCATAAAATAGGTGTAAGGCTGCTCGGCTGAATCGTCATATCGCGGTCGCCAGTTGAACAAGCGGCCATAAAACGCTTCTACCCGCTTTGGATCCTGACTGGCCAGCTGGCTCCAGCACCAGGAATTGGGTGTATTGACTCGCGCAGCACCCATATGGTCGCCAGCCTGCCACAAACTAAAGTTGGCACCGGTTGGATCTTGCACAACGGCCATTCTACCTGCACCGGGTACGTCAAAAGGCTGTTGAATGACTTCCCCCTGGACGGTATCCACCGCTTGGGCTGTTTCGTCTACATTGTCCACCGCGATGTACATGCCCCAGTGCGACGGAATATCCCTGGCACGCAGTTCCTCGGGCATCTGAAACATGGCGGCGACATCCTTCCCATCGAGCTGACACATCACGTACTCACCATGATCTCCGGCTGGGCGCTTCTCAAAATGCCAATGCAGCAGCTCGCCGTAAAAGCGCTCGGTAGAGGATACATCGGTGGTCATCAATTCCACCCAGCATGGGGTCCCGTGAGGGTAGCGCGATGGATTCTTCATTATTAGGTACTCCAGTAATACATGCCCGCAAAATCCTAGCATGTGGCATGTTATGCCCACGTTGCAAAGCGATGGGAGTACAGCCAAAAAATCGCAAACCGCTGGTCAAGTACCCGCCGCGTCTTTTACTATGCGGGAAAGCGATCAAAGAGGGGTTGTATGAAGATATCCAAGATTAGTGTAGTTGCGCTGGTGGTGTTGCTGGCCGCTTGCGGCGGGCCTTATCAGGCCGACCGGCTCAAGCCCGAAGAATTGGCGAACGTGAAAAAGATCGTCATCTTGCCATTTAATCTCCAGCCCAAAGCTGAAGTGGATATTGATCGCACATACATTGGCTGGGCGAGCAGCGCAGCGGCATTCGCATTGGCTAAGGGCGCAGATACGCGCAAGAACAAATTTACCGATGCGCTTGAAGCCATGGATTTCGACTTTAACGATTACTTCGTGTCTGAGCTGCAATCTGCGGTGCGCCGGGTAGGCGTGCCAGCGGACATGATGGATTTTCGACGGACCAAGGACAACATACTGGGAGCAGTGCCTCCGGGCATGTTCGAAAAGCGCTATCCCAAGGTAGACGACGCGGCCATATTGGATGTTTACGTCAATCTCATCGGTTACTCAGCTACCACGCTAACCTCCGATTATCTTCCAACGTTGCACGTTGGTGCTCGCTTGATCGATGGCGATACCCACGAGGTGCTGTACGAGAATCTCATCCATTACCGCGATCTCGGTATGGAGGGTTCACACACGGTACTTGCTGCCGACCAGCAATATGCCTTTGAGAATTTTCCGGCCCTGATGGAAGATGTCAGTACCGCCAAAGACGGGCTGCAGCAGGCGATAGATTCCGTCGTGGCCGAGCTGGTGATTGAGCTGCGAGGCCGGACCCGATCATGAAGAGTCGGCCATGAACAGCTGGATGGACGACCCTGCAGCTCTGGCACTGCGTCTGGCGCTGTTGCGTTTGGATCATCGCGCATTGGATGATGCAATCTCTCAAATGACGTCTGATCGAGGCGTTGACGATCTCCAGGTGCGCCGGCTAAAGAAACGCAAACTGCAGTTGAAAGACTCGATTGCTCATTTAGAAAGCGAGCTGATTCCAGACTTGGATGCCTAGAACGCCATGCATCGGCGAGAAGGGCCGGGGACAAATTGAATAGCTAAAGGAACTGGTATGCGTTTTGGGGAGAACACCGTACTCACTTTTGTTGGCAATTTGTTTCGCACGCTGTGTGTCCTTGGTTTTGCTTTGGGCATGATCCTTTTTGTGTTCACATTTATGGCTGGTGACAATCTCCTTGCTGCCTGGGGGTTCGTCCTTGCCCTGCTAGTTGTTTCTGGCGTGTTGGGGTGGCTGGGCGTGGTTCTACTTGATCATAGAAATAGTATTGCTGAGTCAGATCAGGTCACAGAAAAGTAAATGTGCACGACGGTGCAATGCCATGGTCAGGAACAACAACGCCTTCTTTGGCAAGAGTTAGCGGCCCTTGTCACCCTTGGTCATTATGGGAAACGGCTTCCAAATCAAAACCAACGGGTCGGCATTTAGCTTCGGGTATGAACATTGCGTAGTCGGCATGCTTTAGTCATCGGTGCGGGCACTGCCGGTTTATCAGCGGCCACGCTGCTGGCTCGTGACGGATGGAAGGTCACGCTGCTAGAGCGATTTGCCGATCCCAAACCTTTAGGCGCAGGCATTTTGTTGCAGCCAACCGGGCTTGCCGTGCTGGAGCGACTGGGGCTGGCAGATGCGGTGTTACCCAAAGGAGCCCGGGTTGAGGTTCTTACCGGCACCACTCCCAACGGCCGCACGATCATGGATTTCCCTTATGCTCGCCTCAACTCGGACTGGACTGGTCTTGGTATGCACCGGGGCGCGTTGTTTGATTCCCTGATACAAGCAGCAAAGGATGCAGGCGTAGACATTGCGCTGGACTGCGAACAAAAGTCCTATGCTGATTTGCAGCGGCACCAGGCGGATTTGATAGTCATCGCCACTGGCAGTAACGGCACATCGTTGGTTCCAGAACATTTGATCCAGTCTGTCTTGCCTTATCCTTGGGGTGCGCTGTGGGCGCTAATCGCAACGCCGGAAGCGGACATCGCCGATTGCCGCCTACGCCAGCGCTACCTGGGCGCCCACAAAATGGCCGGACTCATGCCTACTGGTACAGGGAACACCGCTACACATTGGACGTCTTTTTTCTGGAGCTTGCCGACCGCAGAGTTTGTCGCCTGGGAAGCACAGCCTCTGCAGGAATGGCGCGAGCAAGCAATCGCATTGTGGCCCCATGCAAAGGCTTATTTAGAGACCATCAAAGAGCATTCCCAGCTGAGCTTCGCGCGCTATAGCGACGTGGTTTTAAAACGTTGGAATTCGGACAATACGGTGATCATCGGTGATGCTGCCCATGGCATGAGCCCTCAGCTTGGACAGGGTGCCAACATGGCTATGATAGATGCATCGGTGCTAGCAGATTCCCTGCGACACCACGGTGACGTCCCAACGGCACTGGATGCGTATACCCAGGCCCGCCGTTCTCACCTGCGTTACTATCAGTGGGCCAGCCGATTCCTGACGCCACTGTTTCAATCGCACTCAAAACTGGCAGCTTTTTTTCGCGATGCAACGTTTCCATCGATGGCGAAATTGCCCGTTATCGGCCGGCAATCGTTGCGAACATTATGTGGGGTAAGAGATGGAATCTGGTCGCTGCGCTCCAGTGCCAGTCAAGCCGACCTGGAACGGCTGATCCAGCCCTGGACCAGCCGTTCATCGTAGTGATCTAACCTTTTTGGTCTGCAATCCACTCGTTCACGCGAGTTTCCAGCACGGTCAACGGGATGGAGCCGGCGCCCAAAACCACGTCGTGGAAGCCACGGATATCAAAGTTCTCACCCAGTTCCTGCTCTGCATTGGCGCGCAGCTCTTTAATCTTGAGCTCGCCAATTTTGTACGCCAGCGCTTGACCGGGCCATACGATATAACGATCCACTTCCACCACAATATCGTTCTCGGTCTTGGCGGTGTTGTCTTTGAAAAATTTAATGGCTTTATCGCGGGACCAGCCCAGCGAATGCATTCCCGTGTCTACAACAAGCCGAATGGCGCGCCACATCTCGTAAGTGAGCTGGCCAAACTTTGAGTAGGGATCCTGATAAAAGCCCATTTCTTCGCCCAGGCTTTCCGAATACAGTCCCCACCCTTCGATAAATGCGGTATAGCCACCAAATCGGCGGAACCACGCAATATCGTCCAGCTCCTGCTGAATGGCGATTTGCAAATGATGTCCTGGCACTGCTTCGTGCAGAGTTAAGGCTTCCATTTCCCATTTTGGTCGCGTGTCTAACTTATAGGTATTGGCGAAAAACGTACCGGGGCGACCGGCGTCCAATGAGCCCTGCTGATAGTACGCGGTGGTCTGGGACTGTTCTGCATAAGCGGGCACGGGCTCTACACCATACGGCGTACGCGGCAAATGTCCGAACAGCTTGACTAGCTCTGGATCAGCACGCTTGGAAATCGCTCGGTATTCTCGAAGCAAGTCCGCTTTGTCGGTGAAGTAGAACTGAGGGTCAGTGCGCAGGAAATGCGTAAACTCATCAAAGCTTCCATCAAACTCAGCGTCCTCAATGACGCGATCCATTTCTGCCCGGATGCGCTTCACC
>CAZVYE010000273.1:0-4578 GCA_964630895.1 uncultured Gammaproteobacteria bacterium | reverse complement strand
CATTGTGATTGATTTAACCGCATCCGATGAGGTTGCAGCGTTCCATCCAAAATGGCTGCGATCCGGTATCCATGTCATAACGGCCAATAAGTCGGGGTTCGGGGCCGATTTGACGCGTGCATTTGCGATTTCTAAAGCGCGTAGTGGTGCACATTATTGCAATGAAACCACGGTAGGCGCGGCCCTGCCTGTAGTTCAAGCGCTCGGAGCTCGCATTGCTGCTGGAGATCGGGATGTGCGTATTCGCGGCATATTCTCCGGCAGTCTGAGCTGGATGTTGGGGAAGGTGTCAGCTGGGCAAAGCTGGTCAGATGTGGTGCGGGAAGCAAGAGATCTTGGTTTTACCGAGCCCGATCCCAGAGAAGATCTTACGGGCATGGATGTCGCCCGTAAGCTGCTAATTTTGGGTAGAACCCTGGGTTGGCCGATTGAGGCGGCGAGCTGTGAATCACTGGTGGGTGCAGGTCCTACGGATCAAAGCGCAGATCAGTATCTTGCGACCTTAAGTAATACAGACGAAAAGTGGGCTGCCAAGGTTGCGCATGCGCGCAGTGAAGGGAAGTCCCTGGTATATCTGGGCGAAGTTTCCAGTATTGGCGCCAGTGCGTCGCTGCAGTTGTTGCCGGATAGTTCGGAATTCGCGCGCGTCGGCCCCGGGGACAACTATATTGAGATCTCAAGCCAACATTATTGCGATAGGCCGTTGGTGATTGCGGGCCCTGGCGCTGGGATACAACTCACCGCTGCTGGCGTGCTTTCCGACCTTTCGCAATTGCTGCATTGTCTCGGATAGCGTTCACAAAGGATCGGCTGGCATGGGTTTTGCTTAGTTTTTTCAAGTATTGCTAAACACATTGCTCGAGAAGGAGAAGAATGATGAAAAAGACCCTATTAGCCAGCGCACTCTCTTTGTTTGTTGCTGCGGCATATGCAGAGCCTCCGCCGCACGCAAAAGCCCATGGGTACCACAAAAAACACCAGGAACATGAGCTAATCCGGATTGAGCAGCGCCCCGTCTATCGGATTGAAGAGCGGCCTGGAGTGTATTTTGTAGAAGATGATGAGTATTTCTATGCGCGTCGCGAGAACCGATGGGTAAGGACCCGTGATCTGGATGACCGCTGGGAGGCCATTGAAATAGATGGCCTGCCCAGACCATTAATCGAATTACCAGAGTTAGAGATTGATATTGATCTCGATTAGGCAATCGTAGATCGCTTATTTGTAAGAATTGCACGGGCCGTATCGGGCCCGTGCCTTGCGTGTGAAAGCTGCCGTTCTTGAATTTGCCGTTGGCAAACCCTATGTCGCCTGCATTGAGAATGGGTAATTGATAGGCAATGTCGAAGCGGGATTACTATGAAGTGCTTGGCGTTGCGAAGTCGGCCGATAAGACAGAACTAAAACGGGCCTTTCGCAAGCTGGCAATGAAATTTCATCCGGACAGGAACCCTGATCCGGAAGCACAGGAGCAGTTCAAAGAGGCCAAAGAAGCCTATGAAGTGCTCTCTGATGAGCAAAAACGGGCAACCTATGATCGGTATGGTCACGAAGGGCTGCAGGGCGCCGGTGGATTCGGCGGCGGCGGTTTCTCTGGCGATGTGGGCGATATTTTCGGTGACATATTTGGGGACATCTTCGGAGGCCGCGGTCGGAGCAGACAGCGCCGGGGCGCCGATTTGCGCTATCCCATTGAGTTAAGCCTGGAGGAAGCCGTACGTGGCGTTTCAAAAGAAATCCGGATACCGACGCTGGTAGTGTGCGAAGGGTGCGCTGGCACCGGTTCTGAAGATGACTCCGTTATGTCTTGCACCACCTGCGGCGGTGTCGGCCAAGTGCGTATGCAGCAGGGCATATTTTCGGTGCAGCAAGCGTGCCCGACTTGCCGCGGCCAAGGGCGTGTTGTAGAAAACCCTTGTGACCGTTGCCACGGTCATGGCCGCGTAGAAGAGTCCAAGAAGTTATCTGTAAAGATTCCCGCAGGCGTCGATACCGGCGATCGCATTCGACTTTCCGGGGAAGGCGAAGCGGGTGAACAGGGAACGCCAGCCGGAGACCTATACGTCGAAGTGCACGTGAAAGATCATGAAATTTTTCAACGGGATGGGGATCACTTGTTCTGCGAGGTTCCGATTCCATTTACCGTAGCGGCTTTGGGCGGCGAGTTTCGGGTTCCGACTCTCGAAGGACACGCCATGCTTAAGATTCCCGCAGAAACCCAAGGCGGCAAGGTGTTTCGGCTGCGAGGCAAGGGCGTTAGTTCAGTACGCAGCCACGCCACGGGTGATTTGCACTGCAAGGTGCGCGTAGAAACCCCTGTGAAATTGTCTAAAGCGCAGAAAGAACTGCTGCGTGAATTCGAAACCACCTTGAGCGCGGAGCAGCGCACGCACAATCCGCAGTCCAGTTCCTGGCTGGATTCGGTCAAAGACTTTTTTGAGCGCATGACCTGATGGGTGGTGTTGGCGGGCAAGATGTTATCCGTATAGCCATCCTCGGTGCCGATGGGCGCATGGGGCAGGCTTGTCGCGACATCATTGACGGCCAGCCAAACCTGGTTCTGGCGGGAGCTTTAGTTAGTCCAGAGTCCAAGTTGCTGGGGCAGTTGGTCCCAGAGGCTTCCGGGCTTACGTTTAGCCAAGACTTGCCCGAGTGCGACGTGGTCGTGGACTTTAGTACACCAGACGCTTTGCTCAATTTGTTGCCCAAGTTGGTGGCCAACAGTATTGCTGTGGTGTCGGGGACTACCGGCCTGACGGACACTCAGTTTGACTCGCTGTGGAGCGCTGCAGAATCGGTGCCCGTAGTCTGGGAATCCAACATGAGTCCCGGAGTTGGTGTGCTGCATGGATTAGTGGCAACCGCAGCGGCTCAATTGGGCAGACAGGTGGATGTGGAAATACTGGATGTACATCATCGCCATAAAGTGGATGCGCCGTCCGGCACCGCGCTGACGCTGGCACGCGCCATTGCGGATGCCCGGGAACAAAATCCGGAAAGTGCCATCACTACTTCCCGCAGTGGTGCAAGGGAAGCGGGCACAATTGGTATTGCGTCCATGCGAGCTGGCAGCGTTGTGGGAGAGCATACGATTGTATTTGCCCTGGAAGGCGAGCGTATCGAGGTCACCCACCGCGCAGAAGATCGGCTCATTTTTGCTCGAGGCGCCATTTTGGCAGCGCAAAAGGTCTTTAATCAGCGGCCGGGTCGTTATCGTCTGGTGGATTTGCTGGCAATTTAGCAGAGATGCTTTCCGCTTGGTGACTCGCAGCCTTGCCAGCGCGTCATGCCGATACGATCAGCCTGAATAAACTGCGAAAAACAGCACGATTTTGCTGAAGAGGGTTAGACAGACGTGGGCGATTTCAGCTAAAATTCCGCAGCTCAAATTTTGATTTCAACGGGAGCTACGGCTCCCGTTTTCGCATCCGAAGGTTCAGCACGTGACGAAGAAGGCAATTCTGGCGCTGGAAGATGGCAGCATCTTTTCCGGACTGAGTATTGGCGCGCCCGGCGAAACTGTCGGCGAAGTGGTGTTTAACACCGCGATGACGGGATACCAGGAAATTCTCACCGATCCCTCATATGCCTCCCAGTTGGTAACATTAACGTACCCCCATATTGGCAATGTGGGTTGTAACTCTGTGGACGAAGAATCCATTAAGCCGCATGCGGCTGGGCTAATTATTCGTGATTTGCCAATGCGCGCCTCTAATTGGCGCAGTGAGCAGTCGCTGTCAGAGTATCTCCAGGCAAATAACCTGGTCGGCATTGCTGAAATAGATACTCGCCAACTGACTCGATTGATTCGCGACAAGGGTGCGCAGAATGGCTGCATCATCGCCGGAGATGATCCTGATCCTGAAAGAGCGGTGAGTCTGGCCAAGTCCTTTGCAGGCATCAAAGGTATGGATCTGGCGAAAGTTGTGACGACACAGGCCCCTTATGAGTGGCTCGAAGGATCCTACGATCTCGATGCGCAGTCTTTTGTTACCCCTGCAGAACAGTTTCACGTCGTGGCGCTGGATTTTGGCGTCAAACACAATATCCTGCGGATGCTGGCCGATCGCGGCTGTCGCGTAACGGTCTTGCCCGCGACCTACGCCGCTGCGGATATTCTAGAGTTAGAGCCGGATGGGATTTTTCTTTCCAACGGTCCTGGCGATCCAGAACCTTGCGACTATGCGATTGCGGCCATAACAGAATTATGCGGCAGTGGCCTGCCCATTTTTGGTATCTGTTTAGGACATCAGTTATTGGCCTTGGCGTCTGGCGCAACCACCGAGAAAATGAAGTTCGGTCATCACGGTGCCAACCATCCGGTTCAGGATCTGGCGACCGGTGAGGTTTACATTACCAGCCAGAATCATGGTTTTGCTGTGGCGGAGGACTCGTTGCCGGACACGCTAAAGCCGACCCATAGATCGCTGTTTGACGGCACCCTGCAGGGGATCGAGCGTACCGATTGTCCTGCCTTTGCGTTTCAGGGGCATCCTGAGGCAAGCCCGGGGCCGCATGATATTCAGCCACTTTTTGACAAATTCATTGCCATGATGGCGCAGACCAAACAGGGGCAGG
>CAZVYE010000272.1:0-4594 GCA_964630895.1 uncultured Gammaproteobacteria bacterium | reverse complement strand
AAAGGCGCTGACACTATAACCAGTGGCCTTGAGGGAGCATGGACCTCTAGCCCCGTCGCGTTCACGACTCAGTATCTAGACAATCTATACGCGTTTGAGTGGGAAAAGACCAAAAGCCCTGCTGGTGCGACACAGTGGGTACCAAAAGACGGAGCCGCATCCGCGATGGTGCCTGACGCACACGACCCCACCAAGCGACATGCGCCCATCATGTTCACTACGGATCTGGCTCTAAAAGAAGACCCAGAATACGGAAAGATCTCCAAGCGCTTTCAGGAAAATCCCGAAGAGTTCAAGGAGGCTTTTGCTAAGGCGTGGTTCAAATTGACCCATCGGGACATGGGCCCCAAAGCGCGATATATCGGCAAAGATGTGCCAGCGGATTCGCTCATCTGGCAGGATCCAATACCGGCAGTCGAGCATCCGCTGGTAAACGCTCGAGATATCAAACGCCTCAAAGCAAGCATCTTGGATACGGGATTATCCAACTCAGAACTAGTAAGAACCGCCTGGGCGTCTGCTGCTTCCTATCGCGGCACGGATATGCGCGGTGGAGCCAATGGTGCACGCTTGCGTTTGGCACCACAAAATAGCTGGGATGCCAATGATCCCGACGAGCTGCAGAAAGTTCTGAATGCACTGGAGTCGGTTCAAAGCGAGTTTAACGACGCCCAACGTGGCGACAAGCGCATATCCATGGCGGATATCATCGTCCTGGGTGGAGCGGCAGCAATCGAGCGAGCAGCCAAACAGGCAGGGCATGAGGTCACCGTACCCTTTACACCCGGTCGCGCGGACGCCACGCAGGAAATGACGGATGTTGATTCATTCGCATATCTGGAACCTACTGCGGACGCGTTCAGAAACTACTACAACGGCAATTTGAACCGTTCACCGGCGCAGATGTTGGTGGAACGTGCAGATATGTTGACGTTAACGGTGCCTGAAACCACAGTGCTTCTAGGTGGAATGCGTACGCTTAACGCCAACACTGGCGCAGTAGATTACGGCGTGTTTACCGATCAGCCCGGTACGCTTAGCAACGACTTTTTCGTCAATTTGCTAGACATGGGAACAGTTTGGACACCCAAGGGTGACTATACCTTCGAAGGCCGTGACAGAAATACCGGCGAGCTCAAGTGGAAGGCCACAGAGGCCGACCTGGTATTTGGGTCAAACGCAGAGCTGCGGGCTTTGGTGGAGTACTACGCTTACGACGATGCTGAAGAACGGTTTGTTGCAGACTTTGTAGATGCGTGGACTAAGGTGATGAATCTGGACCGGCCTGACGTTAGTAGCACTCAGGCGGATCACGTGGCCAGCGTGAACTAAGTCAACAACGATAGCGATATCAAAAGCAAGGTGGCGGCGCCGAAAGCAAAGGCGCCGCTACCTATCGTTCAAACTTAGAAACGCGGCAAAACCTTTTCGATTAGAACGCCTCTACAGTCCAAAGAATGCCAGCGCATGCACGTCCATAAGCTGCTCGCGATAGGGCTCAACCAAATCCACAGTCGCTTTGTCCACAGCGTATTGATCCAGAATTTGCTCACCTAAGCCAGCCGCCGCGGCGACGTTGATGCTGGCACCGATGGCGCGATAGGTGCGCTCCCTGACCCAGGCATATTCTTCAAGTGAGAAATCCTGGGCGTTGATGGCCGCGACCTGTGCGCGCTTCGCTTCCAAGATCAAATCGGACATATCTTTATAGACGCCAGCAATCTCGCCAAGGTTCATATCTCGGCCTTCTTCACGCTGCATCGCTTTGAGTGCATCGTACTTCGTTTCCAACTGCTTCAAGCGTGGACCGAGTTGGTTCTTAATCTGCGTTTGCGCAGCCAAATAGCGCTGGAGCTGATTTTCTGCAAGGGTGGTATCTGGAGCTACTTCAAAGTCACTTTGATCATCAATCTGAGAGTTTAGCGTCTCCCATTGCTCGTTTATCTCGACAAACCCACCAACAAATTCCGATGCCGGTTTGATCACAAAGAAATAGCCAGCGACCCCTACACCGACCACCAGAACCGCCGCGGTGATCAGGCATCCAACCAAAACCTTTTTCATTGCAAGTCCTTTCTTAAGTCCAAACTAAGATCCTATCTATCTACCCTATCCTATGACTTACGCATCGTCTTGCAAGGATTGTCTGTGGCGCACTGCGTATATGAGCGGTGTAGTCACAGCGAGTAGCACATAAACAAACCCCGAAAAAGGTACCCATTGATCCGGTAACAAAAGCGCCGTACCAATTGCTGCTAAACCAATCATGAAGTCAACCAGCCAAACCAGGCAGATAGTGCGCGTATGGAATCTTTCGTGAGGGCTCAAATCCAGCAAGGCCCGGCGGCGATACGCGTGCTGATAAAACAGAAAAAACACCAAACACAGAGCAGAAAAGCCAATCCCCATGAATACGAACATGTTGGCAAGCTCTTGGAAGTTATCCATCTGGAAGTTGGATGGCAGATAACCATCCGTAAACCAGGCAAACATCCCCGCAATCATGATGCGTAGCGGATAAATATAGATCAGCACCACGATCAAGAGGGACGCGCTGAGGACGGTAGTCAGCGCATCATCGAGCCCGAAGCGCTGACTCCATCTGGAGTGCTCATACCAAATCCAAACCAACTGGGCGACTGCAACTACAAATGCTGGGATGGACTTGATCGCGACAATGATCTCGTCATAAGTCTGCGGTATGGCGTCGAACGAGATCACCAAAAGCGTAACCGCAAACGCGAACGCTGCATCGACAAACACCTCGATACGCGTCATCGCCTCCCCTCGGATAAGAAACCCGTGTCTATCCCGGACGGGTTGCACATTCGCTTCCATTGAGAACGCTTCCTTCTGACGTGGGCTATTATTTATAGATAGGGTTAGTCGCCATGACAATAACGAACGATCAACCGTCGCCAAGACCATTGTTCATAGATTCGTGTTATTCGGCAATGCTTGTGGTCACCCACAAAACTGACCAAAGTCACCTTGATTGGGGCGTATACGCACGTGGACCGCTAATTCAGCCTATTTAGGTTATGATGAGGTAGTCGGCTTAGGGGGCCACAAAGGCGCATGTACCATGCGCGAGGGGAATGTTATGCACAGAAGGCACTTTCTTAATACAGCTGTTGGCTCTGCAATCGCGGCAACTTTGACACCGACGGGTGCGATGGCAGCGTTGCTGAGCGCCTCCAACAAAGTCGAAGCCGATGTATTGGCAGTCACGGGAGATGGTGCGGAGGTGAGTCTTGCTCGTGCATCGGTCCAGGAGCTTGCGGATAGCCTGCGCGGTAACCTGGTGCTTCCTGGCCACGCGGTCTACGACAAGGCACGGCAGGTACTGAATCCCAGTTTTGATAAACACCCGGCACTGATAGTTCAGCCGAAAGGCGAAGCCGACGTATGTGCTGCTGTGCAGTTCGCCAGAGAATCCAACTTGCTCACCGCAGTGAAGTGCGGCGGCCACAGCGCGTCGGGCAAATCCACTTGCGATGACGGCATGCTGATCGACCTGAGCCTACTGCGCAGCACCCGCGTTGATCCCTGGTCCAAGCGTATGTGGGTATCGGGCGGCAGTTGGCTAGGCGACATGGACCATGACGCGATGGCTTTCGGATTGGTTACACCAGCAGGAACCGTCTCTCACACTGGCGTTGGCGGGCTGGCAACCGGCGGTGGCTTTGGTCGCATCTCCCGTCGATTTGGGCTGACCTGTGACAACATTCTCAGCGCAAACGTGGTTACGGCAGACGGCCGATTGCGCCACGCCAGCCCGGAAGAGAATCCCGATCTGTATTGGGGTATTCGAGGTGGCGGCGGTAATTTTGGAGTGGTTACCGGTTTCGAATTTCAACTGCATCCTATGGAGCGGCAAGTAATCGGTGGGAATTTAGTATTCCCTGGCAAGAATGCTAAACAGCTACTGCGTTTTTATCGAGATTTTACCGCCGAGGCGAGTGACGACGTATATGTTGATGGTGGCATCACAGCGCGCAATGGTCAGGACCCAGCCGTTATCATGCAGCTTTGCTATAGCGGCCCAAAGAATCGAGCCGATAGCATTATGGCCAAGCTGCGAAGCGCTGGCGAGCCAGTTGTAGATACCCTTGGGCCCATTGACTACGTGGCGTTTCAAAAATCAGGTGATAGTAGCGACGAGCGTTTGTTCGGTACTTATCTCAAATCCGGTCTGGTCGAAGAGATTCCAGACGCACTTATTGACGCTATTGTTGAAGGGATTGAGCCGCATCCAGAGCGGGGCATAACCACCTTATGGCAGCACGGTGGCGGTAAGATTGGCCGGGTGCCCAGCGACGCCACAGCTTTTGCGCACAGGCATGCCAACTGGGATACCTTAGGTATGTTGAACTACCGGGTCGACAACGATCCCAGCGACCACATACGCTGGATGAAAGCATACTGGGCAAACATAGAGCCACATACGCGTGGTTTTTATACCAATGATCTGTCAGACCAAAGCAAAGAAGTGGTTAGCAAGAATTACATGGGTAACTACGATCGTATGGTCGAAGTGAAGACCAAGTACGATCCGACAAATCTGTTTCGAATGAACGCCAACGTGGCGCCT
>CAZVYE010000271.1:0-4600 GCA_964630895.1 uncultured Gammaproteobacteria bacterium | reverse complement strand
GCAGATCAGACTGGGCCAAACGAACCGAAACGCCTTTTTCCTGGCTGCCCTGGACGGAACCGTCTGCATCAAACAGTCCACGCAAAAAGCCCAGGTGGAAATCGCTGGAGGTCTTTTCGACTGCCGGAGTGATGGTCTTATGGCCTGGCTGCATCTCCAGATCAAACGCCAGCGATTGAATGGCTGCCGTACTCAGGCGATGCTCATTGCGACCAGTAACAGACTGCCATCCAGCAAAATCTGCGCGATGGGGCAGGGTGCGTGCGGCTTCTTCAGCGGCCAGCATGACGGTGTCTACGCCACCGGCATTGCCGCCGTTGACTGCCTCAGCGGGTGTCCATACGGACAACACAGCTTTATCTTCTTTGAGCGTGCCATCGCCAACCAGCAAGCCCATCAAATAGCCTTCAGCCTCGGTGTGCTTGCCCGCCCACGCTGCGTTCTCGCGGTGGTCGTTGAGCAGCACTTTGTCACCGGCTTGCAGTTGCCCGGCTTCGCACCATTCGGTCTCTTTCACCCAACGGGTCAGCTTGGAGACGCGACGCACGCGATGGTCATCGGTCAGGCGCAGGCGGTAGCCTTCTTTGGTTTGCAGGCGCACTACTTGTTTAGTGGCCGTTTTGAAAAAGCCTTCCGGGCCAGAGAGGTGATCAACGCCGTCTACACGTGCCGCGAATGGCTGGGCGATCAGGTCTGCTACCTGTTGTGGTCCAGTGGCAGTCTGAACCCAGGTGTCAGCGGTCACACATGGATTGGTCGCGCGGATGTTCTCGCACCACCAGTTGTTGTTCATTTCGTTGACTTTGTCGATCAGGATGAAGCCTGGCTCAGCGAAGTCGTAGGTGGACGCCATAATCATGTCCCACAAACGCTGTGCCGGAACGACGTCGTAAATTTTGCAGGCCACCAGGCCTTCGTCATTGGACACGTAGCCTTCGGTGGCTGGCCACTCGCGCCATACCACTTCGTTCTCGTCTTTTAAGTTTACTTCGTGCTCTTCTTTTTCCAGGATCGGGAAAACCAGCGGCCAGTCGGCATTGTCCGCAACCGCCTGCATGAAGTCTTCGGTGATCAGCAGCGACAAATTGAACTGACGCAATCGACCGTCTTCGCGCTTGGCCCGAATGAAATCGCGCACGTCCGGATGCGACACTTCAAAGGTGGCCATTTGTGCGCCGCGACGTCCGCCAGCAGAAGACACGGTGAAACACATCTTGTCGTAGATATCCATAAAGGACAGCGGGCCGGAGGTGTAGGCACCAGCTCCCGATACGTAAGCGCCTTTCGGTCGCAGGGTAGAAAACTCATAGCCAATGCCGCAGCCGGCTTTCAGAGTCAGACCTGCTTCGTGGACCTTGCCCAGAATACCGTTCATGGAATCCTTAATGGTGCCAGACACGGTGCAGTTGATGGTGGATGTGGCTGGTTTGTGGGCCAGTGCACCGGCATTGGACGTAATGCGGCCAGCAGGGATTGCCCCACGGCGCAATGCCCACAGAAAACGCTCAAACCAGTAGGCGCGTTTTTCTTCGGTGGATTCTACGTCGGCCAGGGCCTTGGCCACGCGTTTATAGGTTTCGTCCATGGTGGCATCGACGACACTACCGTCTTTGGCTTTAAGACGATATTTCTTATCCCATATGTCGAGTGATGCTTCCTGGAACGGAATTTCGGTAACGGATTGCGGCATAGATTCGAGTCGGACGCTGCTCATTTAACCCTCTAACTCCCCTGTACTGGTTATTCTTTCGCCCCTCAGTGGACGGCTTCTTATTGGTTTGTGCCCGGTGGAAGACACAATTTATAGGTATACATTTGTCTGTTGAACACAAGATATTGTGTTGAGGGCCAAAGAGTACGCCTGGGGGTGGGGGTTGTCAAATTGGGTTTTTTCCCATGAAACAAGCACTTGCGCTGGTGATCTGGAAAAAATGCCGTAATTCAAAGAGATACGAAGGCGAAAAAATTCCGATTCGTAACGTGCCGCTAAAATATCAGTAAAACCATTTAAAAACCGTCAAATGCATTCAAGTTGGCAAAACACTTTGATTTTTTTGCGTGAAGGTTTTGTCGACGACGTAGAAGCACAAAACATGCCAGAAGTGTGCAATGGTTCACTTTCCTGTTGGTCAATTAGTTTTTCTACGCGCCGATAAATTCGCACTAACGTACCCTGGGTTCAGGCCTGCTCAGAAACGACATGATTCGAAACTCTCTTTGTAATCTGCGGTCCATGGGGTCTGGAAATTTGCTTGCCTGATTCCTATTAATAGGAGGACCAGGTTCAGACCACTGATTGGAAGATTGCTGCATGAATTACGGTTCGATACTACGCACATTATTGTTGGTTCTACTTACGGCGATGGCTAGGAACGCTGGAGCGGCTTTGCCAGCAGAAGTGGATGGGCAGCCCATGCCTACTTTGGCGCCGGTGCTGGAGCGGGTTACGCCAGCGGTAGTCAATATTCACACCCAGTCACGAGTGCAGGTGCGCAGTCCTTTCGCTAATGACCCATTTTTCCGACGCTTTTTGGGCGTTCCCCGAGAGCGAGTTGAGCGCAACCTGGGTTCTGGCGTTATCGTGGACGCCGCTCGGGGCTTGATTTTGACCAATAATCACGTGGTCGGCGACGCAGATGATATCCAGGTGACGCTGCACGATGAGCGAACTTTGGAAGCGACGCTGATTGGCACCGACGAGGATACCGATCTGGCGGTAATTCAAGTAGCAGCGGAAGATCTTACCGCGCTGCGTCTGGCCGATAGCAGTAGCCTTCGCGTCGGTGATTTTGTTGTAGCCGTCGGCAATCCTTTTGGCCTTGGACAAACCGTGACTTCGGGAATTGTCAGCGCACTGGGTCGACGCGGTCTGCGCGGGCTGAACTATCAAAACTTTATCCAAACCGATGCATCCATCAATCCGGGCAATTCCGGTGGCGCACTGATTAACTTGCGCGGTGAGCTGATCGGCATCAATACGGCAATTTTCTCACCAAGCGGCGGCAATGTGGGTATCGGGTTTGCCATTCCTTCGCAGATTGCGCAGTACGTAATGAGCGAGTTGACTGAGCACGGTTTTGTCCGCCGGGGCCGGCTGGGCGTATCGCTGCAGGATATCGATGACTCGCTGGCCGCAGCGCTGGATCTGCAAGTAGCAGAAGGTGCTTTGGTGACTCGCGTCATTCCGGATTCTGCGGCAGAGCAGTACGGGATTGAAGAGGGTGATGTGATTGTGCGCCTGGGCGAAGAGCGGGTGCGTGACGCCGATGGGCTGCGCAACACAGAAGGCCTGTTGCCTGTCGAGGTGGATATGGACGTGGTTATTGTGCGTGACGGCAAGCAGCAAACGGTGCGTTTGGCGCTGGCTGCTATCCCACCGGATCGTCGCGAGGGCGCGTATCTCGACCCCCGCCTGGCCGGTGCCATTTTGGAAAAACTGGATCAAAGCATCACCGATCGCACGGGCATTACGGGTATTCGCATTGCCGAAGTAGAGCCTGGTTCGGCGGCTTGGCAAAACGGATTGCGTCAGAATGACGTTATTCGCGGGGTAAATCGTCGAGCCGTCTCAGACCTGGGTTCCATGGAGGATGCGTTGGGAAGTGGTCAGAATGTGCTGCAGGTGTTACGCGGCCGTCGCCAGTATCTGACCGTATTGGAGTGAGATTGCGGCCGATATCCACTTAGTATTGGTGTATTCCAGCGCTGGCCGTGGTAGCCTTGCACTAAGAAGCGTTAATGGTCATTAAGTCTAGTGTCTATCGGTCAATTGATGGCAATAACAAAAAGACGATGATCACCAGGATGGCGCAATCCGTTAGTCGGACGGACTGTGAAACCAATCTGTCGGTTTTTGAGGGAGAACCGGCAATCGATAGAAGATTCAGGGATTATCGATGCAAGTAGTGAAGTACATAGCAACCCTCGCGGCGGTCATATGGTGCTCATTAGGCGCCGCACAGGACCTTAAATATAGTGGCGATTTCATCGCTACTACCTCCTTTATGGCCGATCTGGCCGAACTCTATAAAGCCACTGAAGGCGCAAGCGTCTCGCTAGACCTTACCAGCACGACCGAGGCTATTCGCATGGCAGCGTCCGGTGAAGTGGATATGGCTGGAACAGGCCGCAGCCCGCGTAGCACAGAGCGCCAGGAGCGCCGCGCTGCAGTATATCCCGTGGTTTGGGATGCACTGGTGGTTATCGTGAATCGAGAAAACCCCATAAATAATCTGGGCGTGTCTGAGCTGATGGGCATATTCCAGGGCAACATCACCAACTGGCAACAGGTTGGTGGTCCGGAACAGCCAATTACCTTTGTTCGCGAGTCCGACGCCCTGGCAGCGGTTAACTATCAAATGGCAGAGCTCATGCTGGGATCTACCCAGGGCGAATTTCCACCATCCGAGCAGTTTGAAAATCTGGTCGAGGTGCATGAGTTTGTCGAGACCAACCCCTGGGCAATGGCGATCACCAGCTATAGTGCAGCGCGCAATTTACGTACCAAGATGCTGGCTATCAACCTGGTAAGCCCTGGCGTCAATTCGATTCAGAGCGGCGACTATTTCTTTTACGTCCCAGTCTATCTTGCTATTCGGGA
>CAZVYE010000270.1:1855-4610 GCA_964630895.1 uncultured Gammaproteobacteria bacterium | reverse complement strand
CGTCCTCTCGGGTCAATTCCACCACGCCCTTGCCCTTCTGATCGGGCAGCTTGCATTGCTTGTCAGAACCCGTCATCTGCATGGTGGCGCTGTCTCCCTCCACGGTGACTTCCTGGATTTGCATGTTCTGCATGAAAACCATATCGGCAAATCCAATGAGTGTTTGTGCCAACTCTCCTTCCGGAGCTCTCTCTTTGGCCTCATCAATTTGCGCCGCCACTTCTGCGGTAGATAGCGCTTGCAGCTTGTCCACATCACCATCAAGCCAAGCCTCCATCATCGCCTCAAACGCTTCGGCCGGAGCTCCATTGACACCTGTCAGGTTGGGCTGTGGTGCGTAATTGCCATCCGTGGGTAGCTCGAATTCCACATGTACGTGAAAGGTCTTATCGGCAGCCTCTCCCGTTTGATCGTAGACGCCAGAGATAACGCCGTCTGCATGCGTAACCGGTGTGGATTCTGTAAACAGACCGCGGCCCTCCATGGGTTCGAGGTCAGGATGGGCAAACCACCAAGTGCCGGTGGGTTCATTGCGGTTGGGAAGATAGACGCTCAGGTCAATACCGGTGAAATCGACTCCGGTTTCCATCATCGCAAGAGCGCTTGAAGCACCGACGCAGCCCTCCTCAAGTGGTCGGTCGGTGAGACTTAGCATCCATCCCCATGGAGAAGCTTCGACCACTACATGGCCTAGTTCTATGCGCTGACCATCAACTTCGACATAACCGCTGGCAGAAACAGGCGGTGCTTTCTCGCTGCCGCATGCGCTAACCAGAAGTGCGAGGCTTCCGATAAAAAGTGCTTGATATCTGTGACTCATAGTCGCTTTCCTTTTGTAAACGGGCTATCTAAAACACCCAATGCCGATAAGCCGAAAACCGAACGTTTGAATGAAAAGGATCATTTGATGGTTAGATCGTCTTCTCACAAAATTGCAGGGTCATAGATGTTGGCGGCTAGCCCATCGCTCGGTGCCTGCAACTGTTCTGTCTGGGTCATTCTGTACTGATCCAGCGATGCTGGCTGCTGTCAAAATACTGGGCTGCCATCATTTTCTGGCTATCGGGGTAGCTAAAGGTGTATTGCTGGCCATCACTTTTGTATCCCCATGGCTTGCGGAAAAGCACCGGCAATTCTAAGAGATCCAGGCGTGCCAGGCTGTCAGGGTAATGACCATGTTCATTACGATATGCATCAAGTGCGGGTGCCGCAGTGGTAACGTAGGCTTTGGCTGATGCGATTTCAGCATCGTGGATCCAGTCGCCCACCATCCAGGACGCAATCAGTCCCACTACAAAGCTGGCTGTAATCAGCCTGAACGGTGGTTTGCGACCCTTGGGTCGTCGTCTCTCAAGCAATGCCAGCAAGAAAACGCTGAGTGTACCCGCAATCAGATAGCCCACGACCATCAGCATCAAAGCGGTTTGGTGGACAGTACTTCCCTTGCCGATCAGACCGCTTAAAGCGCCTAGCAGCACGATACCCGCGGCCAGAATGTATTGTTGCTTCATAGCCATTTCACCAGTTGCGATAACCAGATTCTACGCTGCTGAGCAGGTGCCCGCATTTGCAAAGGGCAATTCTGGCAATGAGGCGACCAACTGATGGTTTAGAATAGTTCCACACGGAGGACCTCATGCAAACGCCAACCACCCAGACGCGTCGTTTTCAGATGGTAGATGTCTTTGCCGAACGGCCGCTTTCCGGCAACCCCCTGCCGGTGGTGGTGGACAGCGAGCATCTCACGACCGAAGACATGCTTGAAGTCACTCGCTGGATGAACCAGTCGGAAACAACATTTCTCCTACCGCCTACACACCCGGATGCGGACTATCGCGTGCGCATATTTACCCTGGGTGGGGAGCTGCCGTTCGCTGGCCATCCTACGCTGGGTACATGTTTCGTTTGGCTCAGCTACCAGGACCAAGCCGAACTTCCAGAGCGCATAGTGCAGGAGTGCGAAGCGGGACTGATCAAGATCAAAAGACACGACGAACAGCTTGCCTTCGCAGCACCGGCTCTGCAGCGTTCGGGTGCGGTAAGCCCGGAGAAAGTATCAGAAGTCGCCGATGTACTGGGAATCTCTCCCAGCGAAATTGTAGATATTAACTGGGTAGATAACGGGCCCGGCTGGGTTGGCGTGCTATTGAACTCCGCTGAAACGGTGTTGGCTCTGCAGCCGGCGAGCAGTCACAATGCCAGGATCGATATTGGGGTGGTGGGCCCCTATCCAGAGGCCCATGCCCCAGCGTTTGAACTGCGGGCTTTCTACACCGATCAGCATCTCGCAATGCGTGAAGACCCGGTTACCGGAAGCCTGAACGCCTCAATGGCCCAATGGCTTATTGGCAGCGGGCGCGCACAGCCACCCTATTTTGCCCAACATGGGACCTGTCTAGGTCGCGCAGATCGCATCGGCGTGACCGCGGATGATCAAGACATTTGGATTGGAGGCAGCGTGATCCGTCTGGTTGAGGGGCAGATTGGTATTGGGGCGCAATTGGAACCAACCAGTTAAAGACTGGCTGGGCGGATTGCAGTCAGCCCCGACCCTAGTCGCGAAAATGTTTCATCGGATACTGCCTGATTTATGGGCATCAATCTCATCTTCCGTAAAGCCTAAGAAGGTAGCCGCATTGTCGTAGAAGATATCTTCCTTTTGTTCCCATGACAGAAAGTCTGCTGAGTTAACGGTGTCGATAGCCACATCGAAGGTTTGCGGCCACGACATCTGATCGGTTCCGTACATGATTCG
>CAZVYE010000270.1:688-1845 GCA_964630895.1 uncultured Gammaproteobacteria bacterium | reverse complement strand
ATTCTGTCACCAAAGCCGGCGTCTATAAGTGCTTGGAGATAACGGTGGAGTTCTTTTTCTGGCAGTACCCAATTGATTACAGCAATATCAACATACACATTGGGGTGGGCATACATCAGTGCTTTGACGTCCTCCACAAAAGGCCAGCCGCCGTGCACGATGTAAAATTTAAGATCAGGGTGTTGGACGATTACCTCTTCAATTTGGAGCGGGTCGGCGTTGTAAATACGCATAGGTGCCATTAATTCGCGAACGATCGGCAGGTGAAATCCATAATTTGGGCCGCCCGGTAGAATATGAAACCCAACCGGTATGTCTAGCTCTTCGGCCAGTTGGAAATAGACTATGACCGTGGGATCGGTAGCCAGCTTGCCAGCATAAAACGGGGCTAGTTCAGCAATTATCTGGAGTTGGCCCCGCTGGTGCTGCTCTCTCAGTACATCAACGGGCAAAAACGCTCCTCCAACCAATATGGCGTCGGGCGCGTCATCCAGCCATAACTGGCCATTCTCCACCATTGCCTTGACGATATTGTGCTTACGCATCTGCGCCAGTGTTCGTTCCTTTTGTTCAGCAGCGGTAGTCACTCCAACAAACGTTTACCCACGAAGCGTTTGCGGATGCTCAAGACCCAACAGGGGGTTGTCGTCGGTTAAGGCGTGGATATGCATATCGATGATTGGGCCACGGTAAACAGCACGCGGTTCGCTACGTTTGCTGGAATTGGCGCTGCAGCCCAACAGAATGATGATCATCAGGCTTAAAGCCCAGATTCGTGTAGTCATAGTCGGCAGGCTCCGTTGTGGCATGAATTGTGGCTCTCATAGCTATTATAAATTGTCTACGTCGATAGGGTTCAGAGCTTTAGGGTCAATCGGGTAACCGTTCCCAACCGCTACAAACTGATACAAAAGGTATGGGGCTTTTGACTGGTCGTTAGCGCAGCGTTCCGGCACACTGCATGGCATGGACATTCAACCCGAAATTCTGCTCGTGGATGACGATGTAGCCCTGACCCAACTGGTTGGGAAATATCTGCGTGAAAATGGATTTGAGGTCAACACGGTGCACGATGGGTCTGAGGCAGCCAATACAATCAAGAATGATCCGCCAGACCTGGTAATACTCGATGTCATGTTGCCCGGCGCAGATGGTCT
>CAZVYE010000270.1:0-678 GCA_964630895.1 uncultured Gammaproteobacteria bacterium | reverse complement strand
GGAAGTGCGCTCCAACTATCAGGGTCCAATACTCATGTTGACCGCGCTGTCTGACGATATTGATCAGGTCGCAGGTCTGGAATTGGGTGCGGACGACTACCTGGCTAAACCGGTGCGGCCGCGGGTTTTGCTTGCGCGCGTGCGCGCACTGATGCGTCGCTCTGCGGTGGAGGCACGAGAAGACGATGATCGTCGCATCGAGGCCGGTCCACTGCAAATAGATCGTTCTTCGCGGCGGGCGATGGTAAACGAAGAGTCTGTGGACCTTACCTCTGCAGAGTTCGAACTGCTTTGGATTTTGGCTCAGTCGCGTGGCAGAGTGGTAAGTCGCGATACGCTCTACGAAAAAACCATGCGCATACCTTTCGATGGCGTTGATCGAACAATTGATCTGCGCATTTCCCGGTTGCGGCGCAAGCTGGGAGACGACACCCAGTGTCCGACCATCATCAAGACGGTGCGGGGCCGCGGTTACCTGCTGGCGTGGGAGTAGCAATGAATCGCTATGGAATACATGCCTGGATACGAGTTTTCGCGGTCAACGCGGTAATCTGGCTGGCGCTGTGGGCCTTGCATGAGTTTCTTTGGATGTTCCGCCGTCCGCTGACGCCGTTCGACCTGAAGGGCTGCGACGCCATCGTGTTCGACCCGCCGCGCGCCGGGGCGATTGAGCAGACG
>CAZVYE010000269.1:3531-4615 GCA_964630895.1 uncultured Gammaproteobacteria bacterium | reverse complement strand
CCTTTTTGCAACTTGCGCTGCAGCTTGGCGTCATCCAGCAATGGTGTGGCAGCGTCGTGATTAGTAGCGCAGCCTGTAAAAAATACAGCGGCGGCCGAAATGGCCAGCACCGCGCCCCGATGTACGTAATTCATATAAATGTCTCCCTGAGATATAGCGTTCCGAGCAGCCCGCGAGTCTATCGTTATTTGTCTTACAATTAAATATTTTTCTACGATAGAAGACGTACCCGTGCTTTGCGACAAGTTTTGACAGTTTCGCAACCAGCCAAGGCCCAAGCTGTGGCATGATAGATTTCTGTTAGTCGTTACGCGATAGGATTTACCCCATGCTGGAAGCCACCGCTTTATTATTCGCTATTAGCATTCAATCTGCTGCGGTATACAAATGTCCTTTGCCGGACGGCAACGTGGTGTTTCGAGATCAGCCTTGCGAGGTCACCACCACTAGCATTTCGCCTGATGTTGATCGACTGTCCAAGCAAGGCAAGAAGCGCCAGTATCAATATACAAATTTGAACCGACCCAATCGCGTAGAAACCGCACCCAGAGTGGAAAAGCAGCTACCGCTGATGGTTCCGGGCCTGGCGAGCCTGCCTACCCGCAATGCCCGATTTGGGTCATGTTCAGCAGCATTTTTCACCTGCGCGCACAATAACGATGTGCAAATGGATTCATGTGTGGCAAGAATTCCCGCTTGTTCGACCGGCGCATCCTCATGCTGCGATACCGCGTATGTGACCCGCTATCAACAGCTGCGCGAAGCTGGCTTCCCCAAGCAGTCCGCAGTTCGAGACGCATTGCTCGGCGAACGCAGCAACAATTCTTCTGCCGCGCTATCTCCTTAGCTAGGCAATCACCAAACTACATCCCTGCGAACACAATCGATCTGGTACTTACCGCACAGTTGCGCCCGTGGGGTCTGAGCTATTATTCCCCCAGCACGTATCGATAACATGCTGATCAGGGGAAAATATGAGAGTTTGTGCATTGCTATTGGCAAGTATGCTGATGGGCCATGGGCCTATTGCGCTTGCTTACTTTTCAGATAGTTTCGAAGCGTCCGACCTGCCCGATATACCTGC
>CAZVYE010000269.1:0-3431 GCA_964630895.1 uncultured Gammaproteobacteria bacterium | reverse complement strand
AACATCCAGGCCTGTGACCCGGCGCCTTTGGATGTAAGCATGGTGATCTATCCAGGAGTGGGCCATAACTCCTGGACTAGAACGTACAACCTCAACGCTGGCCACGACATCTACGCCTGGATGCTGCGACACAAACTCAATTAAAAATCTATTTGTAAAAATCTGCCTGCTATTGCGACTAACCCAGTAAGCCTAAAACTGGAACGCTTTTTGAAGGACACACCACCACAGTTTGATGCGCTCGTTCGAGAATACGAACCAGCGGTAGCGCGGATAGCTGCACGTTATGCCCGCCGAGCCGCCGACATCAAGGATCTGGCGCAGGAAATTTGGCTCAACGTGTGGAACAGTCTGGAACGGTTTGCCGGCCGCTCCAGTGTGAGCACCTGGATATATCGCATCGCGATCAATACAGCTATCAGCTTCTATCGGCGACGCACCCATCGCGAGATTCCTCCTAAGCCAGATTCCGAAAATACTGAGGCCAGCACAGCAGGAGAGCCCTTGTGCGAAGCCCGCCTGTTGCAGGAGTTTTTAGATTCACTTAATCCCACCAATCGGGCCGTGCTGCTGCTTTTCCTGGAAGGACTGGAGCCAGCGCAGATTGCCGAGATTATAGGGTCGAAGCCCGGAAGTGTCGCAACGCGTTTGACGCGTCTACGGCAGCAATTTGAACAAGATTTTGTGGAGGGCTGAAATGGATTGGAATCAGCAAAGAGCAAGCTGGCAGACCAGCAACCAGACGAGCCAGGCAGAGGATCTCGTGATCAAAGTGCGCAGCAAACAATCAGATATTTACAAGCGAATTGTGTGGCGCGATCGCTTGGAGATATTGGTTGCAGCCATTTTGGGGCCAGTTTTTATTGGGATTGGCCTTTTCAAACTACTCACCGGAGGATTTTGGCCGGGCATTTTCGCCGCATTTTTGGGCATCTGGTGCTTCGTTGTGATCGCCCGACTTCGATGGGCGCGACGACACGAACAAGTGCCAGGATTCAATCAGGACCTGCATGCCTTTTTATCTGCTGAACTACAAGCTATGCGTCGCCAACGCGATATGCTCAAAAGCATCCTGTGGTGGTACCTGGGACCGCTGGGAATTGGCGTTATTGGCCTGTACACCAGCATCAGCGGCGTATCGGTAAAAAGTGCGGTATATGCCGGCGTTGTTATCGTGGTGTATGCGTTTATCTATTTTGCAAATCAGGCAGCGGCAAAGAACAGCATGCAAACACGCATCGACGAAATTAAACGCGCCCTTAACGAATTGGACAAGGAATTTAAAGCATGAGAGTACTCGCAGCGATACTGCTGGCTGTTTGCGTAGCCAGCGCACACAGCGATTCAAACACATCCATTGCAGGACTGGAAGAAAATCTGGCAGCGCAACAAGTTATGGCGGCTTGGACCTATGAGAGTGGCGATCAGGACTTTGAGGCCTTGGGAGACACTTCGGTTTTTGAACAAAAATCCGGGGCAGATGCCCTGTTTGAAATCGGCTCCATCAGCAAAGTCTTCACCAACTTGTTGTTGGCAGAGCTTGTCGCCAAAGGCCAGACCGACTTGGAAACAACGATTGCATCGCTGTTACCTGAAGTGACGTTTGAAAACTCTGGTGTCGGCGCGATAACCCTGAAAGAGTTGGCAACGCACACCAGCGGGCTCGCAAGGCTACCTGGCAATCTCAATCCTAGCGACCGGAAAGATCCCTATGCGGATTACCGCGCCGAGGATTTGCTGGCTGATCTTGCAACAACCCGAGCGAGTCAAACGCTAGTAAAGGAATATAGTTACTCAAATTATGGCCTCGGCTTACTAGGTTATCTTCTGGGGCGCATTGATGGCGATGGCTACTCTTCTGCGCTCGACAAGCATGTGCTAAAGCCCATGAACCTTGACCACACATTTGTGCAGATGACTGGCGATCAGTTCGATCAAAATACCATTACCGCCTACCGAAATGATGAGCAGATGGCCAACTGGCATTTTGATGCTTTGGCGGGTGCAGGAGCCATCGTATCCAACACTCAAGACCTGGGGAAATTTGCAATGTTTTTCCTTGGAAATGACTGGCCATTGCAGCAATCCCGCGACGTTGCGCTGGCGCCAACGGATGGGCAGACCAACGCGATCTGGCACCTGGCACAGCAAGAAGGTCACAAAGTGTATTGGCATAACGGCGGTACCGGTGGATTTCGCAGCTTCTTGGGTATCGACCCCCAGCAGGACCGAGCCATAATTTTGCTGACCAACAGTGGCGTAGATGTTACTCCTGCCGGGTTGGCTTGGTTTGCCGCATCAACCATCCAGGATGCGGCTCAGGCTTTGCCAAATGATGCGTCCGACTATCTTGGGTACTTTGCCATCAACGATGGCTTCGTACTACATGTCTTTATCGAACAAGACCAGCTGTTGGTTCAAGCGACCAATCAGCCGGCGTTTGCACTGGCGCAAGCAGACAAAGACAAGTTTGCGGTCCAAGGCGTAGACGCCCAGTTGGAGTTTGTTCGAGACGAGCAAGGGCAGGTGAGCGAGGCGATACTGGTTCAGGCAGGTCAACGCATGTCGGCAAGTAGGACGGACGGGCCAGCGAAACCCAAGTACACCAAGATAGATGTCCCGGCAGAGGAACTTGCGCAGTATGTGGGCCAATATCAACTCGCACCAGGTGCGGTGTTCGACATCCAGCTGCAAGATGAACAACTGACCGCGCAACTTTCCGGTCAGCCCGCTTTTCCCATATATGCTTTTGACGAAGACAAATTTTTCTATGAAGTAGTGGATGCGCAGCTGAGCTTCGTGGAGGACAGCGGAACAATTGTCGCAGTGATTCTGCATCAGGGTGGCATGGACCAGCGCGCCGTAAAGATAGAATAACCTGATTGAAATTGGCGGGCTCGGCTTCGGGTCCGCCAACCCTACCGTGCAAAAATGACGCAATTTGGCAAAATCTGCCCTGTGCTTGGGAAAGTTTGTGCAATTACCTGGCTCTAATACGACCTAAGGCGCAGGTAATAACACCTGCCGCCTAAACCACACTTCCCGCAACCTACTGATATAAATACATTTATTCTCTCGTTGCTCGAAATAATAACCGCCAAGGGGCTTTTTGGCACAGCTGTTGCTTTGATTCAAGCAAGACAAACGAAAGCAGTGGAGCACGACATGAACAGACAGCGCGAGTATTTGGACTTGTACCAAACCGGCATGAACGAAAGCACAAATGAGTATGGCTCTATGGGCGTACTACAAGCGCTGGAGTGCGGAAGTAGCAACTACGACGGCTTGGATTCATTGGATCTGGACGACGGGTTTGATTACAGCGCAGAGCAACCGCCCATCACGATCCGGTAAATACACACAAAAGGAGCAACATGCACGACACTCTCTCCCCCCGTAATTAACTAGGCCGCAGTAGCGGCCTTTTTTTT
>CAZVYE010000268.1:0-4637 GCA_964630895.1 uncultured Gammaproteobacteria bacterium | reverse complement strand
CTAACTTGAGCCACGGCTGGGCGCTTTGGGTCCAAAGCTGCGCAACAGGATTAACATCACGCTTTTGCTCCAGACAACCTGCTTTGAGCGCAACCATTTCCTGTGCTTCAGGATTGCTAAACCACAGTGGTGATCCGCAGCGTGCGCACGCTTCGAGCTGAGATGTCTTGCTCTTGGTCTTAAAGATGAGGGTGGCAATTTCCCCTCGTTGCACTTGTATATCAGCGCGGCGCACAATGGCAGAAATGCTAAAAGCCGACCCACTTGCCGCCTGGCATTCAGTGCAGTGGCAAATATACGTGACCAGGGGGTCAGCCTTCAGGGCGAAGTGCACATCCTGGCAATGGCAGCTGCCGATATTCATAGGTGTCATTCCGAGTAATCTTCTTGCAGTGAATGTACCACGGTCACTACTTGGCGGGCAGCACGTGTTTTGTCGCCTTTTTTTCAAATGCTCAAACAGGCTTGCTTTTTAAATGCGAATGATTATCATTTGCATCATGACGCAGAAAGACAAAACCACCGAACCTGTTCAGCAGAGATCACTTTCCAGAGTGCCTGAAATGGATAGCGAGGTGATATTGCAAGGAAGTAGCGAGGCTCTGATCCGTCATGGCCGAGAGTGCTATCGATTGCGCTGTACGCGTCAAAACAAACTTATTCTGACCAAGTAAACCGTCAGCCAGCCACCCAGGGCGATCCTCCCGCCCTGGTAGCCGGGCCCAAGGGGCCCGTCTGCATAGCCAGCCCGCGGATATGTAAGGAGCATGGCAATGAAGCTGCTGACTGCGGCCGTGTGCGCCACACTAACTGGCGCACCGGTCTATGGACAAACCCCAAACGCACCGCATCAAGAATCCAGGCAGCGACCCCTGGAGCTGGAAACCGTGACGGTTGCGGCATCCAAAACCCCGCAACCAGAGGATGCATTAACTACCACGGTAAGTGTGATTACCGATGCAGAAATAGAGGCGCAAATGGCGACCAGTATTGCAGAGCTGGTTCGCTACCAACCTGGTATTAGCGTGCGCAATCAAGGCAGCCGTTTTGGCAGCGATGGATTTACCATTCGTGGCGTTGGCGGCAATCGTGTACAGATTGAGGTGGACGGCGTCGATGCGCCAGATAACTTTTCAATTGGCAGCTTCTCCAACGCCAGCCGAGACTTGGTGGATCTGAACGCGGTCAAGCAGGTAGAGATCGTAAAGGGCCCTGGTTCTGCTCTGTTTGGGTCTGACGCCCTGGGTGGCGTGGTGAGTTTTGTCACGCTAGATCCGGTGGACTACCTGCGTGGCGAAGGCTTTGGCGCGGACGTTAGCGCTGGCTATGACAGCTATGACGCAAGCCAACATTACGGTGCATCACTGGGCGTGCAAAATGACCATGTGGGTGCGTATTTACGTCTTCAGCATCGCGATATTGAGGAACGCGACAACGAATATGCCGACCCCTTTGCGGGCACCAGTGACCACCTGCTTGGCAAGTTTGTGATAAACGATTTGGCCGGTGCGCCGCTCCGCGTGACTTTCGATGCCTATGACGCAGCGTCGCGCACTGACGTTGACTCAAGAGAAGGTATTCAGGACTTTACGTCGGCTTTTGGATTTCCCTACGTCGTTGATACGAGTCTGGTTTCCGCAGACGACAGCAAAGAGCGATTTCGCATTAGCCTGGATCAGCAGTGGCGTCAGCAAGTCGGTCCTTTCGACTACTTTCGCTGGCGCATTTCAGCACAAGAGTCAGAAACCCGTCAGCGCACCCATGAGCAACGAGACTCTTTCATTGCTGGCGAACCCGGCAGCGTGATTCGCAATCGTGAATTTCTATTCGAGCAGGACTACCTGAACGCAGAAGTCACAGCCATGAATTCCTTTAACACAGGCGGGCTAAGCCATGCCCTGACCTGGGGTCTGGAATGGCAACAAATGGACACGGCGCAGCGCCGCGACGGAACCGAACTAGACCTGATAACCGGACAAAGCACCAATGTGGTTGGGCCAGATGTGTTTCCCGTCAGGGACTTTCCTTTGTCCGAAACCACAGAGGTTGGTGTCTATGTACAGGACCGGATTGCTGTCATGGATACGTTGGCAATCATCCCTGCCTTACGTTGGGATCACTACGATTTGGATGCGCGGTCTGACGCCATTTTTAGCGAAGACAACCCCGGCATTGCGGTTGAAGGACTAGATGAAAGTCAGGTTTCGCCAAAGCTTGGCGTGCTTTGGGACGCAACCGAGAACATGTCGGTATTTGCCCAATACGCAGAAGGTTTCCGTGCGCCTCCGGTGAACGACGTCAATGTTGGCTTTACCAACTTTCAGTTTGGATACACCGCGATTCCCAATCCAGATCTGCGCTCAGAAACAAGCGAAGGTGTGGAGCTGGGCTTGCGTGCGCATGGCAACCGTTGGTCCTTCGAGTCCAGCATCTATCAAACCGAGTACGAGGACTTTATTGAATCGTTCCAGGTCGTTGGGTTTGATCCCATAAACGAGCTATTGATTTTCCAGTCAGTCAACCTGGATGCCGTAACGATTCGCGGTGCCGAAGCGCAACTCGCTTATCAAATCAATAACAACTGGCGCACCGCATTTAGTGCAGCGTATACCCATGGGGATAATGACCTTACCAATCAGCCGCTCAATACGATTGACCCCCTCAAAGGTGTCCTTCAGCTGCACTATCAACCGGAAACCGACTTTTCCGCAACAGCAGCATTAACCGGTGTGGCGCGCAAGCGTCGGGTGGACGAAAGTTCCGGAGAACTTGCGCGTTCGAACGGCTACGGTGTGCTCGATATCTATGGCCAGTGGCGACCGACCAAGAACATGCGCCTTCGCGCAGGCATGTTTAACGCGCTAGATCGGAACTATCTAGCCTGGAACAACATCCGAGGGCTGGCACCGAACAGCGCTGCGCTGAATCGTCTGGAAGCGCCGGGTCGTACCTATCGCCTCTTTTTCGACATCTCCTTTTAAACCAACGCTGAGAACAACCCAATGAATAAACTCATTCTGATTCTGGCAGTCGGATTCGCCTCCGGCTGCGCCACCACCTACGACGACGAAGCAAGCTCTGATCACGTAGAAATCGCCAATCCTGGGTTCCCAGCAATTGCGACTGCGCAGAGCAAACTGGATAAAGACCGTCACGCGATTCTCGCCATGCAAGGCGAATACGTGGTGGACTTCAGCTTTCGCGAAACGGTTCGTCTTGCTCCTGAGTACGAATATCACCAGGACAAAACCACCGGCGCATTTGAGGCGGTCCTTGTCATTGCAGACGAACCGGCGAGAGTCTCTCTGCAGCACCTCCTGATTGTTGGAGACGGGCATGTCATAAAGCACTGGCGACAAGACTGGTTCTTGGACGCAAGTCATCGCTTCGAATTTACCGACGATCAAACCTGGGCGGTGCTTCCAGTGCCAGAGAATGCAGGGCGCTGGACACAATGCGTTTACGAAGTCTCTGACGCCCCGCGCTACTGCGGCACGGGAAACTGGAACCACAAGTATGGCGTGTCAACATGGACCAGCGATCGCTCCTGGCGGCCACTGCCACGTCGTGAGTACACGGTTCGGGAAGACTACAACGCGCTCAATGTGGAAAACCGACATACCATCACGCCCTATGGTTGGTCGCATGAGCAAGACAATACTAAAGTTGTACGCAATGCAGACCGGGCCAATGAGACGCTGGTGAGAGAATTTGGCTTTAACGACTACCGAAATATCCGGGGCGTGGATTTCAAGCCGGCATACGAATACTGGAACCAAACGGGAAGCTACTGGGCCACGGTGCGGCAAGCATGGGACCAAAGATTGCAGCCGGGAAACCATCTCAAGTTGCTTACCGATGTGGATGGTATGCCCATCATCAAAGCCACCTTTGAGTTCGCCGAAAACTTGCCACCCTCAAGCGGAAGAGATGCATACGCAAAGCAGATTTCTGAAGTGTTGAATGAGTGGACGCAGATTCTGGCAACGAAGAACGAAGCGGTGACTCAAGCCAACTAGGCAGGCCAGTTCTATTGCGCCGGTCTGTGCACTCAGGCTGGCGCAGGTCTGCTGGACTACCGATTGCCACCGACCAGCCGCATATGCCAGCGCAACGTCTGCCCTGTAACACGAAAATATGCGCGTTTTGATCAATGTGCCCCGGATGTAAGCATAGTATTCTGCGCAGCAAACCAGAGGGTAATGTGCAGTGAACGGATATCGCGAAGAGCTTAAAGCGCTCCAAGCGCCAATATTTAAGGCCATAGAACAGGCCATCGCGCAGGCCGATGAACGTATCGCGCTTCCTCCAGACGCGGATCATCATCTAGCACAGCTCAACGAGTCGCTGCCTTTACAAGGTGTGGGCGCAGACGCAGCGTTTGCGCAATTGGTTGATTTGGCAGAAATGGCAGACGGCAACACTACCGGACCAAAGTGCTTTCATTTTGTAATAGGCGGCAATACACCAGCCGCTCTGGCGGCAGATCTTTATGCTGCAGCCACCGACACGGTTACCTATACCTGGTTGCTATCTCCGGTAGGTGTGATGATGGAATTGCAGGCTCTGGCCTGGATTCGAGAAATGCTGGAGCTACCTGGCGACGGAGCTGGGGTGATGGTTACCGGCGCCACCAT
>CAZVYE010000267.1:0-4661 GCA_964630895.1 uncultured Gammaproteobacteria bacterium | reverse complement strand
ACCCGGAAAGCCTGGCCCAGATCGGCGTCAGCGAATCGGCCATACGCCACAATAACCGTGGTGTCGCGCTGATGGGTTCCTTCGACTACGGGTCAGCTTACGAAGCATTTTCCAAAGTCGTAGAGATTGCTCCAGACTGGGAGCTAGGCCAAACCAATTTGGCCATTGCGACGCTGAATCGGCAATTGCCTGGGGATGAGAAAGCGGCCGAAGAGCGCTTGAAGCAGGTGCTGGACCAAAACCCTGAGAATCTGCGCGCCCATTATTTGCTCGGCATACTTGCCGTCAACGCAGGCAATGATGCCGCTGCCCGGGAGCATTTTTCCTACGTGGTCGAACGGGACCCCCGGGATGCCTACGCCAGCTATTTCTTGGGTCAATCTTTGCTTCGGGCAGGCGAATACGACGTAGCATTGGAAAGATTTGAAACCGCCGCAACTTTGGACGCATATCTCAGAAGTGCTCACTACGGTATTTTCCTGGCCAATCAACGCCTAGGACAGCGAGATGCAGCAAAGGCGGCCATCGATACCTATCAGCGACTGGAAACCAACCCCCAAAGCCGACTGGCCGAGATCAAATACACTCGCATGGGCCAGAGAGCAACAGCCGTGCCAGTTAAACAACTTTCCGCAGCGGCACCCCAGACAATGCAGCGAAGCGGGGCAGTTTTTGCTCCATTTGAGTCGTTACCAAGTCCGCCTAATTCAGACTGGGACTTGTCGCAGTCTGCCGTAGTTTCGGTACAGCGCAATGGACACCAGTGGCATTTGTGGATATCCGATGGTCAGATCGCGCTGTTTGATGCAGCTGAGAACAGCTGGGGTACTCCAGCGCAGTATCCTTTTCTTGGGTCCCAGAATGTAACGGTGGCCGCATGGGGCGATATTGAGAATGACGGCAAGATAGATTTGTACCTGGGTCGGGACGGCGCAAACGAATTGTGGCACCAAACAGAGTCCGGCTGGAGGGACATATCCAATACTGCCGGTGTGTCTGACGGAGACAGCTTTACTGCTGATGTGCTTTGGTTTGACGCAGACCACGATGCCGATTTAGACATCTTCGTCGTCAATAGTAATGGTCCGAATGAGCTGTATAGCAACAACTACGATTTGACCTTCCGTCCGATCGCCTCCTTGAGCCAAATGAATGGAAGCGGGACGGGCAAAAGGGTAGTCGCGGCCGACCTGGATTCAGACAGAGATCTAGACATTCTTGTAATTAATGCCAAACCACCGCACGAGATTTATATTAATGAGCTGCTGTGGCGCTATCGAACCGCCACCGAGTTACAGGCACTCATGCGCTCTGATCTCAATAGCGCCGTAGTGCTGGATTCTGACGCAAATGGCGATGTAGAAATTTTTGCGCTGCAGGAAGAGGCAAAGATTGTTCGCTGGCAAAGAGACCCTGCTGGGGTTTGGAAAAAGGATGCTGGCATCGATTCCGGTTTACCTCAGGTGCATCGTTTTTGGGTGCAGGATTTTAACGGTGATGGCGTGCATGACTTTCTCGCTACTGGTTCCGGTGGCTGGAGGTTTGGGACCTTCGATCCTGACGGCCGGAGAATTTCTGGGCCAGAGCATTTGGCGGGCGTATTCATAGAGGGAAATCGTGGACCAGGTTTATTCGGTGTTCTAGATGGTGATGCCGCAAAAGCACCACCTGGACCGGGTCGATTTGAATTCTTGACGCTAACCTTTAGCGGAAAGGAAGCGAAGGCGGATTCCATGCGCAGCAACTCGCTTGGACTGGGCGTACATGCAGTCGTCCGTTCTGATATGCGCTGGGCTGGGTTTCCCATCTTGAGAAATGATAGCGGGCCTGGGCAGGATTTACTGCCCTTGGCAGTGGGTATGGCCGGACAAAAAACTGCAGATCACATCGCAATCACCTGGCCTGATGGAGTTTTCCAAACAGAGCTAAATCTGCCGATCGAACAGCGGATTGAAGTGGCTGAAACCCAACGGCAGCTCTCAAGTTGTCCGGTACTCTTTGCCTGGGATGGCCAGACTTATCGCTTCAGTAGTGACGTTCTTGGCGTTGGCGGTATCGGTTTTGCTGTAGCGCCGGGAGAATACGCGACACCTCGACCGTGGGAGTATTACCGCGTTCCAGATGGGCTGTTGGCTGATGCAAATGGAGAGCTAAGATTGTTGCTCACTGAGCCTATGGAGGAAATCGCGTATCTGGATCGTGTGCGATTACAGTATTACGACATACCGCAGAATACAGATATTGTGTTGGACGAGCGCATGGTAACCGGAGCACCAAAAGCCTCCGGTCAGGCCATGCTGGTAAAGACGCCCAGACTTCCGGAGCGAGCTTTGGTAAATGGTCAGGACCTGCCTCTGGATACGCTTCTAGAAGCAGATTTAAGAGCAGTCAATCCTGGCCCCTTGGATCGCCGGTTCTTAGGACTCCTGGACGACGAAATGGTTTTGGAGTTGGAATTTGATTTCGATATCTCGTCGTTAGAGGCACCACTGCTGGTTATGGATGGATGGGTTGAGTACGGTTATTCCCAAACCAGCTTCGCGGCATGGCAGGCGGGCAGGGAATATCAGCCATTGAGCCTGGACTATCGAGACCGACAGGGTAACTGGAACACGTTGTTACCGACGTTTGGTTATCCTGCCGGGATGCCACGTACTGCGAGTGTTTCACTACCGGCTTTACCAACCGGAACTACGGCACTGAGACTGAGAACAACCCAGGAAATATATCTGGACCGAATCGCCCTGCATGCTGATCCACTGCCACTTTCTGCCCGTGAAGTCCCATTGCAGTCGGCCCAGGTTATGCACATTGGTTATCCAAAGCGGACGGACGGTGCACAAAAACAGCCCAGCTACAATTACGCATCACGGGCAGATTTTTGGGATACCCGTTATCCCACTGGGTATTACACCGAGTACGGCGAGGCTCTCCAACTGGTCAACCAGGCAGACAATGCGCTGGCCATTATAGGGCCGGGCGAAGCGATAGAGTTTGTGTTCGCCAACGACGCCGAACCAGTAGCTGCGGGTTATAAGCGCGTATATGTGGCGGTGTTTGACGGTTGGGCCAAGGATATGGACTTATATACGGAAAACGCTGGAACGGTAGGACCATTGCCTACCGCTGATAGACAAACGGACCGGGCTGCCGCTTTACATGCGCGGTACAATACGCGTTTTCAGTCAGGCAGATAGACATTCATGGACTCCACCGGCTCACAAACAGCGCAAAATGGCGAACCAACCGTTCGACCATCGCTAGCTGATGCTGGTCGTCCTTGCGAACTCATCAATGTGGGTGGCTGGGGAAATGGGGACGTTTTCAGAGCGTCTGTCCAAGGCCAGGAAGCGATCATCAAAACCTATGAGTTCAAATCCGTCTGGAAACGCTGGATCGGACGGGTTTTGATAGCTCGGGAGCTTAAAGCGTATCGCGCCTTACGCAACGTCCCGGGTATTCCAGGTGTCCTGGATCAATCCGCTACCGAGGCTTTTGCCATAGAGTATGTGGACGCCATAAAAATCAGTTATGCGGTAGGGCGTGTAGACGGCGATCTTTTGGTCAATCGGCTGCGGCAGTTACTGGCGGAAATTCACAGCCGCGGCGTGTTCCATCTCGATTTAAGAAATCGCGGAAATGTTTTGGTCACCAGCGATGGCGAGCCGGTACTGGTGGATTTTGCATCCGCACTGGTAATTCAGAAGCCGCGCCCATGGAATCGCTGGTTGGCGTTTTTAGGAAGGCGATTTGACGCCTATGGCTTCCAAAAATGGCGCGAACGTTTCGCCGCGCCATAGCAATTTGCCGAGTGTTTTAGCCATCTTCTTTTGCAGCCTTAGACGGCATTCCCAAATTGATCTGCACAATTTTAGTCCGGGAGAATGGTGATGCGTTTCAGGATCACTGGGTCGATCGGCATTTCGGTTGAATTCAGCCTTTCATCGTACCCCGTAGCGACAGCGCCAATAGCATCCAAAACCTCCATGCCTTCGACTACTTCACCAAAAACTGCATAGCCCCACGTTGCCGTTCTAGGGTCCAGGCCACGCTCATTATCCGCTAGATTAATGTAGAACTGCGATGTCGCAGAGTGAGGGTCTTCGTGCCGAGCCATGGCGATCGTGCCCCTGCGGTTGCTATAGCCATTGCCAGCTTCATTACAAATCGGTCCGTCGGACTCAACGGCTGCAAGGTCCGGGGCATATCCGCCACCTTGAACCACAAAGTCTGCCACTACGCGATGGAAAATAGTACCGTCGTATCGTCTCTTATCGACATAAGCCAGAAAGTTGTTGACTGTTGCAGGTGCTTTACGGCGATACAGTTCAACTACGAAATCTCCGGCACTGGTTTCGAACTTTGCCCGGGGAAATAGATTGTTCTCAAACACCGACGACTCAGTTTCACAGCGAATAGTGTCGGCAATACTCGTTGAAATCCCGCATACGTAAGAAACCGAAAAAACGGCCAAGAAAAAGGGATATATCGGAAGTTTCTGCATTATTGACGTTTCAATTGTGATTTTTCGTAATTATGGAGAAAACCCTACAACAAACAAGGGTATTTCTTATGACGACACGGCTTGGTGCGGGTATACTCCCTCTAGATTACTGTAATCAGGAAGGCTGGGATTCTTATGGGGTTTGATATGGGTGGTC
>CAZVYE010000266.1:0-4665 GCA_964630895.1 uncultured Gammaproteobacteria bacterium | reverse complement strand
CGTTAAGGGGCTTTTTGGTGAGTTCCCAACCCCGAAATGGCGTATTGTCTCCGGCGCTACTCCAATCCAATCCATCAGGAACCAGACCGTTTGCGCCGTCATCAAGCAGCATGGTCGGCCTGTCGCCTCCCGACAACATGGCACTATCACTAAATGCCAGTTGTGTAACTCGGGTTAGTGGCAGGTCATTTTCTGCACAAAGCCTTACTAGCAATCCAAGATAAGTGTCAAAACCAGAGGCACCTGGCTCGGTATCGGGGAATGGTGCCAACTTGGCGTCGCGGTGGAGCGGCGTGTGGTGACTCCTGGTACTGATCGTTCCGGAAATAACCGCACGGCGAAGACCGTTGAGGTCCTCTTCGTCTCGCACTGGTGGTAACAGATGCAAATTGGCGTTGAAGCCGACCAGATCCATGTCCTGGAAAAATAGAGAATAAATGGCGACGTCGGCTGATACCGGCAGACCTCGATCTCGCGCATCCACCACCATTTGCACCGACTGAGGGCAGGAAAGCGGACCAAAATGCGCGCGTACGCCGATCTCTTCAACTAGAGCCAGGTCTCGCGCCAACGCGGTTGTTTCTGCGGCCCTCGGGATTCCTGGAAGACCTAAGCGCATGGCAATACGCCCATCGTGTGCGCAACCACTGGCAACCAGGTTGGGATCTGAGGGGCTGATAAAAAGCGGCGCGCCCAACTCGGCGGCATACTGCATCGCACAGCGCATAACCCGCGCGTCGCTAATCCAGCGAAGCCCCGTAGCAAAACCCAGGCAGCCTGCATCCAGTAAGGCTGCCATGTCGGACAGTGAGTTCCCATCCATACCGCGAGTCACACTACCAAGCGGAGAAAGTCGAGCTGCGTTCTCGTGCTGGCAATCCTGCAACAGCTGACGAATCACCTCTGGCTTGTCCAAGGGTCTGTCAGGTATGGGAGCCAACAAAACTTCCCCAATACCGCTGCGCCAGGCACTTTGCAGTTCTGATTTTATGCACATGTCCGTGGGAATTTGTGCGCCTACATCAATCAGAGTGGGTAGCAAAACACCGCCATTCCCATCCACATCTGCATGATTCCCTGCCAATTCGACATCCCGAGTATTGCTTGGATCGGCATCGGTGCCTGGGCGAGCATCGCGGACATTGCGCACTAGGAAAGTCATCTTGAATCCTCTTTCGGAGATCCTGCAATAAGGGACATGATTGCCATGCGCACGGCTAAACCATTGCTCACTTGTTGCAGGATTAACGATCGGGTTCCATCGGCTAGACTGGATTCGATTTCCACATTCCGGTTCATGGGGCCAGGATGCATGACTTTGCAGTCTGGCTTGGCTTTAGTAAGACGTTCTTCAGTGATCCCATATCGAGCAAAGTACTCCGACTGACTGGGCAAGAACGGTCCATTCATGCGTTCCTTTTGCAGCCGAAGACCGATGACAAAATCTGCGTCTACTATTGCTTTGTCCAGATCGTGCTCAATGACTGCACCTAAATCGAGCAGTGTGTCGGGGACCAGCGTTTTCGGTCCGGACAAAATAATCTGACCTGCGCCGAGCATGCGTAACGCGATGATCTCAGAGCGAGCTACTCGCGAATGCAGGATGTCACCCACAATGACGATCTTTAAGTTAGCAAAGTCCTGCCGATGCTTCCAAATGGTATAGGCATCCAGCATGGCTTGCGTAGGGTGCGCGTGGCGGCCATCACCGGCGTTGAGCACAGCGGTATCCGCGCCTACGTGCTTGGCAAAAAACTCGGCTGCGCCACTGGATGAGTGTCTAACAACAAACAAATCAGCGTGCATGGCTTCCAGCGTGCGCAACGTGTCCAAAAGACTCTCGCCCTTGCTGGTGGACGACGCTGCGACGTTGAGATTGACTATATCAGCTGATAATCGCTTGGCCGCGAGCTCAAAGGTTGTACGTGTCCGGGTGCTGGGCTCGAAAAACAAATTCACCACTGTCTTTCCCCGCAGCACGGGCAGTTTTCTAACACCCTCGTTGGTCGCCTGCGCATAGGACTGTGCGGTGTTCAGAATCTCGTGAAGGACTGCGGGATTGAGGCCTTCGATAGTCAAAAAATGCTTTAACCGGCCGCTTTTGCTGAGTTGTAGCTCAGACATACTGCATCTCCCACGCAAGTGGCTTGGGTCCACTCACCTTTATTCGCTGCTGGTCAGCTATCTCTAATTTGCAACCGTGGAAATCAGCACACACTGGCAACTCGCGTTGGCCCCGTGAGAGCAATACGGCCAGCTTGATAGACTTGGGGCGGCCGTATTCGAACAAGGTGTTCATGGCGGCTCGAATGGTCCGGCCGGTGTGAATTACGTCATCCACAAGTAGTATCTGTTTGCCTTGTACACTACCCGAGAGCGCGTTCGGCTGGATGGACTGAGGAAAACCTCTGTCACCGTAGTCGTCCCGGTGAAACCCTATATCTATACTCGCCACTGGGCTGTTTAGTTCGAGCGCATCTGACAAATGCTGGGCGACCCACAGCCCTCCGGACAGAATACCTACAACCACTGGATCATTGCCTAACGTTTCTGACCAAGCTTTCGTCTGCGTAACCAGCTCGGCAAGCGACTTTTCAATGGGAGGCAGCGAGTTTTGCAAGCCATTGCTCCAGAATTATTTGTGCGGCCACGGCGTCTTCGCGGCTGATATTGTTGCGTTTCGCAGCACCAGACTGACGTAGATCTCGGAAGCGATCCAAAGCACTCTGCGTGCTGTATCGCTCATCACTGCCATAAACGGCGAGCCCGGTGCGGCCGTGTAATTTTTTGGCGAAATTGCGCGCCTGGCGCGTTGCCAGTTGCTCACCGCCATCAACATCCAGCGGCAGTCCGACAATTAGCGCGTCAGGTTGCCACTGATTGATTAAATTCGCAATCTCTTGCCAGGGTGGTTGGTCGTTTTGGCAAGGCAGTACGCAAAGTGCCGAAGCGGTGGCACTTACCGTTTGTCCACTAGCTACGCCAATTTTTTTGGAACCAAAGTCGAAGCCTAAAACGGAACAAATTTGCTTAGGCGGGTTGCCGGCGAGCGGCTCTTCAGGCATGGCCAGATAGCCCTGTCAGATTCTTTAGCTCAATCCCAATTTGACTGGCTGCACGGCGCCAGCGGTCGTCCATGGGGCAGTTAAACAGGATGTCCAAGTCGGCATCCGTATTGATCCAGGCGTTTTCCAGCATTTCCTGGTCAAGCTGACCTGCGGCCCAACCTGCGTAACCCAGGGCCAGCAGTGCGTCCGCGGGGCCTTCTCCCTGCGCCATCGCCTCCAGAATATCCTTGGACGTGGTCAGTGTGATCTCGTCCGTCACCTGAAAGCTTGCATTCCAGTCCGGCCCGCCACGGTGCAATACAAATCCGCGGTCCGGGTTAACTGGCCCACCCCTTAACACCTTGCGCGCAGCCAGGTCTTCATCGGGGCAAGGGATTTTCATTTGTTCTAATACTTCGCCAATTGTCATGGTGCCATAACGGTTGACGGTGATGCCCAATGCCCCCGCGTCGTTGTGCTGACAGACATAAGTGACGGACCCATTAAACAGCGGATCAGCCATGTTAGGCATGGCAAGTAAGAACTGATTGTTTAAAAACACGTCTTCGTGCATGGCTACAAATATAGCGCATCCTATGTGGGCGTGGGAAAAAGATTAAATGCTTAACCTTTCGACCGGTCGACCCATCAGTGGTTCAACTCTCGAGTAACTGCAGGATTTGCCACGCTGCCAGGAATCCGCCGGCCAGGCCGAACAGATGGCTCTGCCAGGATCTGCCCTTCTTGATAGGCAGGACACCCCACAGCGCGCTACCGTAGAGCAGGCCTGCAAGCACCGCTATCATCAGCGTGACCATGCTTTGTTCAAAAATTGCGCGTCCGAACAGAAAGCCCAGGTAACCAAAAACCACACCGCTTGCGCCAATATGAACCGATCCTCTACGACCAAAAACCCAGGCTCCCAGGCCAGCAAACAGCCAGCTCACCGCCGTCACCGCGATTAGCACCCTTGGGCCAGCCAACGAGACCAGTGCGCCTAAGAACAAAAGCGGGGGAATATTGGTTACCAGGTGACCGAAGCCCCCGTGCAGCAGTGGCGCAGGTAGAATTCCGGCCAACCCGCGAGCGTCTCGGGGCCGCACGCCATACTGATCAAGCTTGCCGCGTAGCGCCAGATCGACCAGTTCAATGATGATCATCAGACCCGCGGCGACTAAAAGGCCCGCCAGCCCCTCGGCGACTTGCATAGGTAAGAACTGATTTAATACTTCAATTAGCTGGAGAAACCAGTCCAAGTCGTATGCTCCTGAATTCAAAAATGGGTCCGCAGACGCAGTCTACTGACTCTGTCACTGGGGTGTAAATAGAAGGGGGATTACAGCTGGGTGGCAAATGGCTTAACGATCTGTTCGCCAATGCGCCTCCAAAGCGGGCGTTCTCTCCACTTCTCCAGGGTGACGGTTTCGCAGTGAGCCAGGTCTTCTTTGTAGTGTTCTAGCAAAATATCTACCGTGCCTGGATGGGCGACCAGCAGGCACGCCTCGTCGTCCTTGCGCATAGACCGTTGATTGAGGTTAGGTGATCCCACGCACGCAAGTGAGCGGTCTACGCAGAAAATTTTGCTGTGTATGAAAGTCTTCTGATAGCGGTAAAGCTG
>CAZVYE010000265.1:0-4667 GCA_964630895.1 uncultured Gammaproteobacteria bacterium | reverse complement strand
CAGGTCACAGACTTTCTGACTGACATCATGCAAAGCAGTGATCCGACGACAGCGGAGGGTTCTGAAACGGACTTACGCGTCTTGTTGAAGCGAGCAGCTAATGATTTGGAAATACAGCTAGCGGATACACCTGACGTCCAGTTTGAAATGCTACTGGTGTTAGCCAGTGTGTATGGGAATATTGGAGACTTGCAAGAGTCACTGATACTGGCAGAACAGGCCCGAGATCTTGCGTTGCGGCTGCCAACGTCATCAGATCAAGCAGAGTCCTGGTTGGCGGTTGCCCGAGCACTGGACCGATTAGAACGCTTCGAAGATGCCTGGAATGCGGTTGAAGAATCTCGTGCAATTCAGGCCAAACCAGACTGTTGCAACAATCCCCTGCTGTCAGCCGAAACGGCGCTACTCGCAGCCCAGATCAAACGAGATCAAACCCAGTTCGAGGCAGCAAGCGAAGAGTATGAAACCGCGCTTGGCCTCTATGCGAAGGCAGACAATGCAGACATCCTGGACATACAACTGGCCGAACTCAGCTATGGCATATTCCAGCTCAATCGAGAACAGTATGCCGAGGCTCAGCAGCGACTAGAACGAGTGATAAGCAATTTGGAGGCCTTTTTGGGACCAGAGCACATCCGGCTCGCCTCCCCGCTTGATTCGCTTGCCAACACCATGAAACACCAGGGAGAAACGCAAGCGGCTCGTGAGCTCTTTTTGCGTGCCGTGTCGATTCGCAGAAAACACTTGGGAGAAGACGACTATCGTCTGTCTCAAAGCTACCAAAATCTAGCCGCTTTGGATTTGCGACTTGGCGATTTTGAAAGCATGTTGAATAACGCCCGCCGCGCAGCGCAGCTAAGAGAGTCCCATTACGGACCGGGTTCTACGCCTGTCTTGGAATCACAAGTAAATATGGCCATTGCCCACAGCATGATGGGCGATTACCAAGCTGCCGTAGCCCTGGACAATGAGATTCTTAAGGTCATGGACAGTGCGCCAGAACCCAATCTCCGATTAAGAAACTTTGTGCTCACGAATCTGGGCGATGCTTTGACTCAAACTGGACGTGCACAACAAGCCTTGGAGCCTCTGTCTGAAGCGGTTGACAACGCAACCACATTGTATGGCGCAGACAGTGTTTCTACAGCCCGAGCTCGGGCAAATTTAGGGGCCTTGTTTGTTGAACTCGAACGTTATGTTGAGGCCGAAGAACATTTAACACACACTCTGGCGGTTTATCAGGATACTTATGGCCAGGACCATGTGCGAACAGCCTACATTGCGGTCCCATTGGCTCGTATATATACAGAAACTGGCAACCTGGACGCTGCATGGCCGCTACTGGAGAAAAGCCTCAGACTGCGTATGGAAGAGTTTGGCGCAAACCATACCCTCACCGCCACAGTACAGACAGAATTAGCTCGCGCTATGCTACGAAATAGAGATTATGACGCTGCTGCCGAAACCGCGACAGAGGCTGCCACTACCTTTTTGGAAGAGATGTCCAATGACAACCCAAAAGCCCTGGAGGCTCTGAGCCTTGGCATTGAAGCCAGTGTTCAAGCGGGGCTTTGTGATCAGGCCAGAGCACTGTTCGCAAAGGGTGCGTTTGAAACCAGCCCGGACCAGGACCATCTCAATGCAGTATTAAAAGCCTGCGAACCCGCCTGATATTCTCCTTTTGACCATCGTAAACAGGTACCAGGCAACCGCCTGCTATGCCATGACTAGAGAGCAGCTTGTTCTTACCCAGATAGTTCCGATCGCTGAGTGCAACAGCACTGCCAAGTGCACTAAAAAACTTGCTTTTGCCGCAAAATCGACGATTTCCTACAAAATAAATAGTTAAATTCTTTGTCGGAATTGTTCAATTCCCGCCGTATTGACCCCTTGAATGCCCCAGCAATGCTGTGGCTAATCATCAATTAGTGGAGGTCAATATGAGACTCTTGGCAATTATCATGTTATTCGCTGCAGGCCACTCCGTGGCGCAGCAGGCAAGTGTTGGCGGCGGCGCCAATTGTGACTTTAATGATCTGCAACAGGCAGTCGACTCGGTCGGTACCGGAGCGACTCTGCGGATCAACCTCAACGGTCGGTCTGTGGAAACCTATCTGCTGTCGGAACCTGTGGATGTCCACAATCGCAATATTACGTTTTCCGGGGGCTATCAGGGGTGCGGTGGCTCAGTCAATCTGAATGACCGCAGCTTGCTGCGTTCCACAGCACCTTTGGAAACCGAAGGTCGGCTCTTCAACTTCACCAGCGGTTTGGGGGTCAACACGGATATTCTGTTTCAGGACATCACTTTAAGCGGGGGCCACGCGACAACCGGAGGTGCCATGCGTATTGCTGGTGGCGCAGATGTGCGAATTATTCGTTCGGAACTGGTGGCGAACCTCGCTGATTCTGGTGGCGCGATCCATTTGGACGGTAGCTTTGGCGCATCCGTCCAGATTCAGGAGGGCACTCGACTGTTTAGTAACACCGCCGCGCGCGGTGGAGCGATTCACTGCCGCAATGCACAGGTCGGTATTGGGCGCAGCACTTTTGAGGAAAACCGAGCGGACATTATGGCTGGCGCGCTCTATCTAGACGACTGCAATGTCACCAGTTTAGAACCGGGCGTGGTGGAATTCATCTCCAATCGCGCAGACGACAGACTGTTGAGCGAATTTAGTAGAAACAGTGACAGTGAACTGGACGGCACGTCTGTAGGTATCGTGGGCGGTGCCGTAGTTGCCTTCGGAGGCACTACGATTAACCTTGGCAACCGCGGTAGCAAGATCGTGTTTCGTCAGAATCTCGCCTTTGTGAAAGATCGTTATAAGGATATCTGGGGACGCGGCGGCGCTATCTTCGCCACCGGGTCAGGGACTAGTGTGAACCTGATCAATGGACATATTGTCAGCAACACCGCGGAACAGGGCGCAGGCGTGTTTGCGACCGATAACGCCAGTTTTTCCTTGATGGCCTCGACGCCAGCTTGCACCAACTCGGAACCTCTTGGTTGCGCCACCATGGACAACAATATCGCTCGCGGAACCTCTGACGGATTTTTTGGCTGCATCAGCACCGCCAATAGCTTTGCCGGTCAGGGTGGTGCCCTTTATTTGGGTAATGGCGCTGCCGGGATGTTGAACGGCGTGTTTGTTAAACGCAGCAAAATTACCCGCGTGGACGGCTGTGCGTTCGAGAATGAGCGACAGTACGCAGCCGGTGCAGCCTTCTATATCGCAACCACCGCTTCTCTAGACTTTTTCAATAGCGTACTAACCGATACCACTCGTGACTTCGACAGCGGCGGCACGGACGCGGAAGCCATCATGGCCGCGGGACGCTTTTCCAATGTGCACAGCACGCTGGCCGGTAACAGTTCATCGTTTGCAGCGCTCATCCGTGCCGGATCAAACAGCGCACGTATTGAGCATGTTAATTCTATTGTTGTGGAAGCGGGTGACTTGTTTGATCCCTCTCGCATTGGCAATGATTACAACCCAGAAGTCCTGGTGGAATGCGCCTATGTGTCTTCCTTGGCACAGATTGCGGATACCCCCGGTACGTCCAGCCTGCTAGGCAATATTGTGGAAGGCGCTAGCCCGGGTTTCGTGGATATCGGTTCAGATAACCTGCGCTTGGTCCGGTCCGGCGAGGCGGTAGACCTGTGTACAGACCAGGGCATAACGCGCCGCAACTTAAACAGCTTGATGCTGGAAGATTTTGACGCGGAGGTTCGACCAGTTTTTATCAACGCCAATCCTTCTACTCCCTACGACGCAGGTGCGTTTGAACAGCAGGAGGGCCTGGTCTCCACGCCGGTTGATCTGGCCGTGACACTGTCGGATAGATTTCAGAGCTATGGGATCAATCAGAGACTGGGCTATCATCTCAATCTTGCCAACCTGACTAACACCGCTGTTCCGGGTGGAACGATAGTCGATATTGCTTTGGACCCGCAGGTCACTCTACCGGTTAGCTTCTTCGTGAATGCATCGCAGTGGTCTTGCACCCAGTCTGGACACCTCGTTACCTGCGAGGCGCTTCAGACGATCGCTGCCAATTCCGATTATGTGGCCTCGGCTTTGTTGACGTTTACTGGTGTTGATCAGCCCACGACTATTGTGTCTACGGCGACCTTGACTCCGCCGATTTCTTACGTCGATATCGAAAGCGGAAATAATGAAGTTAGTAGAACCACGACCATCGCGGAAACCGCTGACTTAGCGATTTTCACAACGCTGGCCCCAAGCTCTGCACAGCACGGCGAAGTTGTCGAAGTTGCCATGCAGGTGCAGAATGGAGGACCTGATCACGCGGCCTATCCAACCCTCTACTTCAAGCTGGAAAACGGTGGCGATAGTCTGAGTGTCCTGGAAACGGCGGAAGGCTGGGCTTGTGTTGTAACTGCTGACTTTACCGACGGGCAAAAGCCCCTGGTGCGCTGTACCGCAAGCTCCGGCTCTATACCAATGGGCAACTCAGATTTTGTCTTCAGTGCGAGGGCACCGGTGGCAACTACGGAATCCACCTTCGATATTTCTTATCGCATAGAAACCACGTCACAGGATAACAACGACATCTATGACAGCGGCAGCCTGGCCATATCATTGACCGACGCGCCGCAGGCACCGAATATGCTGTTTTCCGATAGCTTCGAATAGTTGTGT
>CAZVYE010000264.1:0-4671 GCA_964630895.1 uncultured Gammaproteobacteria bacterium | reverse complement strand
GGTTTGGCCATATGCAACGTTGAAGTTGGAAACGCAATCTCCGCACCGGCGCTAGAAATGATTTGCTCAATACGCAACAGCACGTCCTGCTTTACTTCGTGATAGGTAACCCAGTCCGTTGTCTTGGTAAAGGTGTAAACAAAGAAGTCCAGAGAAGACTCTGAAAATGCGTTGAAATTTACGATTAGGGTCTGGGACGTATCGATGTCTTCATGGTTGCGGAGCATCTCTTCAATCTGCTGCACAATGCTGGCGACCTTCTCTGCATCGTCATAGCGCACGCCAATTGTTTCGTAAATCCGCCGATGGGTCATACGGGAAGGGTTTTCCACCGCAATCGTCGTGAAAGTGGCGTTGGGGACGTAAATAGGCCGCTTATCGAATTTCCGAATCATGGTTTGCCGCCAACCTATTTTCTCAACCGTACCTTCGATCGTACGGTCTGGACTGGAAACCCAATCGCCCACTTTAAACGGCCGGTCCAGGTAAATCGTCAGGCCACCAAAGAAGTTTGCCAGCAAATCCTTCGCAGCAAGACCCACCGCCAGCCCACCGATACCGCCAAAGGCCATTACAGCGCCTACATCTACGCCCAGTTCGCTCAATATAACCAGCGTACCGGTAATGGTAATAGATATCTTTGCCAGCTTAGCCAGGGCGTCTACCGTGGTTTCATCCACATTGCTATCACCCGAGCGCGCATCAGCAATAAACTTTCGTTCAACGCCCTTGATCAATCCAAGGAAAAACCAGATGACAGAAACAATCAGTCCGATTTGCCAGGCGTGGTGAGCCCAACTGATTAAGCTTCGATCATCTCCGTGGCGAAAGGTAATTTCTGCCGCCAGTGAGATACCAAACACCCAGATCAAAAAGCTTAATGGCTTAATTAACGCGCCAATCACAGCGTCGTCCCAGCGGTTATTGGTCTTGCTGACCGTGCGCTCAAGGCGGCGCATAACTATGCGCTGAAGCATGTCGAACAGCAGGCTTAGGAAAATCACCCCAAACGCTTCGAAAATCCACGGTTGCAAGCCTACCTCGCGCACCCAGCCCTTCATGGAATCAAGAATATTATTCATAACAAACTAGTTGGTCTCACTTAACTCTTCCAAAGCAGCCCGAGCCAGTTCTAACTCCACATCATCCGCGTAGGCCGCTGATATACCTGAATCTGTGTCCGGTGCTACTAGATTGGTGCGATCGCGCAGCCGTTCAACCCGCGATTCTGTTTGCGGTGGTGGCAGATCGCAGCGCATGATTTCCGCCACGTGTTCTGGTTCGCATACCAGGGCCACGTCACAGCCAGCAGCCAAAGCTGCAACAAGCCGATCCTGCAACCCACCAAGCTGTGCCGCCGCCTGCATGCCGAGATCATCAGTAATCACCACGCCATCGAAGCCGATTCGCTCACGTAGAATCTCCTGAATCCACTTTGAGGAAAATCCTGCGGGTACGCTATCCACTTGCGGATAAACCACGTGGGACATCATGACTGAATCCACTCCTTGGCGAATTGCCGCGGTAAAGGGTTTTAGATCCGTAATAGCGATGTCTGAAAAACTCCGATCATCCACTACTTTTTCAAGATGCGTGTCCTCACGCACGCTGCCGTGACCAGGGAAGTGCTTGGCACAGGCTGGTAAGCCTCCCGCGTGCATGCCTTTAATATAAGCACGGCTTAAATCCTTTACTGCATCGGCGTTACCATGAAACGCTCTATCACCGATAACCGCGCAGCCACCATCAATGTCCAACACCGGTGCAAAGCTCATATCAACACCCAAAAGCGCCATTTCTCGGGCCATGGCAAAGCCATGCTGATATGTCAGGTGCAGACCCTCATCCGGATCTTCATCGAAACACTTTCCCAGACGTCTGAGCGGCGGCAACGGTGCACATGGCGATTCTTTCACTCGCTGCACCCTACCACCCTCCTGGTCTATGGTGATGATCAAATCGGCACGGACAGCTCGAATCTTGCGCACAACCTCCGATACCGCAGCAGGGGATGTGCCATTTCGCGCAAACAATACAACGCCACCCACTTCCGGCCGCACCAGATATTCTGCCTCTTCAGCACTAATTTCTGTGCCCTGCAGGCCGATGAATAAATAGCTCATGCTTTGTCTTCCCAGTCACTATAGGGGTGCCGCGCCAACCGAACATTGTAATAGCGCTCCTGATCGGTCACCTCTGTGCCAAGCCAATCAGGCTGCGGTATCACCTGGTCGACCCGCGTCAATTCCACCTCGGCCACAATCAGTCCCCCATTGGCACCTTGGAACTCATCGATTTCCCACAGCAGGCCATCTCTCGCGACGTAATGTCGAATCTTGTCTACGCACGGACCACTGGCAAGCTGGTCCAGCAACTCATCGGCCTCTTCGATAGGAATTTTGTACTCAAATTCGAGCCTGGCTCTACCCATATCCAAAGACTTGATATTGAGCCATGCGTCTTGCCCACTGGTCCGCACGCGTACGGAAGATTTATCCCCGCCCAAATAACCTTGTCGCATGGGCACGCTGCGATCAACTTCGTGGCGCCAATCTTCGTTCTTCAACAAGAACTTGCGTTCGATTTCGACCGCCATGCCTAATCTCGCTCAAACACAGCGATGCTTTCGACGTGCGCCGTATGGGGAAACATGTCCATAACCCCAGCCTCCACCAGTCGGTAGCCGTGCTCATGGACCAACAAACCAGCGTCTCGTGCAAGACTACCAGGGTGACAGGAGATATATACCAGTCGCTTGGCATTTAATACGCCCATTACTTCCATGGCACCAGAACGCGGCGGATCGATCAAAATACGATCAAATTGGGTTTTGGAAAACAGCTCCTGAGAGGCGGGCTCGGTTAAGTCGGCCACTGCAAACTCGGCATTGCCAATCTTATTCTTGCTGGCGTTCTCGCGAGCGAGCTCAATTAACTCCGCGCTACCCTCAATACCAAGAACATGTTTGGCCTGTTGAGCTATGGGAAGCGTGAAGTTGCCTAGCCCACAGAATAGATCCAACACTTCATGATCTGAATTCAATGCTAGCTTTTCAATGGCAAGGTCAATCATGCGCTGATTCATATCAGCATTTACCTGCACAAAATTATTCGGTGAGAATCGATAGCTGAGATCTTGTGTGGACAGACTGAAAAACAGGCTGGTTGCGTCGTCTTCGGTCAAAGGCACAATAGTGTCTGGTCCTTTGGACTGAAGCCAAATCTTCAAGCCAGTGGACTGCGCGAACTGTTGCAACTTGCTCTTATCAGCATCGCTTAAGGGCACCATATGTCGAAAGATAAGCACGGTCGCGTTATCGCCCGCGGCCACTTCCACCTGGGGTATCTGGTCACGAATCTCCAGCGAATCGATCAAGGTGGCTAACGCATCAATGCGCATTCCAACCTCAGGGATTAATACGTGGCAAATCTCCATGTCGGCCACGAATCTGCCCGCTTTCTCTCTAAACCCGACTAACACCCGACCTTTCTTTGGTACGTGACGCACACTCAAGCGTGCCCGCCGTCGATAGCCCCAGCGATCTCCAACAAGGGGTTCAAGCCAGGATTCCGGTGTCACTTTGCCGATTCGCGCGAAGTTAGCCGCTAGCACCGATTGTTTAGCAGCAATTTGCGCATCCGCTTCCAAATGCTGCAGCGCACAACCACCACACACACCAAAGTGCGGACACTTCGGATCAACTCTGTCAGGTGCCGCTGCAAGAATTTCTACTGCGACCCCCTCATCAAACTGGCGGCGCTTGGCGGTGCGTTTAACCATGACACGTTCGCCAGCCAGGGCGCCATGGACAAAGATCGTTTTACCATCGTCACGCGCAACGCCGCGGCCATCATGACTCAGGTCCTCGATGACACATTCAAATGGGGTTTGGTCTATTTTTTTTCTGCGACGTGCCACGGGCGGCCTGTAAATAAGTTGAATACAAACGACAAACCGGCCGCAAGCGGCCGGTCTGAGTAAATAGCGCTGAATTATAAACTAGCCACGCAAATCGGCCAATTCTCTATTTCTGAACCCAGTCGCCCTGTGCATTTTGGTAATACCATCCTGGTCGCGCATTCTTTACCCAACGCTCTGCGAACGTGGCGCGAATCTGATCTGTCCATTCCGGATGTCCATTTGCTACAGCAACTTCCCGATATACTGCCACGCGGTCGTTGTTGTCATCGGCGACCGCGGCTTGCAAGCTACTGCGATCTCTCAGCGAGACCGCGCTTAGGTCACGGATGGCAATTCTTGCGTCGTTGGTAAAGCCAATCGCGCCGGTATCAAAATGCGCCCGTAGCGTTTGTTCAAAACGATTGGACATTTTGTCCTGAATCGCTCGCACCGCTGGCGTATTGATATCGATGTCAACCTGGGCGTGAGCCGCCGGGAGCACGAAGTCTGCCGCGCCCACGGCAAATGCAGCAACATAGGACGCAGCATTCTTGTCCTTTTGCAGAAACATACCGGTCTCTCTTGGGTCCTGCATTTCTGGACCAATGACACCTTCAATAAATCGATCAGCGGCCTCTTCCGCAGCAGCCTCCGGAAAATAGACATTGATGGTCACGCAGGCAGCCAGAACAGTAAGCAGCATCATACCTGACATTAACAAAATACTGTTTTTAATTGATTTCATTATATTTTCCTCGATAAAGAAATCGA
>CAZVYE010000263.1:0-4681 GCA_964630895.1 uncultured Gammaproteobacteria bacterium | reverse complement strand
TTTTCTACCAGGCTGTCTTCAGTGATTTCCAACTGCAGCCGGTTGGCCTGAATCTGCTCTGCTTCGATCATGGCCAGCAGCTTATTGGTAAAGGCATTGGTAGTGAGCTGCTTCGGCGAAATATTTATTGCCACCGGCAACTCAGTCAGTCCGGCCGCGTCTATGCGTTTAAAATCGTCCCGCACCTTTGCAACCAGCCATTCCCCAATCGGCGCTATCAAATCCGTATTTTCCGCAGCGGCAATAAACACCCCTGGCATCACCAGTCCAAAACCGGGCCTGCGCCAGCGCATCAGCGCCTCCAAGCCACACAGCTCCCCGGTCGCTGCATCATGCACTGGCTGATAGTGGACATCCAGCTGGCCAAGCTCAGTGGCCTGAGCCAAATCTTCAAGCATCTCCAAACGACCGCTGCGCTCGGCATGGGTCGCCTCGCTGAAACTCCGCAAACAATCCCCGCCAGCAATTTGCGCCTCATATAACGCAGAATCGCATTGGGTAAGTAACTCCTCAAACGACCGCCCATCGCCCGGCCATACGGCCATACCGATACTGGCTGTGAAACAGTGGGTAGCACCGCCAAAAGCAATTGGCGTTGCGATACAAGAAAGGATGTTGCGCCCCGCTTGTTCTAGTCGTTCTTCTGATTCATCTGGATCACCGTGCTGCGGCACCACCGCAACCAACTCCCAGTCATCCAGTCGGCCCATGATTTGGCCCGAATCCATTCCCTCACGTAGATTGCTTACCAACTGATTCATGGCGCTCTCAAGGTTTTCTCTGCCGTGCTGACGTCGAAACTCAGAGAGCTTGTCCAGATTAATAAGATAAACACCCACAGTGGTTGGCCGCCCGTCACCTGCACGGGTTAGCTTTGAGAACAGATGCGCAAGCCGACCCCGTTTTGGTAATCCAGTGGTGCGACAATAATGGCTGCGCAAGACTGCGAGACGCTGCTCTGAATTAAGTGCTTCCCTTGCGCTGTCTCTTTCTTTTGCCAGGACCTGATAATGACGATATAGACCCAAAGTGAGCACAATGGGCGCAATAATTGCGCCAGCCGCTGCTACCCAGCCGGCGGGAAGCAGCCAAGCGTGTTGCAACAGCAATAAGCCCAATCCTGCCCATATAAGCGCAATCAGCAGCGCGCCTAAAGACAGGGTCAAATAAATCGCTCGACGGGACCCAGAAAACAGATAGGCAATGGTTATGCTTGCCACGCAGCACGCTCCCAGCACCATAGCTGCAGCGGCAATCCGTGCGGGCACTTGTTGGAACACCAGGCTCAGCAGTGCCGGTACAATAAACATGGCCAGACTTGCCAGTGACAGCGCATTTAAAAAGCTGCCAGTAAAAAGTCGGTCCAAACGCAAATAGCTGCGTTGAAACAACGACAAGCTCGCACAGCCGAACAAGGCCAATGCAACGAACACTCGATCAACTGACGAGTCTGGTGCCAGGCCGGTCCAAACCTGGCTTACCGAGATCGAAGCTATGCTGGCACCTGCAAACAGCTGGAACAACCCAAAGTAGAGATACCCTGCAAGCCGCTGATACAACCAGGCAATAAAACATAACAAAGCAACCGTCACCAACCACCCAACAATCATTCCTGCAAACCAGCGCTCGCTTTGCTGTCTGCGCTGAATCCACTCTTCGTGCACCATGGCTGGTGGCGCTGCGATAGGCGAATGGCTGCTGCGGTGCAGGACAATTGCTTTAGCTAACAATATCTCTGAGGGTGCCGCGAAGTGCGCCGTAGCGGCAGATAGCTCATTGGCAGAACGTGTTTCACATTGACTTTTGTAGCCAGCACGTAGCGGCCAGTGTACGCACGCCTCAGAGCTGGCCGAAAGGGGCACTCGCAAGCGCCAGCTCTGCAAATCTCCATCTACTGGATCGATTCGAAACCGGTACCACTGATCTCGCTGGGGAGTGCGGGGCTGGGCCTCGGACGGGTCTGATTGGCACTCGGCGTTGATATACTGGGAAAAACCAGCATCTTCACTGGTGGTCAGAAGCGTAGGTGATTCAAGGGCCGCAAACTGTGACTTGCCAAGCACGAGCTCTGGAACCGGCTCGCAGTTCAGCGAACCCGCGAGCGCCAATACACTGATCCAAGTCGCTGCAAGCATAGATACGTGCCGATTTTGTGTGAGGACCACGAGCCTTAAGGCTTCTTATGATGGCCTGAACTGCGCGGCATCCCACCTGAAGCACCGCGACGGCGCATAACATAAGACAACTACGGCAAAAACGCCAGCGTTATATTAAATAACATCAATCATACGGTTGCTTGAGTTTGGCCCCATTCCCTTCCATACTCTGCTCTGGTGACTACTCGTCGCAGTAGCCATAGCAGCATGGGATCTAGAGGGGTATGTCGAATAAACCGGAAGTAGCCGAACTGGCGAAAACACTGGTGAACTTCAATTATCATGGAGTAATCTCGACGATTGCGACAGACGGCGGATACCCGTACGGCTCGGTAATTGATTACTTGCCATTGAGTGGTGGCGACGTCGTCGTACTACTGAACGAGAACGCAGAACACTACCGCTACCTGAAGGCAAACCCTCGGGCCTCGTTGTTGATCAACGCCCACTTAGCCGAACACGAAGCACTGTACACACCACGCCTGACATTGCTGGGTGAAGCTAAACCCATGCAGGACCCTAGTGGTTTGGCCGAGGAATACTTAAAACGTCACCCCGATGCGCGCGAGTATATTGAACAGAAGGGACTGAGTTTTTTTCAGCTGGATGTCCAAGGCGTTCGCTTTATACCTGGCAACGGCAGAGCAATCTGGCTGGACGCGGTGGATTATCGTGCGGCCAAACCTGATCCATTAGGAGAGGTTGCACCCTGGCTTATTCACGAACTCATTGACCGACATCATACCGAACTGGTCAAGATAGCGCGCAATGTGCTGGATCAGGACTATACGGATTTTTGCCGCGTGGTCAGCCTCGACAGGCTGGGTATGGACGTGGTGTGTTATGGCGAGGAAAAGCAGCATGCGGTGCGTATGGCGTTTGACGAACCAGTGGCAAACTCAGAAGAACTGCATGTGCAATTGAAGCGACTGTATGCGCGAGCCGTACTTCGCAATGAACCAGATGTAAGCGCCTAGGCGAGCAACATCTTGGGCAAAGGGGAGCTATTTTCGCTAGGCAGCGCGCTGGTTTGGGCCATCGCCGTCATCATATTCAAAAGCAGTGGGGAGAGCATGCGCCCCTATGCTTTGAATCTTACCAAAAACGGCATAGCCATAGCCGCTATCATTCCCACCGTGCTGTTGTTCGACGGTGCCGGATTTCCCAGTCTCTCTCAAACGGACTGGCTTATTGTCATCGTCAGCGGCGTAATCGGAATCGCAATTGCAGACACCCTGTATCTGGAAGCACTCAAGACCATCGGTGCGGCCCGCACCGGCATTGTAGGCAGTCTTTTTAGCCCCTCCGTAATTTTGCTTTCCTACATTTTTTTGGGGGAGCGGCTTTCTTGGTGGCAATGGAGCGGGTTTGTCCTGGTCTTATTTGGCGTTCTGATGGTCAGCTATCGACAGCCGAATAGAGAGGTGGACAGTAAAGCGTTAACTGCGGGCATACTTGCAGGAATCGCAGGCGTGTTTTTGATGGCCGCAGGCGTTGTGATGGTCAAACCCATCTTAGAAGTCCATTCACTGCTCTGGATCGTTGCAGCTCGCTTGATTGCAGGACAGGTTGGCATGTTGCTATACAGCCTTTGGCGCAATGATTTGGGCCGCCTCCATGCAGAACTGCGTCAGCCCCATAGGTGGAATGCCATCATACTAGCCAGCATTTTAGGCACCTACCTATCCTTAATCCTTTGGTTGGCAGGTTATAAATATACGCTGGCTTCAATAGCCTCCGTGCTAAACGAAACAGCAAGTATTTTTATAGTTCTTTTGGCTTGGCTGGTACTACGCGAGCCCATGAGCAAAGCCAAATTCATCGGGGTTGGCCTGACGTTTACGGGTGTCATCGTGCTGATGGGTGTGATTTAAGACCAGCCCTCAGCGCAATTTATCCGCTGATATATTGCTCCAAACTTTCAATCTGGTGTTGTTGATCCACCATTTTGGCTTTGACCAGGTCACCAATAGACAACACGCCAACTACCTTTTCGCCATCAACCACCGGCAGGTGTCTGATGCGGTGTTTTGTCATGCGGCGCAAACACTCATCAACACTATCGCTTAAGGAGACAGTAATCACCTCACTACTCATGATCTCTGCGACTGGAGTAGTTTTGGACGCCTTACCTTCCAAGATCACTTTGCGCGCATAATCCCGCTCCGAAATAACCCCGGCTAACTTATCGTCTTGCATGACTAATAAAGCGCCGACTTCTTTTTCGGCCATTTTATGGATGGCGTCATATACCTGATCGTCCGGGCCAACTGCGTATATATCGCGCCCTTTCCGATCCAGTAATTGATGTAGTGATTCCATATAAATCTCCCGCCCGTTTCTGTAACCTCTAGTGTAAGCGAAGCAAGCGCAAAATGCTTCAACTCAACCGGCTATAACGCGATTTCTGCCCGCCTGCTTGCCTGTATACATGGCCTCGTCTATCCGGGACATCCAAGCTCCTACAGATTGGCCTTGGGCAAATTCGCCAACGCCAAATGTTAACGTGACATTTTCAGAACCCG
>CAZVYE010000262.1:0-4714 GCA_964630895.1 uncultured Gammaproteobacteria bacterium | reverse complement strand
CAATTGACAAATTCTTGCCTTTTCACAAGCCAGACCCCATCCAAAGCAACAAGCACCGACATAAGAGCAACCTAAAAAATGATTCAAATCACCTTTGTTGAGGCCGACGGGCAACAGCACGCAGTGGCTGCCGAATCCGGCCAAACTCTAATGGAAGTTGCCGTGGGCAACGGTGTGCCAGGAATAGAGGCCGAGTGCGGCGGTGGCTGCGCCTGCGCAACCTGTCACGTCATGTTAGAAGAAGGCGGCCGCAGTAAGTTCCCCGATGCCGAACCACTGGAAGTAGAAATGCTCAAGTTTGCAGCAGAACCTGGGGACAACAGTCGACTAAGCTGCCAGCTTAATCTGAGCGAAATTCACGACGGGCTCGTTGTGTATCTACCTGAGTCTCAGTACTAGAGGTTTTCTAATAACGTTATCGCTTGGCTAACCAGGGCCTGGGGTCAATAGGTTCACCTGATTGACGAAGCTCAAAATAGATCCCTGGCTCATCCTGAACGCTGCGCACACCCGCTTCCGCGATGACTTCGCCTGGGCTTATCCAGTCGCCAACATCCTTGTAAAGCGCTTCGTTAAAGCCGTACAGGCTCATAAAGTCGTCACCGTGGTCGATTATTACGAGCAGGCCCAGACCACGCAGCCAATCGGCATAAACCACCCGCCCATGGTGAATGGCCCGTACCTCGGCTTGGTTTCCCGCTGACACGTGCATGCCCCACAAATTGGTGCCGTCGTCTTTGCGTTGTCCAGGCCCTAAACGGATCTTTCCATTTACCGGCCAAATAAGCCCGCCTTTGGCCGCCTGGAAAGTTGCGGCCTGATCCAGATTGCCCGGTATATCCGCAAACAGGTCCTGCAACCGAGCCAACAACTCGGATAGCTTCTTTTCGTCGGCAGAGAGTCGGCCGGCCTCGTCGCGCTTGCTGGCAATAGACTGCCGCAGGTTCGCCAGCGCCGTATCTCTGGATTGCTTGGCCGAAATCAATTCCTGCTCCTGCGATCGCATGCTGGCACGATTAAGTTCAATGGCGACACGATTAGAAGCCACCTTTCGCTCCAGCTCCTGGAGCGCGGCGATATCCGCCATGCCTTGCGCAATGAGCTCAGTTCTTGCGCCACTCATAATGCGAAAATAGTGCATTTGGCGGGCCAATAGCGCCGGATCAGACTGCTCAAGCAAAGCGCGCAAAGCAGGCTGGCGTCCGGTTTGATAAGCAGCGCGCAGTTGGCCTGCCAATTTCTCCTGGGACTGAGCAACTTTCAGCTTCAATGCTTCGTGCTCTGCATTGAGCGTTGCAAACTCCTGCTCCAGCGCCTGCGCCTGCACATCCAGATCTCGCAGCTGGCGGCGAACCTCTCCCAACTCTCGCTCAGACTGCGCCAACTGGGCCAGCGCCTGGTCTTCTCGCGCAAGCTCTTTGTCGATATCAGCCTGCAATTGCGATAACTCCGATTGAATCGCTTCGATTTGCTGCGCTACCTTTTCCGGGTCTTCTTCCTGCGCCGTAACCACGGTGGAAATACAGCAAGAAACGCTAAATAGCGCGCTGTAAAGCCCGATCAGAGTTGATTTCTTCTTTGCCTTAGTCATCCAGGTCAGCTATGCTGCGCCCCCAAATTTTGCGGATGCCTTGAATACCGTTCGATTGGCACCATTTCTTGCACACTTGGCAGCACTGCGAATTAGAACAATTATTCGTAAGTCAATCATTCGAGAAAGATAGCGCACCGGCCCAGAAGAATAAACGTATCACGATGTTGGAACGCCTACCCGAATTTATCGGCAATAACCCATTCCTAAGCCTGACTTTTATCGGCTTGCTGCTCGCGTTGATTTTTACCGAGCTAGCTAAACGTTCGCGTGGCTATAAAGAGCTGCGACCCAACGAACTCACGCGCCTCATTAATGATGACAACATCGGGATTATCGATGTCAGTGCCATTAATGAATTTGAAAGTGGCCATATAGTCGGGTCCAAGCACGTAACTGCGTCGCAGGCCGATCCGCAAACCAAACCATTAAGCCGCTACCAGGAGCGCCCGGTTGCCATCGTTTGCCGAAACGGGCAAACCTCGGCCGGTGTTTGTTCCAAACTGGTCAAAGCCGGCTTTAAGCAGGTGCATTGGCTCAAAGGCGGAATTGCCGAATGGACTGGCGAAAACTTGCCCCTGGTCCGCAAATAGTGCAGCCCAAATTTTTTCATAAGATCTTAGGATAAACCCATGGCAGAAAATCAAACTCCAGAAACCAACGCAGGTGCCGATCAGGCAGCGAACGGACCAAGCTTTGTAGTTCAGAAGATATATCTGAAAGATGTTTCTTTTGAATCGCCGGCAGCACCGGAAATTTTCCGTGAGAACGTTCAGCCAGAAATCAAGCTGAACCTTGCGCAGCGTGTCCAGAACATGGCTGACGACCTGTACGAAGTTACTTTGACTGTTACCGTTACCTGCAAACTGGGTGACAAGACCGCGTACTTGGCAGAAGTACAGCAAGCTGGCATCTTTGGCATCAAGGGCTTTGAGCCACAGCAGCTGCAAGGCACACTGGGTGCTTACTGCCCAACCATTTTGTTCCCGTACGCTCGTCAGCAGATTTCTGACATGGTTGCTCACGGTGGTTTCCATCCGTTGTTGTTGCAGCCGGTCAACTTTGACCAACTGTACGCTGAGCAAATGCGTCGTCAGTCAGAAGAATCTGCTACCGCCAACGGCGAAGCGTAAATAGCACAAACATGACGATCCGGGTCGCTGTTATCGGAGCTGGTTCCTGGGGAACCGCCCTGGCCATGCAACTGGCACGCGCCGAACACAGGGTTATGCTGTGGGGCCGGGATCATAGTCATGTAGAAAAAATGGCAGCAGCGGGTGAGAACGCCCGCTACTTGCCTGGCATTCCGTTTCCGGAATCCCTCACGCCTTGCGCAGACCTGCAAGAGGCAGTCACGGATGCTGACCTGGTGTTGGTTGTTACACCAAGCCATGCGTTTCCAGAAACGGTGACAAAGCTTAAACCAATGCTGGGCGACAGCGCCCGACTGGCCTGGGCCAGCAAAGGGTTTGAGCCGGGTTCGGGTCGACTACTGCATCAGGTAGCCGCGGACGTCCTTGGCGATAGTCGCGGACTGGCCGTAGTGACCGGGCCATCGTTTGCAAAGGAAGTGGCCTTGGATCGGCCCACAGCGGTGACTGTGGCCAGTGAAGATGAAGACTTTGCCGAGTTTGTGGCGTCTGCATTTCATTACGGAAATTTCCGCGCGTACACCAGCAGCGACATTATCGGCGCAGAGCTGGGCGGCGCAGTCAAGAACGTACTGGCAGTCGGCACTGGTATCGCCGACGGTATGGGCCTGGGCGCAAACACTCGGGCGGCGTTGATAACCCGCGGTCTGGCAGAAATGATGCGTCTGAGCGATGCCATGGGTGCAAAGCGCGAAACCCTGATGGGTCTGTCAGGTGTTGGCGACCTTGTTCTAACCTGTACCGGCGACCTTTCTCGAAACCGTCGCTTTGGCCTGGCGCTGGGCCGTGGCTCCAGCATCCAGGATGCACTGCAGGACATTGGACAGGTAGTGGAAGGAGTCAAGACCGCTGAAGAAGTGGTACGCCTTGGCCGCCAGTATGAAGTAGACCTGCCAATTTCTCGAATTGTGCATAAGATTGTGCAGGACGAAATTGAGCCCATGGAAGGCGTTCGCCAACTCTTGAGCCGCGACCAGAAGTCCGAAATAGAATAGTCGAAGCGCTTCTCTAGCTACTGCTATACTGCCCCTAATTATTGCCAGAATTGGCGCACACTTGCCGATTAAGGGGGGCACGTGGACCACGCTTGGTTGACTGTATTGGGGATTAGCGGCCTGCTGACCATGGCCGTTTTGGTATGGCCACTGGCCAACCGCCTGAACTTTCCGTACACCGTAATGCTTGCGGCTGTTGGCTGCTTGATCGGCTTTTCCGAACACCTGATCCCAGCAAGCGCAAACGTAGGCTGGCTGAACGACTTTATCGAAGCGCTGCATGCTTTGGATATCACGTCGGAAACCGTTCTGTTCGTGTTCTTGCCCGCCCTTGTGTTTGAGTCTGCGCTGGCTATCGATGTGCGCCGACTCATCGACGATATTGCACCCATTTTAGTCCTGGCCATCATCGGTCTGCTCATCTCCACGGTCGTCGTAGGCCTGAGCATCTGGCAGATTTCCGGCACCGCCCTGGTGGCATGCTTTCTTCTCGGAGCCATCGTTTCTGCCACCGACCCGGTGGCGGTAGTAGCCATCTTCAAAGATTTGGGCGCACCAAAGCGACTGGCCATCCTGGTGGAAGGTGAAAGCCTGTTTAACGACGCTACCGCGATTGTCGCATTTACCATTTTGTCCGCCATGCTTATGGGTAGCACCGATACCGGTGTACTCAGTGGCATCGGCGTATTCCTGAAAGTATTTCTAGGCGGCGTTGTGGTGGGTTATCTGCTGGCCCGCGTCTTTTGCTATCTGCTAACCATCGTTGGCGACTCCCCTATTCCAAAGATCACGCTTACCCTGACGCTTGCCTATCTTTCGTTCATTGTTGCCGAACACTACCTGCACGTTTCCGGTGTCATGGCTGTGGTGGTGGCGGCACTTGTGCTGGGTTCCCGCGGCCGCAGCGTTATCAATCACAGCGCCTGGCACGAGCTTGAAGGTGTGTGGGAGCAGCTCGGGTTTATTGCGAACTCCAT
>CAZVYE010000261.1:0-4737 GCA_964630895.1 uncultured Gammaproteobacteria bacterium | reverse complement strand
GCCAAAGAGATACAGATCGCCACAGCAACGTGCTGCAAGAAAATCTTGATCTGATTCATCTCGCCGAAAATATTTGGCATGAAAACAGCCATGGTAGTCATGGTGCCTGCCAGCACCGCCATACCAACGGAATAGATGCCACGTCGCGCAGCTTCTACCGGCGCATCCGGCATTTTTTCCCGTTCAGTGAATATCGCCTCGCTGACAACCACCGCATTATCCACCAACATTCCCACAGCCAACATCAGGCCCATCATGGACAAAACGTTGAGCGAAAAGCCGGTGAGATACATAAAGCCCAGCGCAATGGTGATGGAAATAGGAACCGACAGACTCACCATTAAGGTGGTAGTCCAATTGCGCAAGAAAAAGTAAAGAACAATGAGTGACAACAGCGCGCCTAGTAGACCAGCTTTAAGTAGTTCGCTGATGGAACTCAAAATACCCTCAGCCTGATCATCCAGGGGAATAATGGCGATACCAGACATCTCTGGCCGTTCACCAGCCTCCCGTATAGTAGCGACCACCTGCTCAGCTACATTGACCAGGTTTGCGTTGCGCTCTTTAAAGACCTGCACGCCCACCGCGTAATTCTGATCCAGATTACGCGAGTAGTTACGCTCACCCGGCAAAAACGTTATCTCGGCGATATCGCCCAGGCGCGTGCCGCTGGTATCTAATACCAAATCTCGATACTGCTGAACGGTATCAAAGTCTCCAATCGGATTGACCCGGAAACGTCGACCGGTATCGTCAATCGTTCCAGCGGAAGCTGCAAAGTTCGCGGACTGCAGCGTTTGGCTCAAGGTATTCAAATCGATACCCGCAGCCTCCACCCGGTCTGAGATCAATTCGATATTGATCTCTTTGGGCTCGACACCCTGCAGCTCTACGCGCGCGACTCCTGGAATACGCTCGATAGGCTTAACCAAATTACGATTAAGCAGATCGTACGACTCGGAAAGATTGCGATCGCTGGAGATGCGAAGCTGCAAAATCGGGGCGTCAGACGTATTGAACTTGAACACATTAATGCGTCGCAGATCCGAAGGCAGCTCGTCCCGAATAGCGTCCAGCTGCTCCCGTGCATCAACCGTTTTGGCCGTTAGATCCGACGTCCAGTCAAATGCCATAAATATCTGAGCACCTGACGGGTTGGCGTTGGCATTCATAAATTGAATACCCTTGATGGTGGACAGGCTTTCTTCAGCCGGCCGTAAAATTGACTCTTCTACTTCTTCAGGGGTAGAGCCAGGGTACGGCATGTCGATAAACAGGAACGGCACATCCACTTCTGGGAAGTATTCCAGCGGCAACAGCTTGCTGGAAACCCCGCCCAATACCAGACACGAAACAAAAATCATGCAAATGGCAACGGGCCGTTTGATGGCAAACTCTGCCGGAGTCATGACTGTGAACCCACAACAGCAGCGTCGGCGTTATCCACTACCGCTTTACGACGGTGCTTGCTGGCCAATACGTCGTACATTACTGGAACAACCACCAGAGTTAGGAGCGTCGAGAACAGCAGTCCGCCAATTACGGTGACTGCCATAGGCGTGCGAACCTCAGAGCCATCGCCAACACCAAGGGCCAGCTGTAACAGTCCCAGCGTTGTGGTCAGTGTTGTCATGACAATGGGTCGCAATCTCGCGCGACCAGCCTCCAGAATGGCTTGCTTCTTCTCCATGCCCTGATCACGCAGCTGGTTGATCAAATCCACGAGCACGATAGCGTTGTTAACCACAATACCGGCCAACATGATCACGCCGATAAACACGATCACGCTGATGGGAGTACCTGTTACCGTGAGCGCCAGAATGGCTCCAACCAGGGCCAGCGGCACGCTAAGCAATATCACAAACGGATGAATCAGCGATTCAAACTGGGACGCCATAACGAGGTACACCAAAAAGATGGCCAGCCCTAAAGCGAACAGCAGGCTCGCAAACGATTGATCCATTTCTTCACTTTGACCAGCGACGCGAGAAGCTACCCCAAACGGCAGTTGGATTTCCGCCAATACTGCTTCCACTTCTACGACAGCGTCCTTAAGCGTGCCATAAGCCAGGTTTGCCGAAACTACCGCGGCTCGCTCCTGGTTTACTCGAGTGATTTCAGCTGGTCCTTCAGCCGCCACAATTTGCGCAACAGATGCCAAAGTGATGGGTCGCTCGGAACCCGGATTAACGATGATACTTTCAATATCCGAAACGCTGGATCTGTGATCCTCGGCGGCGCGCACCAGGACATCAATCTTACGATCATTGCGGCTGTAGCGAGTCGCAACTTCGCCACGCACCTGCCGCACTACTTGATCAGCAATCTCGCGCACCGTCATACCTAGCGCCGCAGCGCGCTCCTGGTCGAAAAAGATTTGGATCTCAGGATGGCCCTGCTCCAGGCTTGAGCGCACATCTACGAAGCGATCAGACTCTCGTAATTTAGTCGCCAGCATGTCACCAGCCTGTTTGAGCGTCGGCAATTCGAATCCCACCAGCTCAATTTCCAGTGGCGTCGAGAAACTAAACAATTCGGGTCGACTAAACTTGGCTTCCGCGCCATGAATATCTTCGGCTACCTTACGTAATGCGTCGCGAGCCCGCGCTTCGGCCGCCGGGCTGGCTCCCGCTTCCAGGTCGATTAACATCCTGCCGATGTTCTCACCAGACTCGGTGGGATTCGCATCGATCCGATTGCCGGATCCGGAGACCGCAAAAATATTTGCGACCTGATCGGTACCCATGCCGGCATTCTGCATTCTGGCGATCACACCATCGGTGTCTTCCAGAGGCGTGCCAGGTGCCATTTTCACTTCCGCCTGGAAGCGCCCCTGCGCCAGCTGCGGAATCAGTTCCGCACCCAGCTGGGTAGACTGAAACACTGCCCAGCCCATGGCTAGCAGCGCAACAAACACCACCAAAAATCGGTTTGCCAAGGCCCATGGCAGCACGCGGTCGTAGCTGCCGGCAACCCGGTCGTACACGAACATAATCGCCCGCGCTGGGAAATACAGAATCCCGCCAACTATTTTTCCAATCAACCGACCTGCAGCAATGAATACCGCGAACACGTTTGCCACAATTCGGCCAAAGACGTTGTTCCAAAGCCGGACGATAAACTTCCGATCATCCAGGTCCTGTGTTTCTTCCTGCGTAAATGCGTGCCGAGACTTTTTCTGCATCGATGCCAGCATTGGGATAAAGGTCATGGCCACTACCAGGCTGATTACCAATGCAAAAGTAACGGTGAGCGCCTGGTCTCGAAATAGCTGACCACCGATGCCCTCGACAAAGACCAGGGGCAGGAACACTGCAATCGTTGTAAGCGTCGATGCAAACACGGCACCGCCCACTTCCCTAGTACCGCGCTGCGCCGCCTGCATGGCATCTGCACCTTGTTCGCGCTTCCTACTAATGTTTTCCAGGACGACGATGGCGTTATCCACCAGCAAACCCACGGCCAGAGCAATACCGCCCAGCGACATGATATTGAGTGACAGACCAGCCCAATCCATAAAGAAGAACGTGGCAATCACACTTAGCGGGATGGAAACTGAAATAACCGCAGTTGACCAGGCATTGCCCAGGAAGAAGAAAATAATCAGCACGGCCAAAATGCCACCAAGCGCCGCAGCGTTAACCACTTCACTGATAGCCTGATCAATGAAAACACTTTGATCATCAACGATGGAAAGCTGCATGCCTTCTGGCAAGAAGTCTTCCACCGACTGCATACGCGCTTTAACCGCATCGGCAACCGCGACGGTATTCGCGTCGCCTTCTTTGTAGATAGCGATTTCGACCGCTTCGCGACCGTTATTTCGAATGATTGCCTGCCGCTCTTTATAGCCATCGCGAATCTGCGCCACATCTCGCAGATATACAGGTCGATCATTCTGAATGGCAACGACGAGATCTCCCATCTCGCCTATGGCCTGAAACTGATTGACAGTTCGGACCAGATAGCGTTCGCTGCCCTGCTCTAGCCGACCACCTGATACGTTGACGTTTTCTTCGGAGAGACGCTGAATGACACGCTCAATAGAAAGTCCCAGGCGCGCCAGACGTTGGGGATCGATAAGGATTTGGATCTCGTCTTCCAAACCACCACTAATTTTCACCGCAGCAACGCCGTCAATGGGTTCCAAGCGCTTCTTGATTTCTTCATCAGCCAGTCTGCGCACGCGCTTTAACGCCGTTTCATCAAAGCCCGTAACCGAATCATCGAAAAAGGCAACTCTTAGAACGGGATCGGTACTTGGATTGAAACGCAGCAGAACGGGTCGTTCAGACTGAACCGGAAGCTGAATTATCTCCAGCTTTTCGCGCACGTCCAAGCCAGCGTTTTCCATGTCGGTGCCCCACTCGAATTCGAGCAGCACGTCGGACTGGCCGGCGCGGGAAGTAGACTGCAGCCGCTTGACGCCCTTTACTGTGCCCACCAGCTCTTCAACCGGCTGGGTGATGAGCTTTTCAATTTCCTCAGGCGCAGCGCCCTGATATTCCGTGCGGACGGTCAGCGTTGGATAGGACAGGTCCGGCAGTAAGTTCACGCCCAGCGCTTTAAGCGATATAAGCCCAAATACGAGCATGAGCACTCCGAACATCGCGACGGTTACGCGACGCTCTGTTGCGAGTTTAACCAAGCTCATTTTGCTGCCTGCTGATTACTTTCCTGGTTCATCGCAATTGCCGCTTCGACTTCTTCATCCTCATCCGAAACGGCATTTTCGTC
>CAZVYE010000260.1:0-4755 GCA_964630895.1 uncultured Gammaproteobacteria bacterium | reverse complement strand
AACCGTCGCGCTGGTCGCAACGTGATTCCACAAGGTGTGATTGATCGACCGCCATCTGCGGAATTGGCGCCGGGGCAAACTGACCAGGATTCACTGCCACCGTACGACGTGCTGGACGCAATACTATCGCTGTATGTCGAGCAGGACGCGTCGGTGGAGCAGATTATTGCAGCGGGATTTGAGCGAGATATGGTGTATCGGGTCGCGCGACTGGTGCGTATCTCTGAGTACAAGCGCCTGCAAGCGGCACCAGGACCCAGGGTCACCACTCGTGCATTTGGGAAAGACCGACGTTACCCAATTACCAACGGCTGGCGAGACGACATTATCGCCAAGTGATGTGATAACCGGTGGGCGCGGGAAATTGCGCCCACCGCTTTGCATCTTTAATCGTCATCTCCAAATGGCCAGAGCCGACTAAAGAAGCCTTCGCCTTCTTCGCGGCCAGTCAAATAGGGATGGTCAGGGTAGTTGGCAGTGAGAACACGAGTAGTGTCTTCTTTGAGCTCTTCCAACTCCAGGTTGTCATAAGCCTGCGCCAGGATTGCTAGTGCATCCGCAACTTCCGTGGTTTCCTGATAATTCTCCACCACCTCTTTGGCTCGGTTAGCCGCTGCGATGTAGGCCCCTCGACGCAGGTAGTAACGTGCCACGTCTAGTTCATACTCTGCCATGGATTGGCGCAGGAACACCATGCGCTCACGGGCATCCGGCGCGTATCGGCTTTCTGGATATTTGTTTATCAGTTCGTTGAAGTCTTGAAATGCGAGCTTGAGAAATTGCTGATCCCGACCCCGAGCGGTGCTGGGGAAAGCCCGCGTCAAGAATCCCCGTTGCCTGGAAAAGTTAACCAGTCCTTTCAAATAATGCGCATAATCGATGTGAGGATGCGTTGGGTACGTTTTAATAAACCGATTCAACGTAGCCATTGCCAATTCTGGCTCAAAGTTCTTGAAGTAGGCGTACGCCAATTCCAATTGGGCCTGCTCGGTAAACGTACCGAACGGGTAGCGGCTCTGTAAAAAACGATAATTGGTGATGGCTCTATCCCACGCCTTGTTATCCAGCGCTTGCTTCGCCTTGCCGTATAACTCCGCCGCCGATACGCGATCCTCCTCGCGCTCATCACCGTCTCCTGCACAACCCCCAAGGACCAAAACGGTGCCGAGGATCATGTACGCAAACATTGCTTTAAATCCGCTAACCATGCTCTTATCTGTTACTTCCATAATTTTAGCCGCGCAATCTTAACCAATATCTATGACAGGAACTACCGCCGGTGATCATATCCAGCGCCAAGTGCAACTGGATCAGAGTGCTTTAGGTCGACGTTTGGACCAGGTTTTAAGTGATTTGTTTCCCGAATTTTCCCGGGGGCAAGTACAGAAATGGCTCAAGGACGGCAGCATTTTGGTGAATGGTGAGCAGATAAAGCCATCCAAAAAGCTGCTGGGTACTGAGATCATATCAATAGACGTCATCATAGCAGCTGAAGGTGAGGTTGTGCCTGAAGCCGTAGCATTGGACGTGATCTATGACGATGATCACATTGCCGTTGTGAATAAACCTGCCGGCTTGGTGGTGCATCCTGCGGCGGGCAACCGCTCAGGTACGCTTCAAAACGGCTTATTGCATCGGTATCCCAACATTGCTGCCGCCCCCAGAGCAGGGATCGTGCATCGTCTGGATAAGCTGACAAGCGGTCTGCTGGTGGTAGCAAAAACTCTGGAGGCCCATGCGCATTTGGTCCAGCAGCTGCAACGTCGCACGGTTCACCGTGAGTATCGCGCGCTGGTTAGAGGGCCGCTTATTTCTGGTGGCACGGTGGATGCGCCAATTGGACGCCATCCTCGGCAGCGCAAGCTGATGGCCGTGGTAGAGGATGGCAAAGAAGCAGTAACCCATTACCGCATCGGCAGTCGCATGGGAGAGGAATTTACATTGCTCAACGTCCGACTGGAAACTGGGCGGACCCACCAAATTCGCGTACATATGGCCCATATTGGACTGCCATTGGTGGGCGATCCTGAATATGGTCGCCGCCTGCGCCGCCCGGCGGAAATGCCAGATGCAGCGTTCGACGTGCTAAAGAACTTCAAACGTCAGGCACTGCACGCAGCTCGCTTGGAATTTGCCCACCCCAAGACGGGCGAAGCAGTCAGTTTCGAATCGGACTTACCAGAAGACATGGCGCGGTTGGTCGATACGCTCGCCCAGCACTATGGATGATCGCGAGTACTTGCAGGCACCCAAGCTTGCACCGGGCGTGGGTGCGGTTGCCACGACACGCGCTGGCGGCCTGAGCGACGCACCTTACGCGTCTCTCAATTTGGGGCTTGCGGCAGGTGACGAGACGGACACTGTCCATCGCAATCGGGCGCTGGTGCAAAATGACCTGGGCCTGCAGGACATACGGTGGCTGCGTCAAAAGCATACGAATCAAGTGGCATTCCATCGCCGCGTTGACGAGGTTGCGGATGCGCATTGGACAACTGACGCGCATGTCGGGCTGGCTATTCTGACTGCGGACTGTTTGCCGGTGGTTATGGCCAGCTCGGATGGCGCGGCTATAGCAGCGGCCCATGCGGGCTGGCGCGGACTCGCCGCTGGCATACTGGAGGCAACCATTGCGCAGATGCCTTGCGATCCTGCGCAATTGACAGCCTGGATTGGGCCGGCCATAGGGCCATGCTGCTACGAAATTGATGCCCCGGTGCGAGACGCCTTTTGCCGAGGTCGACTGGCGCCGTTTGCTGACGATTCGATATTCAGAGAAACCCGCCCTGACCACTGGCTATTCGATCTGCCGCAGCTTGCAAAGAGGGCGCTGATCGCAGCTGGTGTGTCTCAGGTTTATGTCTCGGGCCAATGTACGGTCTGCGTGCCGGAGCAGTATTATTCGTATCGGCGCGACGGTGTCACCGGCAGACAAGCCACAATAATCTGGCGAACCCGCTAGCTTTATACCGGTAATATCCCCAAATGATTCAAGCGCTTATTGCTTGAAAAAACGCTGTCAGACCTCCAAATCTTGAGCATGCTAAAGAGCCTTTTGGGATGCTTTTCGCGTGAAGTTCGCGCGCATGTATGCAAACTGCCGAAAGGTTCCCAAGATTTGAGGAATTTGTAATGAGAATGGATAAATTTACCGCGAAGTTCCAGCTGGCGCTGGCGGATGCCCAGTCCCTTGCGTTGGGCAAAGACCACGCCATGATTGAGCCGCTGCATATGCTTATAGCAATGCTGGATCAGGATGGTGGCAGCGCCCGTCAGTTGCTGTCTCAGGCGGGGGTTAAAGTCAACGGCCTGCGTTCTCGGCTGGGTGAGCAATTAGATGCGCTCCCAACAGTGACAGGCGATCCAGGGCAGGTCGGTCTGTCCAACGAAATGTCCAAGGCGCTGAACGTCTCGGACAAACTGGCGCAGAAGCGGGGTGATCAGTATATCGCCAGCGAGATGTTCATCCTGGCGCTATTTGAGGCCAAAAGCGATTTGGCCAAGACTATTCAGGAATTTGGCGGTGCGCGCAAAGCCATCGAGAAGGTCATCGACGAAATGCATGGTGGCGAATCCATTCAGGACGCCAATGCTGAAGATAACCGTCAGGCCCTGGACAAATACACAATTGATCTCACCGAGCGCGCCGAGCAGGGAAAATTGGACCCAGTGATCGGGCGTGATGACGAGATTCGTCGCTGTGTGCAGGTTTTGCAGCGCAGGACGAAGAATAACCCGGTGCTTATCGGCGAACCTGGCGTTGGTAAAACGGCCATCGCCGAAGGCCTGGCGCAGCGTATTGTGAACGGTGAAGTGCCTGAGGGATTGCGCAATAAGCGGTTGCTTTCACTGGATATGGGCGCATTAATCGCGGGTGCGAAATATCGCGGTGAGTTTGAGGAGCGCCTGAAGGCTGTACTGAGCGACCTGGCTAAGCAGGAAGGGCAAATCGTGCTGTTCATTGACGAACTGCACACCATGGTTGGAGCCGGCAAAGGCGAAGGCGCGATGGATGCCGGAAATATGCTCAAGCCCGCGCTGGCCCGCGGTGAGCTCCACTGTATCGGTGCAACCACGTTAGATGAATATCGTCAGTACATCGAGAAAGACGCAGCCTTGGAGCGCCGGTTTCAAAAAGTTATCGTCGGCGAGCCTTCGGTGGAAGACACCATTGCCATTTTGCGTGGTCTCAAAGAGCGCTACGAGGTGCATCACGGCGTTGAGATTACGGATCCGGCCATAGTCGCAGCCGCTACGCTGTCGCACCGATACATTACCGATCGTAATTTGCCAGACAAAGCGATTGACCTGATGGACGAGGCGGCCAGTCGTATCCGAATGGAAATCGACTCCAAGCCCGAAGCCATGGATCGCTTGGAGCGCCGTCTGATTCAACTCAAGATTCAGCGCGAAGCGTTAAAGAAAGAAAAGGACGATGCATCCAAGCAGCGGCTTTCCGATCTGGAAGGCGAGATCGCTGAGCTGGAGCGCGAGTTTGCTGACCTGGATGAAGTTTGGCGAGCCGAAAAGGCGGCGGTTCAGGGGGCGGCTCATATCAAGGAGGAGCTGGAGAAAGCGCGAATGGAGCTGGAGACAGCTATGCGAGCGCAAGACCTTAACCGTATGTCCGAATTGCAGTACGGAAAAATTCCAGAGCTTGAGGCGCAGTTGCAAGAGGCGCAGGCCGCCGAGGAGCAGGAGACTACGCTGCTGCGGAACAAAGTTGCCGAAGAAGAGATTGCGGAAGTGGTGGCGAAA
>CAZVYE010000259.1:0-4755 GCA_964630895.1 uncultured Gammaproteobacteria bacterium | reverse complement strand
ATTAAGCCATGACAGAGAGCATGGTAATGACAAATTGGCTGGAGTCAAAGGTGCCCAGGGCATTTGTTGGCCTAAATTCGGTGTAAAATCAGTTCCAGCACCATTTTGCTGCCGAAGTAGGCCAGTAGCAGTATAAATATACCAATCAGTGTCATACGGATTGCGGTTCGGCCACGCCATCCAAATTTCCAGCGCCCCCAAAGCAATACACCGAATACAAGCCAGGCGATAAAGGAAAGTACGGTCTTGTGCACCAGGTGCTGTTCAAACAGATTCTCGACAAACACCGCTCCGGTAATCAACGTACCGCTGAGTAGCACAAATCCAGTTGCTATCAGCTGGAATAATATCGATTCCATGGTTTGCAACGGTGGTAAGACACGAACCGGTCCAGATACCTGATGCTTGCGCAAAGCGCGTTCTTGCAGTGCCAGCAGCAGTGCATGGGCGGAAGCAACGCCCAAAACCGCATGAGACAGCACTGCCAGGATGATGTGAAGATCAATCTGCCAGCCATAACTCACCATAATGCGATGGCTTTCACCCCAAATCATCTGCAGTGCTACAAAAAATGCAGCTGCAGGGAAGACGATAATGCCTACGCCTTCAACACGTCGAAAGCTCGCGACCAGCAGTGCTACGACGCTAATGCCCCATGCGACTAACGAAAATACATCGAAAAAGCTAACGTCCAACTGACCATCTGACAGCACGGTTTGGCTTAGTACGACCCCATGTAGTGCGGCAGCCAGTGCGCCAAGCGCTAGTACCAGGCTGCGGCGAACAGCGGCGTCGCGCCACAAGCGCAGGAAAATTTCCAGAGCAGCCAGTAAATAGCAGGCTATGGATAAAATGCTAAGAACGTTAGTGAGCATGACGCAATCATCCCAAGGAATAGCAGGCGTGACAAAACTTTTTTTTCCGGGCAGACGACACACGGCCCTTTAGAGTTGTGGAAAGTCTGACCGCATCCTTTACAATACGCGCCCGCATCCCATGATTAAATTGGGTTATTACCCGAACCAAAGAAACAACCATGTTTAAGAATCTCAGCGATAGACTGTCCCATACATTTCAGAAGCTGCGCGGTCACGGCAAGCTTACCGAAGACAATATCAAAGACTCGCTACGCGAAGTTCGAGTTGCGTTATTGGAAGCGGACGTGGCGCTGGAGGTTGTGCAGGATTTCATCGGGCGCGTGAAAGAGCGCGCGATTGGAACCGAAGTGCTGCAAAGCCTTGAGCCGCAGCAGGCATTTTTGAAGGTAGTCAATGATGAACTCGTAGCTACCTTAGGTGACGAGACAGCAGAGCTGAATCTCAAGACCCAGCCGCCGGCGGTTATTTTGATGGCGGGTCTACAGGGTGCGGGTAAAACCACCAGTGCCGCCAAGCTGGCAAAATATCTCCAGGAGCGGGAAAACCGCAAGGTGATGGTTGTCAGCGCCGATATTTATCGACCGGCAGCAATCGACCAATTGGAGTCATTGGCCAGTCAGGTCGGTGCCACATTCCACCCCTCCACTACAGAGCAGGCGGCAGAGGATATTGCCGCTCAGGCCTTAGAAGCCGCGAAGCGTCAGTTCATGGATGTCCTGATTGTGGACACCGCGGGTAGATTGGCCATCGACGACGCAATGATGGCCGAGATACAGGCAATTCATAAGCGTATCAATCCAGTTGAGACGCTCTTTGTTGTCGATAGTATGACCGGCCAGGATGCGGCAGCCACTGCAAAGGCGTTTGGTGATGCGCTTCCGCTTACTGGGGTCATCCTGACAAAGACGGATGGCGACGCTCGAGGCGGCGCAGCCCTGTCGGTTAAAACTGTCACCGGCAGGCCGATTAAATTTATTGGTGTTGGTGAAAAAGCCGATGCGCTAGAACCATTCCACCCCGATCGTGTCGCGCAGCGAATCCTGGACCTGGGCGATATCTTGACGTTGGTGGAAGAAGTCCAGCGCAAGGTAGACAAACAAAAGCAAGAGAAGCTCGCCAAGAAGATTAACAAAGGCAAGAAGTTTGATCTGGAAGACTTCAAGAGCCAAATGGAACAAATGCTTGCCATGGGCGGCATGAACAGTCTGTTGGATAAGCTGCCTGGCGTCGGTCAATTGCCAGACTCGGTGCGTAACAAGGTGGACGATAAAGAGCCACGTAAGATGATCGCTTTGATCAATTCCATGACGCCCAAAGAACGCCGTTTCCCTAATCTAGTATCTCAAGGCTCTAGAAAGAAACGCATCGTGGCGGGCTCTGGCTCTTCGGTGCAGGATCTCAATAGATTGCTCAAGCAATTTAATCAGATGCAGAAAATGATGAAGAAGATGGGCAAAGGTGGCATGGCAGGCATGATGAAAAAGCTTGCCGGACGCATGCCCCCAGGCGGTGGTATGCCGCCGGGCGGATTCCCGGGGGCGTAGCGGGGGCATCGATCAGGGGCCTTATAGCTACTGGATGCACAGAAAAAGGGAGCGCGAAGCTCCCTTTTTTAATCGTCAGTCTGACGGTAGTGCAAATTATCTACGCAAAATAATGTATACCGCGTGGATAATGCCGGGGACGTACCCCAGGATTGTCAGCAAGATATTCAGCCAAAAATGCAAGCCTATGCCTACCTGCAGGAATACGCCCACGGGCGGCAGCAGAATTGATAGTAAAATTCTGAGTACGTCAGCCGATGAATTGTTGGTGGCGGTGGAAGCCATAAAACTCTCCTTAATTTGATAACTCAGTAAATTACAAGCAACAAGCATGCCAATCGTCTAATTGCTGTTGGAATCGCTCTGTTTCGAGCGTGTGCTCCGGGGTTGGGCTGCTTGTTGTGTAATAATACGTTTATAAACAAAGTGTTACGGAAGTCTGTGGTGGTGAGTCTTATGGGGTGGGATAGGCCGGGCTTGTAGAACTTCCTAAATGGGCAGGCGCGGAAAGAGAATCAATTACACGGGAGTGGCTAAAATCGCCATGTCATAGTGGTTGGTGCTGATTGGTTGTTATTGTCACAAAACAAAACAGGCGCTGCGAGCGCCTGTTTTATCTAGTCTCGTAAAGTCCCGAGATATTTCGCAGGGGACAAAGCGAGTCTTATACGGTTACGCCGTAGTGGCCATAAATTTGCTCGCGAAATCGCGTGTCTGCAAAATTTGGCCAATTATCTTTATCAAACCCTGGCGCGTTTTCCAGCTTCTCTTTGTCACAATGCATGCGGAAGCAGTGGTCGTCGCGATCCAGCTCCATCGCTTGTAAAGGTACTGCGAAAAGCTTGTCACCCAGGCCAAGGAAGCCACCAAAAGAAACGACGGCATATTCGACGTCGGCATCGTTGGTGTTAATCACAAAGTCTTCGACTTTGCCAAGGTCTTCACCCTGAGTGTTCTTCACATCATTACCGACAAGGGTTGATGTAGATAAAAAGTTATAAGTGTTCATAAATAAAGCGTCCTTTAATTCGTTCTTCAAATGAGATTTACGAGTTAAAAAGCGTCTTTATATGGTCTTCGATCGGCCTGAGATAAACAGTACAGCGGCTACGATCAAGCCCACTACAAATAGAATCCACGCAATATTAGCTGAGGCACCAGCTACTCCAGAAAAGCCCAGTACGCCAGCGATAATCGCAACAACTAAAAATATTAATGCCCATTTCAACATGATAGGTACTCCAGTAAGTTTCAAATTTGGGATCGTCGTTTGACGAAGTCCCGGTCCACTATGAATGAAGCAAGGGGCGTGCCAAGTTAGCCAGCGGGTGTGGCAGCGGCGGCGAGTAAGGTCTTCGGAGCATTGTTGGATAGTCGCGCGTCGCTTGGGTAGGGGTTAAATCGGGAAAAATTACCTATGCAATTGTTAAATATGCAAAATTTACCAAGATTGGCTATGGGAGACGCATGCCTGATTTGCGCAGCAGTGCGGCAGTCTGGATTAAGGGCAAGCCAATGAGCGCGGTAGGGTCCTTGGAGCTAATCTGATCAAAAAGGGTGATTCCCAGGCCTTCGCATTTAAAGCTGCCCGCGCAGTCCCACGGCTGTTCTTGTTCCACATACCGAGTGACCTCTGATTTTGACAGGGTTCTGAACCGCACTAAGGTGACATCGGTGTGTTCACCAATACACGCGTTGTCAGCGTAGACGCAGACACTCGTTAAGAATCGTACGTCCTTCCCAGAAAAAGACATGAGTTGGGCAATTGCTCGTTCGGGCTTGTGTGCTTTACCAATAATGTGATCGGCAAACGTGGCGCATTGATCTGAGGCAATTACTACGGCGTCTGGCCGCAATTGTGCAACGGCCGCGCCTTTGGCAAGGCAGATGCGGGTTACGTAATCTTCTGGCAATTCGCCATCAAGGGCATTCTCGTCAACGCTGGGGGATATTTGCTCGAAAGGAAAGCCCAGTCGATCCAGTAAGGCCTTTCGATAACGTGATGACGAGCCAAGAACAACTGCAGTGCGTGATTTATGCTGGTCTGAGAGATGCAATGTAGAGTCTGCCTGGTAAACGTATCTCAAGTAGATGTGGCGTATTAACAGTCATTTTCAATAGTGGGTAACATGATGTCCCTGGGGTTGATACAATCTCGAAAATGTAAATGCTGCTGATGAAGCCTGAAAAAGATGGCTTGGCTGCAAGCTATGCGTTGACCCAGTGATGCCAAAGAATGTAGAATCGGCGGGTTATGTCGCGTGATTTTCCAGCGTTTGCCGATTTATGGCAGTTAGTGAACGCCCGCCGAGGGTTTCGGGGCAGTTGGCCCG
>CAZVYE010000258.1:0-4762 GCA_964630895.1 uncultured Gammaproteobacteria bacterium | reverse complement strand
AACAAGAGAACCACTGACGAACTACAGGATGCACTTCAACGTGATGCATGGGTCATCTCCAATTGCACGGTTGCCAAGCTAATCTTAGCCTGTCCTGGTGATCAGGTTGTTTCCATGGGGCGAATTGAAGCCGCAAAACCCATTCGGCTCAGGAGAGGCGACCGACATCTTATCGACCGCCTTGTTCAATATCAGGCGTTTTGATTAGCCCATGGCATGACAAGATCTCGCAGCAAGTGCAGCGGCACAGCACCGTTCTTCAACACTACTTCACGGAACTGACGGATATCGAAAGCATCACCCATGATCTCTCTTGCTTCTTCACGCAATCGCAGAATCTCCATCATGCCTACCTTGTAGGCGGTTGCCTCGTCTCGCGTCCAGCGCTTGGCGTGGATATCGGTGTCCACTAGCAGCCGAACGGCGCGGAAAAGCTCCGCCTGGAGTCGACCAAGATTATCGTAGGGATCGTCCTGAAAACCCTTCTCCCAGGCGACTCGCTGGGAATACAAAGTCCAACCCTTAGAATACGAGGTAAAGCCAGACTGCTTGCGGAACACGGGAACATCCTCCAACTCTCGCTGGGTTGCAATCTGGTAGTGATGACCTGGTACAGCCTCGTGCGCAGTTATTTCGGAAAACTCAGGGACTCTACAAACGTCCACCGCCGCCTTCGGGCGCGATGCAAATGCTATTGTGTGCCGATATTGGCACCAGATTACTTAGCTCTCAACCCCCTGGTCTATGCTTTGGCGATTGGCTTTATTTGCCATTACAAAAAGGCTAATCGCAAAAATGAATTCGATCGCAGATCCGGTGAATGCTCCTAGCGTTGGAGATGCCCCGCTCTGTACTAGGAGCCACGCCGCAACGGCCAGACAGATTCCAAGAACCCAGTAGGTTCTCAAGCCAAACAGGGTGGCAAATGTGAGATATCTTCCACCAATCACCAGCAGCATCGCGGGGAAAAACCAGGCTAAATTGGCCGTAGAGACGGCATACGCGATGGGCAGGCAAAAAATCAGCCAGAAGGTGTTTGCCATCGCCAGGAACCCCAATGGATTGCTCGGGTCGTGCTTTCCGCCGCGGCCAAGCAGCTTATCCATCATGACCGATACGGGATAAATCAACGCCCCACCAATAAACAATGCCCATACAGCATTTGCCGGTGAAACCAACAGCGAGACAAAACCAGCGCTACACCAAGCCAAGGCCGATGTTAGCACCCCTGTCGCCCCCCAATAGTAAGATTCACGCATGTCTTGCTGTGCTTCAGAGATACGCATCAATATCAGATTCCAGTAATGAATTAGAAAGTTGATGCCAGATTAACGCTTTGTCGGAATACTGTCTCGCGTAATCGGTTGCTACTTTTGAATAACTATCTTTTCTTTGTGGGCAGAATCACAAAAGTGATAAAGCGCGGCGCGTACTTCTCTTCCGTAAATGCAAACTCGGAATCAATGACCGGCTTGAAATTACCCGCCTCAAACGGTGCTCGAATTGATCGGGCACCTTTAGCATTCGAGACAGGCAAGCCATGCCTAAATTCCTTCAATTGTGCTCAATTCTCACATCCAAGTCCCAGCATTGTAGTCAGGCGAACCACCTCTAATTCGCCGGATGTAAAACCGGTCTCTGGATTCGGCGCCCAGGAGAACACACCGGATTCACAGTCACTAAATCGCAGTTCCATTGTCCCCCAATCGGTCAACTCCACTTCATCGGCTGAAAACAATGGTGGAAACGCAGCACCCGCAGCGCTGTTCACGCTCAACTCTGCCACCTCTCCATCAAAGCTGCCTGTTCCTATAAGCCACAGCGGATTGCCTGCGTCGTCAAATACATACCAGACCGCAACAACCTGCTCGTCTTCCAACATGTAAACGCTAAATCCATGACCAGGCTGCTCAGGAGCATACCAGAGGGCAGACTGTGCGGCGCGAGCCGCATGTGCACTTACCAGATTTAGTTGTTTTGCTTGCGCAGTAGCCATGTCACCGCTATCGCATGTCGCGCCAAGCGTTTGCGCCAGTTTCTCAATTGGCATCTCGCCACTTGTATATTCTGTGTCCGCCACGGGCATCCAGCGGAATATGCCTTCTTCGCAGTTTGCGAACGCTATTTCAAACTGCCCCCAGTCTCGCAATTCCACATCCGCGGGATTAAAAGCAGGTGGAAATGCTCCGCCTGACGCGATCTGAACATCCATAACTGCCGATTGCCCATCATGCGTGCCGGTGCCAATGAGCCAAAGCGGGCGACCCTCGTTGTCATAAACGTACCACACAACAACTATTCCATTATCTTCTAAAGCATAAACACTCAAACCGTGCCCGCTTTGTTCGGGATTAAACCACAATGAAGAATGACCAGACTGTAGTTCGATACCTTTATGAAGCTCATAGGCAAATGCGGCCCCAGAGTTCTCTACTAAATCATTTCGCTGGCCAAGCGATATGGACTGTGCCCCACTATCTTCTCGAAACGCTCCTATAACTAGATCATCTGACGATAGCGCCACACTCAATCCGAAATAGTCGTTTTCACTGGGCTGCGTATCTTGAAAGTAGGCTCGCTCGTTCCAAAGCCCATTGCTTCGTAAAAACAGATATCCAGCGCCAGCACTCGGTACCAATTGATCGTTTGCTCCAACTGCCTTGTTTGAGGCCCCGACGAACAAATGGTCGCCGAACATCCTGATAGATGCACCAAAATAATCACCAGGTTCGGCATTCAATGCTTTCATATAAGCTTTTTGGACCCAGGAATCCTCGGATCTAACGAAAACGTAAGCAGCTCCAGCGTCCTCTGCATCTCTTAAAACCTCATCGCCGTTGATACCCCTGCTTGAACCGTCTTCAAATGGAGCACCTACAACAATTGTGTCTCCAGAAATAGCTACTCCGTAACCGAATTGATCACCTACCCCTACGTGAGATGCCTTTAGGTAAGTAGTTCTAAGCCAAGTTCCTTCCACTTTCTCGAACACAAAAGCAGCCCCCGAATAAGTCATGTTGTCCCGAGGGTGGAGGCTTCTTTCGCCATTAACACCCGGCACATTTCCCCCTTCTCCTCTGGCACCCACTACGATTGTTGTACCCGAAATATCTACCGAAAAACCAAATTCATCGAAGGGTTTCGGAGAATCCGCTTTCAGGTATGCCGTTTCGGTCCACATTCCGTTAACCCTTTCGAACACATACACAGTTCCCGTGTGCGGCCCAAACGTATTATCAGGGTCGTTTGTGTTCCCCTCTTTGTTTGGCACACCGACTACTAGCGTGTCACCTTCAAGAGCTAGCGCAGAACCAAATAAATTGTCCCCTATTCCAGCAGAGCTTGTGCGTGGATTAGATGGTTTCAGATAAGCTTGCTGAACCCATTCGTTGTTCTCTCTAACGAATATGTAAACAGCGCCTGCTGCCTCGACTGAATTGTCCTGTTGATCCCCATCCTGACCTGTCGCGTTACTATCTTCGAGAACTGCGCCTACCGCTAGCGTGTCGCCATCGATTGCAACTGCATAGCCGAACCAATCAGCTTCCTCTGTATTTGACGCCTTTAAATAGGCTTGCTTCTGCCAGTTGCCATCGCGTTTAACAAAAACATAAGCTGCACCGGAGTTTCGTGACGCATTGTTAGACTCACTTCCATTGATGCCAACAGACGCGCTATCTTCAAGGAATGCACCTATTACCAGAGTATCCCCTGAAATATCCATCGATGATCCAAATTGATCCCCCGGGTCTGCGATCGTCGCCTTTAAAATTACTGGATTGGCAGCAGTAGCCTTTGGGCCGAAATAGATTTGGTGTGATATTTGATTCCTTTCCGCGCGCGATAGCTGATCATCCTTTTGAGATCCCGCTGTATTTGACGGCTGCGAAGTTGCTGCAACGTTGAGCGCCAGGCTCAAAATTATGATTATGCTTTTCATCTGTATGCTTCCCTGATGTTGCGGATACTTGGATCCGATGTCCCTAGTAAAAAGCATGCCAGACCCAAAAAAACTTTGGTCCGAACAGGCCCAATCGAGATTGCCATTGGGGCTATAGCGCGTCAATCAGTTGGCCGCAATTCAACAGACCTTGTCCCATTTTATAAACTGTAGGCGCCAAATAGCTGCACTTTGGAGATATTTGAGGTGACGTTACAAATGCAGTTTCGGCTGTAGCTGACCGCCACAGGGGACACGACTTGCTCTATACTAGCGATTGCACTGAGTTGGCTGATTGGTTTAGATCCATCTGGATATGCCGTCGACCTTTGTCAGAAGCGTGCTTATGATTCTCGCCAGTTCATATTCAAAAAATCACTCACAAGAAGTGCGCAATACAAAAGCTGGCCTCGATTGGAGTTCAAGAAAACCCGATTGCAAATTGCAATTTGCAACAGCATCCGGCACCAATTTCACGCAGCTTTGGAAATGGCCTACAGTGTCTCCGAGAGAACCAAATGTCTAACATCGAAAGGTCTTCGAATACCGGGCTACTATTTCAAAAATGGATTGGCCAAGATTAGGCTGCCAAAAGAATTATGCTCTTCGAAAGAGTGGCAGAAGGCGGCCGATCTCTAGTCGGCCGCCCCAGTCAGCGTCACGCGTTTTGATTAGCCCATCGCATGACAAGATCTCGCAGTAAGTGCAGCGGCACTGCGCCGTTCTTTAGCACTACTTCATGGAACTGACGGATATCGAAAGCGTCGCCCATGATCTCTTTTGCTTCTTCACGCAGTCGCAGAATCTCCATCATGCCCACCT
>CAZVYE010000257.1:0-4765 GCA_964630895.1 uncultured Gammaproteobacteria bacterium | reverse complement strand
GCAGCAGACCCTGGTATGATCGGGCGCTATTTGTCTGTAGAGGATTCGTAAATGCGCTATTTTGGCTTGTTACTGCTGGCCTTTGCTACCGCAAACGCTCAAACTGAACAGAACCCTGACCGATTGTTCCGGTTTGCCGATATCTACAAAGACAAAGTGGCTTTCGTCTTTGCAGGCGATATTTATACTGCGAGCGTCGATGGCGGTGTAGCAACGCGCATCACCTCCCACCAGGGTAAAGAGCTGTTTCCCAAGTTTTCTCCGGATGGCAAACAAATCGCGTTTTCCGCCGAATATAGTGGCACCCGTCAGGTTTACGTAATGCCAACCGCAGGCGGCGATCCTAAACAGCTTACTTTCTATAACGACGTCGGCCCCATGCCGCCACGCGGGGGCTATGATTATCGCGTCATGGATTGGACACCCGACGGCAACCACGTATTGGTGCGGGCCAACCGACTGCCCTGGGGACCTAGAATGGGCAGACCGTATCTGGTTCCCGTTAACGGCGGGCTGGCAAAGCCTTTAGCCGTGCCAGAAGGCGGTGGAGGCATGTTCTCTCCTGATGGTAGTAAGTTGGTATATACGCCCATTGATCGCGAATTTCGCACATGGAAGCGATACCGCGGCGGTCGCGCTCAGGATGTCTGGACCTATGACCTTGAATCAGACCAGGCGGCCAAGCTAACAGACAATCGAGCTACGGACAATCAACCGGTATGGGTCGGTTCTGACATCTTCTTTACCTCGGACCGGGCGTATACGCTAAATCTGTATCGTCACAATGACAACGGTGAGCCTGAGCAGGTGACCTTCCACGAAGACTTTGACGTGCTGTGGCCAAGTGCGGGACCAAACGCCGTTGTGTACGAAGCTGGAGGCTTTCTCTATCGCTATGACCCCAGCTCTGAATCTTCAAGCAAGTTAGACATCACCGTTCAAGGTGATTGGCCCGACGCGCGCCCCCACTTCAAGAACGTTAATCAACAAATCGAATCCGCGGATCTATCACCTAAAGGCAATCGAGTCGTATTCGGAGCCCGCGGCGAATTGTATTCTTTACCCGCCGAGAACGGACGCATTCTCAACCTGTCCAAAAGCCCGGATGAGCGCGAGATCTTTGCCACCTGGTCTCCCAACGGCAAATGGATTGCGTATTTGAGTGACGCCACCGGCGAATACGAACTCTACATAACCAGCCACGATGGTACCCAGACGCAACAATTGACCGACAACGGCGATATCTGGCGTTTCGCGCCGGTATGGTCGCCCAATTCAGAAAAGCTCGCGTTCAGCGATAAACGCCAAACGCTGTGGGTAGTGGACGTTGCGAGCAAGAAGCAAACCCGCATTGATCGCTCTTCGCACAATGATATTCAAGAGTACAGCTGGTCACCGGATAGCAATTGGTTGGCATATACCAAAGCCAACGACACCGGCATTAACGATATCTGGGTAAGCAAACTGGGCGGAAAGCCGATGGCGCTTACAGATGCCACCACCAATGACGGCAACCCGGTCTTTGATCCCAAGGGACGCTTTCTCTACTTCCTTTCCAATAGAGACTTCAATCTCCAGTTTAGTGCGTACGAGTTTAACTTCCTCTACACCGATGCAACACGGGTATACGCAGGTCTTATAAACGATTCGGTCAAACCGCTGTTTCAGCCCAAAGAAGATGCGGTTGAACTGGATGCAGAAACAACCGAGAACGCTGACACGGAAGCGGCTGACGATGCATTTGACTTTCAACCCGAGGGCTTTGCAAATCGTGTCCAGGCTTTGGTGAAAAGCGGCAGTAATTACCAAGGGCTGGCCGCCAATGACGCCGGCGTATTTTTCCTGGAAGGCAACAACAATACTACGCTGAAGCACTTCTCTGTTGCAGACGAGAAAGTAGAGACGGTGGCAGAAGAAATTGGCCAGTATGCATTGAGTGCCACCGGCAATAAGCTGCTGGTGCGATCAGGCAGTGATTGGTCCGTAGTAGATGCTGCGCCCAAGCAGAAGCCAGCGGACAAGAAGGTCAAGTTAAACAATCTGGTCCAAAAGATTGACCCGGCGGTTGAGTGGCAACAAATGTACGTGGACGCGTGGCGCATCCTGCGAGACTGGTTCTATGACCCCAACATGCACGGCCAGGACTGGGATGCAATTCGCGAGAAGTATCAGCCGATGGTCGCGTCGGTTCGCCATCGATCAGACCTGGACTACATATTGAGTGAGATTGCTGGTGAGATGAACGCCGGTCATATTTACGTCCAATCTGGCGACGAGCCATCCGTCAAGCGACTGAACGGCGGGCTATTGGGAGCCGAATTAGAACGGCACCGATCTGGCTTCTATCAAATCAGCAAAATTTTCCCGGGTGAAAACTGGCACAATCAGTTCCGCTCACCGCTTACCGAACCTGGCGTCGGCGCTGCAGAGGGCGACTTCATCGTTAGCATCGATGGTATTCCAACAAACAGCGTAGAAAACATCTACGAGCTGCTGGAAAACAAAGGTGGCAAGCTTATCAGTGTTGGCATTAACGGACGGGGGCGTTTGGATGGTGCCGAAGAGGTACTGGTAAAAACCATCGCATCCGAAACCAATCTACGCTACCTGGATTGGGTTGCTGAACGACGTAGGCTGGTTGATGAGTGGTCCGATGGACGCATTGGCTATATCCATGTACCGAATACCGCCGTGGAAGGCAGCCGGGAAATGTTTAAGCACTTCCCACCGCAATCCAACAAAGCGGCACTGATTATTGACGATCGTTACAACGGCGGCGGGTTTATTCCAGACCGCTTGATTGAACTGCTATCGCGCAAGACTCTGAACTATTGGAAGCGCCGCGGCCTCGACCCGACCTCTACTCCAGGTTTTGCCCACGATGGTCCCAAAGCGATGTTAATTAATGGGTACTCCAGCTCAGGTGGAGACGCCTTACCCTACTATTTCCGTAAGCTAAATTTGGGCCCGCTGATTGGTACCCGTACCTGGGGTGGTCTGATCGGAATTTCTGGCAACCCCGGATTGGCAGACGGTGGCCTGGTCCTGGCCTCAACGTTCCGCTTCATGGACACCAATGGAGATTGGGCAGTAGAAAACGTAGGCGTATCTCCTGACATTGAGGTTGTTGACCGTCCTGACGCAGTTGCCAAAGGCGAAGATCCGTCGCTACGCAGGGCAGTGCAGTACTTGCTGGAAGAGCTAGAGAAAAACCCGCAAACGAAAGTTAGCGCACCGCCGGCGCCAACTGAGTTCTAACAACGTTTTTGCAGGTCGAAAGATACCGCTACGCTGCCCCTAATACGGGGGCCGCGTACAGATGTCCAACCATGGGTGAATCTTGGCCCTTATTCTTGGCGTTATCGAAAGCCGGGCTAAAAGGCTTCAAACATTAAATAATCTGTGGCTTGCATACCCAGATTTTTGTAAACGGCTTGCGCTCGTCGATTATCTTTATCCACGTAAAGTCGAAATCCGATAACGTCCGGCTCTGTTTTCACCAGCTGCTGAAGATAGCGATACATGTCTTGATACACGCCCTGGCGACGCCAATCCTGGTGGACGTACACACTTTGAATCCACCAGACCAGCCCGTCTCGCCAGTCTGACCATTCGTAGGTGACCATCAAACAGGCTATGACCGTCCCATCTACCTCGGCCACAAAGTATTGGCCATACTCGGGTCGATCCATAAGCCGGACCACCCCTCGCTCCAAGGTCTTAGGGTCCAGTGTTTTACCTTCTGTTTCCCGGGCTAATTCAGCATTAAACCGGGCGATTTGTGCCGCCTCTTGCGGCTGAGCCTTGCGTATCTGCACACTCATCGTAACGCCTTGGACACAATTTCAAACACGTCTTTGGAAAGCGCGCCGTGGTTTGCGATGCGCTGTAGCTCTCGCTGCATCAGCGATTGCCTTTCGCTGTCGTATTGCCGCCAGCTATTAAACGCACTCACCAACCGTGATGCGACCTGAGGGTTGAGCGCGTCGACCTGCAACACCTGGTCGGCCACCCATGCGTAGCCACCACCTGTTTTGTCGTGAAAACGCACTGGATTGAGCCGCGCGAAACTGCCAATAAGAGACCGCACTTTGTTTGGATTGCGAATGGAAAATACCGGGTGATCGAGAAGCGCATTGACACGCTCCAAGGTCCTTGGCGAGGGACTCATCGCCTGTAACGCCAGCCATTTGTCCATGACCAAAGGCTCGTTTTCCCACTGCCTGTGGAAGTCGGCCAGGCATTGTGCAGCAGCCGGCGCGTCTTCGATGACCAAAGACCGCAATGCTGCAAACTGGTCGGTCATGTTGCGAGCCGTCTGAAACTGTTGCTCTGCCAGTTCCAGACCCTTGGCGCTTGCGCTGGCCAACAGCTCCAAACACCGGTTCTTCAAGGCGCGCCGGCCGAACCCGTCCGCGTCTGGTATGTAAGGACCATCTTCTTGTAGCTGTTCGAAACGCTCGCCGAGCTGGTGCAGAAAGGCCTTGCCAATTGTCTTGTTGAGCTGTCTGCGATTGGCATGAATCATGTCCACGTCCACTGGCTGACGTAGCTCTGCCAGGTAAGACTCCTCCGGCAGGCTCAGCGCCATTGCAACCAGCGCGTTATCCAGCGACTGGTCTGCCAGCAGCTTATCGATTGCTGTCAGATAGGCATCAAACTCTTGATGCGCTTCCAATATCAGCTGTGCTGCCAGACGCTGCCCGGCGTCCCAGCGATTGAACGCATCGCTGTCGTGCCCCATGAGAAAGGCGAGTTGAGCTGG
>CAZVYE010000256.1:0-4793 GCA_964630895.1 uncultured Gammaproteobacteria bacterium | reverse complement strand
ATGACGGATGCCAGAGATCATGCCACGGCATGAACGCCGATAAATCCACCAGCAATACAAGTCACCAAAAACAGTCTGAGCTTGAGGGGCAGTCATTTGCCGCGATAGATCTGGGATCCAACAGCTTCCATATGCTGGTGGCTCGGTATGAACACGGCACCTTACAAATCATAGATCGCATTAAGGATATGGTTCGACTGGCCGCAGGGGTCAACGAACATGGAAAACTTGATCCTGTCTATCAGAAAGCCGCGCTTGAGGCGCTTGCGCGTTTTGGCGACAGAATTCGAGAAATTCCCAAAGAGAATGTCCGTGTTGTAGGCACTAATGCCATGCGGAAAATGCGCGATGGCAATCAGTTCATCGCCCATGCCGAACAGGCGCTGGGCGCGTCTATTGAGATCATTTCCGGACGCGAAGAAGCGCGCCTGGTCTATCTAGGCGTGGCACACGGCATTTCGGAGGCGGGCCAACAGCGACTGGTAATCGATATCGGTGGCGGTAGTACCGAGTTCGTTATCGGCAAAGACTTCGAGCCGGTGGCGTTGGAGAGCCTGTATTTTGGTTGCGTCGGCATTTCCCAGAAGTTTTTTTCAGACGGAAAGATCACCAAAGGGCGCTGGCGCAAAGCCCGCAACGCAGTGATGTCTGAATTGCAGCGCATCTCTGACGACTTTTGTGACATCGGCTGGCAGCAGGCCATCGGCTCGTCTGGAACCATGCGAGCGGTGCGAGACGTTGTAGTAAATCGCGGCTGGAGCGAACGCGGCATCAATCCGGAGGCCATGAGGGAGTTGCGGAGCTACCTGATAGACCGCGGTCAGGTTGAGAAGATAGCGCTAGATGGTCTCAGCGATCGCCGACAGCCTGTGTTTGCTGGTGGTGCCGTAATCGTGGACGCATGCCTGAAACTGCTGGAAATAGATTCCATGATTGTTGCGGACTACGCCCTGCGAGAAGGGCTACTTTACGACATGATTGGAAGAATGCTGCAGGATGATCCGCGTGAAGCTGCAGTTGAAGCCATGCTAGAGAAGTACCGGATTGATCGCGTTCAGGCAAACCGTGTTGCCAAGACCGCACTGGATCTTTACGGTCAGGCTTCGTTGGAATGGAGTTACCCAGAAAGCTCGAAAAACTGGCTTCGCTGGTCAGCCGAACTGCATGAGCTGGGCCTGGCCATAGCGCTACATGGCCATGATCGACATGGCGCCTACATTATTGAACACTCCGACATGGCCGGTTTCTCACGGTTAGAGCAAGCCATTCTTGCCGCACTGATCAAGAACCACCGCGGCAAGCCCGGTCGCGACGCTTTAGACCAATTGCTACCGCGTGTACAAAAAGATACCGAGCAAACGACTATTTTGTTGCGTCTGGCAGTACTTATGCATCGATCCAGACGCAGCGGCCCAACACCTGAAATCATTCTCAACGCACAAAATCGTTCGTACGAATTGCGTTTTCCGCCTGACTTTTTGACGCAGCACCCCCTGGTGGATGCAGACCTGGAATACGAGGCTAATCAGCTGAAAAAATGGGACGTAGACCTGACCTACTCGTAACAAACCTGCAATTTTCCGGTCACTGTCGCGCAAGGTAACTGTCAAATTCTATTCATCGCCACCGTCTAGTCTGAGTGTCAACTAAGACTGTCAGGGCACAGTGATGAAAATTGGCATAGTGACAGAAACGTTTCTACCCGACATCAATGGCGTGGCGCTTACTACCGCCAACCTTACCGAGAATCTGGTTGATTTGGGCCATGATGTCTTTGTAGTCAAACCACAGCCAGAACAAACTTCCGAGAATTCTCGTTATCGGAGCTACCAAGCCCCATCACTACCGTTACCCAAATACGACGGTCTGCGCTTTGGGCTTCCAGCGCGTCGACAGGTAAATCGCATTTTCCAACTGGAACGTCCTGACGCAATTTATGTTGCCACTGAGGGGCCGCTGGGATACGTAGCAATCGGTGCGGCGAACAAGCTGGGCATTCCCGCGATGACGGGCTTTCACACCCGCTTTGATCAATATGCAAGTCACTATCGGGTGAGCCTGTTAACTCCGCTGGTAAAGCGATATCTGCGCCACTTTCACAACCGGGCGGCCGCAACTTTAGTGCCAACGCGAGAGATGCAGGAACTTCTGCTGGGTATGGGCATTCAGCGGCCTAAGATACTTAATCGAGCCGTAGACAACCGCGCTTTTTCGCCCCGCTTTCGCTCTCTGGGGCTCAGACTTTCCTGGGGATTACAGGAAGATGACCTTGCGGTTCTTTACGTTGGGCGGCTGGCAGCAGAAAAAAATTTGGGCCTCGCAGTTCAGGCTTTTCGAGCCATCCAGGAAGAGCACGCAAACGCCCGGTTTGTCATTGTGGGCGACGGTCCAGAACGTGCTCAGCTGCAAGCTGAGAATCCTGATTTTATTTTTTGCGGCATGCGCTCCGGGGCTGATTTAAGTCGCCACTACGCTTCTGCCGACCTGTTCCTGTTTCCCAGTCTGAGCGAAACATTTGGCAACGTGGTATTGGAGGCGCTGGCCAGCGGTTTGCCATGCGTGGCCTACGATTGCGCCGCCGCCGGCGACTTTATTCGTCCCGGCGAAAATGGATTCCTCGCACAGCCCAGCGACGCGGATGCATTTATACGCAACGCCCGTGTTCTGGCACAAATAGCCACCAACTTGCCGGATCTTCGACGCAACGCAAGAGTTTCGGTTAGGCACCTCGATCAAAGCTCCGTTGCGGCGAGTTTAGCCGAGCTATTTGCATCCACCGCGCCGAGCAACTCGTAACCAGGAAATAGAGCCAAAAGAGGGCAATTACCGTGAACAGAAATCCTGCATGGATCGGCAATCGGGACTACCGCATCTGCTTACACATGAACGGATGGAGCCACAACCTTAAAGTAAGATCGATTTTTGAGGGTGTGAGCAAGCTTGGAAACGGCCCAGTTTGGTACGTAACCATATTGTTGTTGCCGGTCGTACTCGGTAAACAGGGCATTTATCTTTCGGTTCTGCTGGCCGGCTCTACTTTGGTTGGAATAGCATCATACAACGCTATCAAGAGGACATTTCGACGACCGCGCCCCTATGCACTACATCCTGAAATCAGCCAGTTTGCCATTTCGCTGGATGAGTGGAGCTTTCCCTCAGGCCATACCCTGCACGCAGTATCCTTTGCCGTCATCTTGTCTAGCTTCAGCTTCTCGCTGGCTTGCCTGTTCTGGGGATTCGCCTGCCTGACGGCGGTTTCTCGCGTAGTATTGGGGCTACATTTTCCATCAGACGTGCTCGTTGGGGGCCTGCTGGGTGCCACAATCGCTACAGGAATGCTGCAACTTAGCGCGCTGGTCACTGCAGGTACCTTTTCTTAGGCTCGCGTCATGAAAAAACACCGTCATCAATCGGTAACTTACCCGCGGTAGTCTATCTCGCTCTCCTCCCAGCAAGTTTCTGGCTTAAAGATTGGCTGAATACGGTTGACGCTAGCGCAACATGTGCTAGCGTCTTTTCTTTGTTGAACTGGGCTTGAAGTGATTTAGGTGAGCGAATCCACTGTGACAAATAAAACCCGCTTTGTGGCCGAATTTATGGGCACGTTTATGCTCGTCTTTTTCGGCTGCGGAGCCATTGTAGTCAATAACTTAACCGGCGCCTTGGGCCACATAGGCGTCAGCGCAGCCTTCGGCATTATTGTGATGGCAGTAATCTATGCCGTGGGCAATATTTCAGGTGCACACCTGAACCCAGCGGTGACTCTTGGCTTTTGCGCAGCAAAACGGATGTCCTGGTCGAACGCACCGGTCTATGTGCTGGCGCAGTGTGGCGGTGCGGTGTTCGCATCGCTGGTACTGATCGTGCTGTTTCCGGGCGCCGCGGGCTACGGGGCCACGGTTCCCGCCGACACCATGCTACAGGCGGGACTGATGGAACTGATCCTCTCGTTTGTTCTGATGTTCGTCATCCTCAATGTGTCCACAGGCCACAAAGAGAAAGGCATCATGGCAGGCGTTGCTGTGGGTGGCACCGTTGCCTTAGAAGCGCTGGTTGGTGGACCAATCAGTGGCGCCTCTATGAACCCGGCGCGTTCATTAGGTCCAGCAATCGCAGAGCTGAATTTTGGTGCCCTCTGGATGTATGTGCTGGTACCCAGTATGGCCATGCTGATCGCAGCACCCTTTTGTCGTCTGATTCAAGGCGATAATTGCTGTCCTCCAGAAGAGAAACCCAATGACTGAATCAAAATTGTCAGCAAAACCTAACGTATTATTCCTATGCACTGGCAACTCTTGTCGCAGCCAAATGGCCGAGGGATTGGCGCGCCACCAATTATCTGGACATGCCAACTTTTATTCAGCTGGCATAGAAACCCATGGTCTCAATCCGCATGCTGCAGCTGCGCTTGCCGAACAAGGGATAGACATCAGCGCCCACCATAGCAAGACTCTGGACGATCTAAGCGACGTGCAGTTTGATTTGGTGATCACGGTCTGTGGCCACGCTCATGAAACATGCCCGCTGTTTCCAGGCGAGGCGTTGATAGTTCATCGAGGCTTCGATGATCCACCAGCGCTGGCCAAAACCCTGCCGAATGCTGAGCAACAGTTTGCCTGTTACCAGCGCGTGCGCGACGAAATAGCTCAGTTTGTTCAGTCAGAACTCCCTGCCCATATTCAATCTGCAGTGGCGAGAACCGCTTAATCTGGGAGCTTAGAGGGCGGTGTCACATTGGGTTGTCAGAAACGACCTGAGCTGGTCATGAAATGCCTCATAGAGACTCAAGTCAT
>CAZVYE010000255.1:0-4821 GCA_964630895.1 uncultured Gammaproteobacteria bacterium | reverse complement strand
GCGGTCCAGGTGAAAATTGATACCAAGTGGGATACGACTGAAATAGTGTTCGATACCCCATCTGTAGACATGAATCGGCAAGAATGGAAGCTCGATCTCCCACAGGTATCTATGGACACTCGAAAATTCTCTTTTGACATCCCTGAATTTAGATGGGGCAGGACAAATATTGGTCCCATAAAGCTGGACTTGCCAAAAATCTATTCGAAGCGCGTCGAGTTCAAAATGGATATCCCTGAGTTCGAATGGGATAGGACGACAATTAAACTCGATGTGCCTGAATTCTATATGCATGAGCAGCGGATCAAGCTGCACCTTCCTCAGTTCAAAATCACTGAGGTCCGCGCTGAAGCTGAGGCAGTAGCAAGAGATGCCAGGGATGTAGAGTCTAAAATTCAATCATTGAAGCGACTCCATGGAGAAGAGTTAGCTCATTCAATTGGCTTGTCCTTCGACAATGCAATAGAGAAATTATCAGCTCAGAAGGGTGACGTTACCAGCCAGCTAAACAAGTCTCTGGAGTGCCTTGACTACGGCATAAAGGTGGTTGAGTACTACGGTATTGATCCCAAGCGAGTTCGAAACGATGACGGTTCATTTAACGACTTACTTTCTCAGCGCGCTGAACTCGTTGAGCAAATAAATAACGTGGGTCCTCGATTGGATGCCGCCATAGCTCAATTGCGCGAAAAGCGTATTGACGCACTGAACAATATTAATGCTATGGCAGAGGAGGCAAAGGCATGAAATTTCCAAGCACTTTATCACTAATACTAATCTTGTCCTTGCCGACTGTGAGTCTCAGTGGTCCTTTTGATTCCATAACAGACGCACTTGAAGATGTGGGAAGCACCCTGGAAAAGGGTGTAAAGGAAGTGGTTGAAACACCCAAGAAAATTGAGAAGGAACTCAAGAGGACGCCCGGAAATCTTAAAGAGATTGCTGTCAAAGTGTCGACTGGTAAAGACAAGGACGATCTCATTAACGAGACTCGCGCCAAGTTCGGCCAGGCACGTAGCGCACTGGTGGCTTCAAAATCCAAAGTGCTGTCGCAATTCACACCTGCGTTTGAATCCATTACCGAGGCTATTGGAAACGCTCAGTACATCGGTATAGATCCGAGCTCTGTCCGTCAGTCCGACGGTAGTTTCATCGATTTAATCGCGCAGAAAGCAAAATTGGTTCAAGTGCGTGACGAGACACTTGCGCAGTTGGACGCTGAGATTAACAAGATAAATCAACAGGAGAACTCGGCGATTCAGCAAATTCGAAACCAATTCAGTTAGACAACTGGCACGCGGAAAGGCGTCAGAAAACATGCCTTTCCGCGTGCAGAACTATGACTAATTGCCAACGGGAATTGACAAAAAGTAATCAGAAAGAACCCCAGAACGCCCACCAAAATCTTGGTCTAGCAGCAAAGTGGCGGGCTACTTATCTGGGGCTTGCGGCAATAATCTACGCCTCGTTTGGCAATCTCTGCACTGGCTCATAGGGCTCGATCTTGGGATTGCTGACATCTTTGTCCAGCTTCCACGTAGCGCCCATGTCGGTGCTCCGTAAGAGTCGCCCATCCAGACACATCATGAACTGTTCTTCCGCAGAGCTGATCGCTGGCAACAATCCATAACAATCGGGCCACAGTTCGCCTTGCTTCTTCCACTCATTTTTGCGCGCGTCTTTTTCAGAATCACCTCGGTAAAGGTGGATAGATCTTCCGGTCACGAGCTTGCGTCGTCCATCTCTCACCATTGGCGAGGCAACCATCAGGATGTCATCGGGACTTGCAACAAACGGGGTGCTGGCATTCGCGATGTAGTAACTCCCCGACACTCGTCGGTCTAGCGTTTCAAAGGATTTACCATTGTCCATACTAAATACTGGGTCGGCTATGCCAGTCCACGCGCTAACAGGAAATCCCACCAAAATGCCGTTCGGCTGCTTAAACAAGGAGGTAAGAGAAGCAGTGTCAGTTGAGCTCCATTCTTTATTCTTTCGATCCCAATGGACGCGTTCTTTGTCCGAGAAAATGAACAGCGACCCATTATTCCCAGGAATAACATGGGCGTAGCCGTACCACTTCTTTGACTGCTGGGACAAAATGCTCAAAGCGGGGTTATTGACTCTATCCCATGGTTTGCCCAATTCTACAATTCTGTAAAGGCGGTGCTCTTCTTCGGCTTGAGTAAGTGCGAAAAGCGCATTGTCTGTCGTCGTAACGAACTTCACGATGGCCTCTCTGGCAGGGGCACCTGCAACCGGCTCCCAGGGGCCGGCGATATCATCGCTGCGAACAATCAATCCTCTATCGCCACTCATTACATAGGTATCGCCCCATTTTGCAATGGAGAGCAGTTCGTCAACTCTCCCGGTATCGACCCGTGACCATCCTGATCGCCTGGTTCGAAAGTATAGTTGCCCCAGCTTGCCCGGCGACGCAATTATTTCACCGTCGTCCAGTGCGACATAGCGATTGCTTCTAGCCACTTGTTTAAACTGGTTGAGTAGCAACTGCCGTGAATCAGCGAAATTGTCTTCATTCCAGGATAGAATCCCAGGCTTTCCAATGCCGGACAGGCGTGGGTATTGACCCTCCACGTAGACACTAAAGTCTTCGTCCGTATCCACTCGCGTCATACTGTAGCTAATGCTGCGGGAATTCTCGGCTCCCTCTTCTGTTTCCGAAGCCAACGGCTGGTAAACAATCGTGCCCAGACTGGTCACATGATCTGCAAGCACTTCAAACTTACCAATGCTCGGCGGTACCGGTGCATTGAACCAGTAACTGGCATCGCCGATCCTGGCATAGCTATGTAGAGCATAGATTGAATATTCGCCAGGCGGTAGGGCACCTACAAATACTGGATTGCTGGAATAACCGTCCTTAACGACATCGAGTGAATAGTTCTTCTCCCGGTCTCCGTTATCTACTACCAAAACACTGGTCCAGCCCAACAAGGTCTGGCTAATTCGAAACCCATTGGTTACAACCTGTACGGCCGCAACGCCATATACATCAGGTAAATCCTCGGGTTCGTCTAGCGACGTATTTGCAGGTCCACCACCGGTGGCGCAGGCAGTAAGTAAAACGATGTAAGCGCAAAGCGCGACGAACGTATATTTATTATTCATTGGTGCAATCCCTTGTGTGACCTCCCTCTGGCGGCGCCATAATGCCAGCGTTGATTTGAATTGCAAGCGAAATGAACGGGTGGCAATTTCAGCCCGATTGCGTGCAGTCTTCGCGAAAGCCTAAGCAATTGCGGTCACGATGATGAGGCAAAAAAATCACTGACAGTCACCTAGCCGGATCCAGGTGTTCACTCGTTGTCCCATTTACTCGAAACCAACCGGCGATGGATCGCCTGGTACGCTGAGCTGGGAGCACTTCGTGAGGATAGACGTTGCTTAAGAAGGTGACGAACCTGCCTGCAACGGGAACGATTCGTTCCAGTTCGTGCTGGCCGTCTGGGGTGTATATGACCAGTTGACCGCCGTCGGCTTCGGTCCAATCGGGATTCAGGTAAGTGACGGTGGACAATACGCGATTGGTTTGGCCCTGGAATGCATCCAAGTGCTTCTTGTAAAACGCGCCTGGCTGGTAGCGGGCAAAATGGCATTCATAGTCGAACAAGCCAAGGAACAACTGCCGATTGAGGTCCAGGCGAAAGGACTCTGCCCAGTCTAGATACTGTTTAGTCTCCGGGAGTGTGCCGCGCAGCCAGTGAATCTCATCTCGGCGTACAAAGCCATTGATCATGTGGTCTTGTTCGCGGCCGATACCGGCTTGATCGAAGGCATCTTCGTCCAATTCGTCATCGACACGCATCAGGCCGTCGATAATATCCAATGGAACTAAGCCATCCGAGATGGCATAGCCCTGGTTTTCAATATCAGCAACCAAACTCTCCAGTTGAGGTTCGATTGCATAGGCAATTGCAGCGGTCAATTAGGGAAAATCCAGATTAGGTGCGCTCTTTTACGCCGGAAATGGATTTAGCACCAGTGCCGCAGGCTGTTTTAGTGCGTCTAATCGATTTCGAACTGCTCAAGCTCCACTGGTACCGTGGTGGTAGCACTGACGAAGGCGTTGTCCATAAAATATTTTGCCGGCCCCCCGTCCTGGCAGGCGCCTTGCAGCAAAACGGATTGGGCTGCTGCTGTCGTCATAAAGCTTCCAGAGACCACGCTGAAAGTAGTGGAGGTAAATGCAAATGGCGTGCTGTCGTTTTCTGGAGTTCCCTGGCAGTTGCTCATTGGATAAAAGCTTATGGCTACAGAGCACGAGTCTTCCACGCCGCCGCTTACGGCAAAAGCTGCGCCATAATTTAAGGTCTCCCCACTCATGATGCTGGCATTGGCACATGGACTGCTGAAAACTACTGATGTAGCGTCGGTCTGGTTGGTGATCGAACCACTCCCCGGTGGTGCACCATTAGCCCCGGTACTCTGCGTGGTGTCATGTTCTGCGGCTACTGTCGAACCCCAGCCGGTAATGTCAGTATCAAAATCGCAGTTGGAGTTTTGGAGCAAATTGGTTGCATCGTCGCCGCAATCAGCCGCGGCCTGCGATGTTAGTGCCGAACCCAGGATTAGTGCTAAATGCTTTGGTTTCATAGAATGACTCCCACCTCGTTGGCCCGATTCTGAATCAATAGGCTGCGCGAGGCAAATGATGCGTGCGGGAGGCTAGACCAGACGTTGAAGACCGATATCTGGTTGCAGGAGGCGCGAGATAAATGCGGCTTTAAGTGTCGGTGAGATGGCTCTCAGCGGTCATCATTCGTAGGTAGCCATTGCTGGTCACACCCCAAAAGGCGT
>CAZVYE010000254.1:0-4830 GCA_964630895.1 uncultured Gammaproteobacteria bacterium | reverse complement strand
TATCATCCGCGGCGAGCGACCGCCGGTGCTGAGTGCGATGCTGCGTGATGCGGAACGGTTTGGGATGGAGTTGAGGTTTGTGTCTAGATCGGTTTATCGGGAGCGGGATAAGCCGGAGTTTTTGGGTAAATTAAGAATTTGCGACGAGCGCTGCTGGTTCGTACCAGAAGGCGGGGCGAATGCGCAGGGTGCAAAGGGTGTGCAAATTTTAGGCAACATTGTCCGTGAAGGCAGCCCAGTAGAGTTCGATGAGTACTGGCTACCGTGTGGTACCGGGTTGACTCTCGGGGCGCTGGCTAGCAGGTCACCGTCAAGTGTTACGCTACGGGGGGTTGCGGTTTTAAAGGCCGGGCCGGGGATACGTCGGACAGCCGAAGCCTGGTCACGGCAAAAATCAAACAAATGTGCCTCATTTGAGGTCCTATCGCGAGGCCATTGCGGCGGTTACGCGAAAATTGATCTGGAGCTAACCGAGTTTTTCAGCGCCGTACAAGAACAGGCAAAAATTCCACTGGATTGGGTATACGTAGCAAAGGCTGCTCTTGAGGCAAGTAAGCAATCAGCCTCGCGCGAAATTTTCCCAAGCCTCGGGCGCTGGAGGGTGAAAGCCCTCCTGATCCATACCGGAGGGCTTCAGGGAAATCGTGGGGCTTCACACGGCTAGCGGGGTTTCTGGTCGAAATTTGATCGGGTAATCCGGTTCGACGAGCTGAACGGCATTGGGCATAATGGCGCACTGTTTTATTTGTGCTACCGCACTACAAAGGGGGTTTTGTGCGTAAGGGAATCATTCTTGCCGGGGGAACCGGTAGCCGGTTATATCCATTAACTAGGGCAGTGAGTAAGCAGCTGATCCCGATCTATGATAAGCCGATGATCTACTATCCTCTGACCACGTTGATGTTGGCAGGGATCAAAGACATCCTGATCATCTCAACCCCGCAAGATCTCCCTGCATTCCAGAATCTTCTTGGCTCGGGTGAGCGCTGGGGTATTAATCTGTCTTATACGGAGCAACCGTCCCCGGATGGTCTTGCGCAAGCATTTATTATCGGTGAATCGTTTATAGGTGATGATGATTGCGCACTGGTGCTCGGCGATAACATCTTCCATTCCCACGACTTTATGAACTTGCTACAGCGTGCTACCGCACAGGCTCAGGGTGCTACGGTATTTGGCTACCACGTCAATGATCCCCGTGCTTATGGAGTTGTGGAATTCGACGAGAATGGCAAGGCTCTGTCTATTGAGGAGAAGCCGCAGCAGCCAAAATCGAAATACGCGGTTACGGGCCTGTATTTTTATGACAACCAAGTCATAGACATCGCCAAGTCTATTATTCCATCTCCGAGAGGGGAACTGGAGATCACGGATGTAAACCGAGCTTATCTGGAGGCGGGAACGCTGAACGTCGAAGTAATGGGGCGTGGCGCCGCCTGGTTGGATACGGGAACTCACGACAACTTGCTCGCAGCGAACCACTTTGTGCAAACCATCGAGGTGCGTCAGGGGCTGAAAATTGCCTGCCCCGAAGAGGTAGCCTATCGTATGAACTACATCAACGCAGAACAGCTGCAAAACCTTGCGCAGCCACTATTGAAAAGCGGCTACGGTGAGTACCTCTTACAGGTTATTGACGATAAGGTGTTTTGATTGTGGAAGTCGTAGAGACCAATATTCCGGCTGTAAAAATCATACAGCCACAGGTGTTTGGGGATGAGCGAGGTTTCTTTATGGAAACCTTCCGCGATTCCTGGTTTCGCGAGCAGATTGCAGATGTATCGTTTGTACAAGACAACCATTCCAAGTCATCCCACGGAATCCTGCGCGGATTGCACTTCCAGACCGAGCAAGTGCAAGGTAAGTTGGTGCGCGTCGTAAGCGGTGAAGTGTTTGATGTTGCGGTCGATTTACGGGTAGGCTCGCCAACCTTTGGTCAGTGGGCGGGTACCATGCTGTCCGCAAAAAATAATCGCCAGTTCTGGATTCCCGCGGGATTTGCCCACGGTTTCTATGTCACTTCCGAAGCCGCCGAGTTTGTCTATAAATGCACCGATTATTACCATCCCCAGAGTGAGGTCAGCTTGCGCTGGGATGACCCTGCAATTGGTATTGAGTGGCCTTTTTTAGTTGCCGGGGCAGTACCACAGTTATCAGACAAAGATCGGGATGGTTTACCCTTCGAAGAGATACCCAAGTTTTCCTATGGTAAGTAAACAGCGCAAAGCACTGATTTTCGGCAAGAACGGTCAATTGTCTTGGGAGCTTCAAGAGAGTGCGCCCTGCAATTTTGACGTCCTCGCATTAGGCAGCGCAGAAATTGATTTACTGGATAGCGCCGCTGTTGAACAAGCGATTGAACAGTATTCTCCGAATCTTGTGATCAACGCGGCGGCATATACCAGCGTAGATAAGGCGGAAACCAACGAGCAGGCAGCATTTGCACTCAATCAGCATGCGGTTGCACATATTGCCGATGCCGTTGCTAAGCGTGAGGGCACCAGTCTCGTTCATGTGTCCACCGATTTTGTCTTTGACGGCACGAAGTCGTCGCCATATTCGGTCGGTGACGCGATCAGGCCGCTCGGCGTGTATGGGGCCAGCAAGGCCGCTGGTGAAGACGAATTTTTAAAGCGAAGTTTGCCTGGTAGCCTGATTGTCCGAACATCGTGGGTTTATTCGTCACATGGGGCCAACTTTGTCAAAACCATGCTGCGATTAATGGCCGAAAAACAACGAGATCGGTTAAGCATAGTGGCGGACCAGATAGGCTCTCCTACATGGGCGTATTCACTGGCAAAAGCACTTTGGCATGCTGGAGTGCATGAGTTGGACGCACCAGGTGATGGAGCGCGTGTATTCCATTGGACTGACGCAGGCGTTGCCTCCTGGTATGACTTCGCAGTAGCAATTCAAGAACTGGGTTTGGCCCATGGCTTGCTAGATCGGGAAATCGCCATCAATCCGATCCCCCATTGTCAATACCCCACGCCGGCAACACGCCCTTCATTCAGTGTGCTTGACAAATCAGCGTTCGAGCATGCCTACGGGCTAAAAACTCGGCACTGGCGGGACCAGCTGGAATCCATGATCCAGCAATTGTCCGCAGTAAATAATTAAGAAATTGGTGTAATACATGAGTTTAGAAAACACGCCGGCAAAATTACTGGTTACCGGTGGGGCCGGTTTTATTGGTGCCAACTTTGTACACTACTGGCTTGAGAAGCATCCGGGCGATCAGGTAGTCGTACTAGACGCGCTTACTTACGCGGGCAATCGAGCGAATTTGGCATCCGCAGAAGAAAATCCCAGATTCACCTTTGTCCACGGTGATATTTGTGATACCTCCCTCGTAGAGAAGCTATTGCTTGATCACGGCTTGGACACGATCGTCCATTTCGCAGCGGAATCCCATGTAGATCGCTCGATAACTGGGCCGGATGCCTTTATTGAAACCAACATCATTGGTACGCACAGCCTGTTGAAGGCTGCAAAAAAAATTTGGCTGGACATGCCCAAAGCCGATGGGCTTGAGCCGCTAAAGCATCGCTTCCATCACGTCAGTACCGATGAAGTATATGGAACACTAGAGCCCAGCGATCCTCCTTTTTCGGAGGCCACGGCCTACACCCCGAACTCTCCGTATTCTGCGAGTAAAGCCGCTTCCGATCACTTGGTGCGTGCCTACCACCACACTTACGGTCTCGAAGTCACCACCTCCAACTGTTCCAATAATTACGGCCCGTATCACTTCCCTGAAAAGCTGATTCCGCTGATCATCACCAATATCCTTCATGACCGGCCGCTGCCGGTTTACGGCGATGGTAAGCAGGTGCGGGACTGGTTGTATGTGGAGGATCACGCTCGGGGTATCGAGCTCGTGCTGAAAGAAGGGCGCATTGGCGAGAATTACAACATCGGTGGTCACAACGAATGGCACAACATCGACATTGTCCGGCTCGTGTGTAAGTTGATGGTTGAGGCCTTCGCGTGTGAGCCCGGGCTGATCAAAAAATACCCGTCTGCCCAGCAGGCCGCTGCAGGTAATAGTACGTCACTCATTACTTATGTGGCCGATCGTCCTGGTCACGACCGCCGCTACGCGATTGATGCACAGAAGAGCCGTAGTGAGCTCGGTTATGAGCCGCTAGAGAGCTTCGAATCAGGCATTCAGAAGACAGTCACGTGGTATCTGCAAAATGATGGCTGGTGGGCACCGTTGACCGAAAGGTGATCATTGGTGGTGTGATTGCCGACCATAGCGAATTGGAAGGCAACTCGATACTGACGTAAAAATAAACATTTTGTGTCGGGACCGTACGTCCCGGTACGCTCGTTCCGTGTGGTTCGACTCCCCTGTTTACCTAAGGCATAATCGGGCGATTGTGTGGAGCCGAATCACTCAGTAAGTGCCAGTCGTCAAAATATGGCTATGAGGGGTTTCGACGGAAGAGTGTTCAATAAGTAAAGAAAGCAAGCTACGCGGGCCCTTGATTCGGGCACCTTTGGGGGAGCGGTGTCAGAATTCCAGAATATCGGCTTAATTGGCCGAACAGAAAGCGATAGTGCAGTGCTCTCGCTCAGGCGCCTGATGGCGTTTCTGGAGCGTGAAGGTTATTCCGTAATTCTGGAAAGGAATACCGCAAACGATGTTGCAGACCACCCCGCACGGGTGTCCAGTAAAGACAAGCTCGGAGAGCTGTGTGACCTGGTAATTGTAGTAGGCGGTGACGGTAGCCTGCTGGCTGCCGCACGCGCTTTGGCAAAATTCAGCGTTCCACTTCTCGGCATCAACCGTGGCCGCCTCGGCTTCCTCACCGATATCACTCC
>CAZVYE010000253.1:0-4880 GCA_964630895.1 uncultured Gammaproteobacteria bacterium | reverse complement strand
ACAAACTGCCACTTGGGCTGCTCAATACTGGGCATGTTGGCCAGAGGTTCCACGGCCAACGGGCGGCTAATGTCGAGTTTTACGGCAATTAGGAAAACCAAGCCAATAATTACCGGACCCATGGTCAGCAGGCCGATCATGTCGCCAATCCACCAGGGCATCAGGATTTCTGCGATGGAATCAGCTGGCGCCAAACCCATAAAAGCGAGTCCTAACACACCAAACAGAGTGCATATCAACGTCGCAACCGGGGCCAGCAACAAAAACACGGTAATGGTTCGCGGAGTGGCACTAACGGTATGAGAGCGATTGCTTCGTGCCACACACCAGGCCAACAGGTACAGGGGGATTAAATGCGATGCCGCGTAGATCAACGCGTATCCGGTTACCGCATTTGCGCTTTCGTCCGGAAATGCAAGGATGGTCGCGGCGAAGGTGGCCAGTAATAGCCCCGGCGCGCTGCGTAAGCCAAAACAGCGAAATGCAGCGTAGCTTACTGCAGTAGGCGGAAACCAAAGACTGGTGCTGGGTGCGTACTCCAGCAGGCGAGCTACATACCAGGCGGCAAGCCAGGCCAGGAAAAACAGCAAATTCAGCGCGAGTAACTCAGCAGATTTCGCCGGTGACAAAGAAGCAAAGGACGACTTGCCCGAAGCACTAGTCACTGTGTCGTTATGACCTTCCGCGCTGACATCCATGGCTGCTAGATTGATGCTCGCTTAGGTAGCAGCATCTTGATCCTCATCTGGAATGATTTCAAACACATCTTCGGCTGCCACGTCGGCTCGTTCCATTTGCCGGATTTTCTTTTCTCCCGCATCGGTAAGCTGTTCCATCTCGGCAATGGTATGAGCCATTTTTGGCAGGGCATCGCGTCGAAACTGGGATATATCGTCCAGTGCCGCGTGCACATCGCGGAAAGCGCTTTTTAAAGCTTCCATGTCAATTTGAGACTGAGAGGCCTGCTTGTGAATCTCAGTGCCTTGTTGCTTCAGGCGACGTGCTGTTCCGGCAATCAAATCGGTCGTGGTCTTATTAACTGCTTGCACTTTGTCCAAGACAATTTTCTGATTGGCCAGGGCCAGGGCTAGCGTTACCGCAACCTGGAGTGCATTGACGGTGACGTGGCGCGCGCGATTGACGCCGCGAATCAACTCCTTGTTGTTTCGCATCACCACTTCCAGTGTCACAATGCCTTGCTGGTTTACCGCCAACTGTTGCTGCAAGTCCATAATCCGCTGGCGCAGGGGAAACAGCATTTCCTCTTGCACAAACTTTGCTCGCTCCGGCTTGTCGGCAAGCTCTCGTTCAACTCTATGGCTGAGTTTCTGGTCGAGCAATTGGCCAAGTTTTACGGCCCGCTCCAGCTTGTGGGTGTTCTCCCGCATGAACTTCTGATCTTCTGACAGTACGCCATTGTCTTTTTGGAGTTGTTCTTTGCCGTCTTCCAAAGACCTAATAATTGCGTCAATCACCGTTTGGGATGATTCAAAACGAGTGAAATAGCGCTTAATTGGTGTGCCGACACCCGGTAGTCGACCAAATAGTCTGGCAAACCAGCCTGGCTCCAGGTCCACATTACCCGGATCGAGATCCTCTACTTTAACTTTCAGATCCACTAACGCGTTGGCAACTTCTCCCCCGTCTTCAGCACGCTTCGACATTTTGCGGATGGGCTCTTCCAGCATGGCACTTTGACGACTAGACTCTTCCTGAATCTTCATGCCCATGTTTTCGATCGCAGATTTACCCGCTTCCGCTTCATCCACCTCCTGTGGGTCGATGGCTATGAGCTTGTCTACGATGTCTTCTGCTTGCTTTGCCAACTCGGGGTTGACGGCGGGATCCGCCACTACGGCACCTGGCTGCTCAAAATTTAAGTCTTTCTTTACTGCATCAGGTTCAATAATGATGAGACTTTCTTCGGTCATTTGTCGCGGATCCTTTTATCAACGTTCTGTTGTGAATAGTACATTAAGCCGCTCTTGGGCTATAACTAGTTTATTAGAATGACCGATTCGCCCATGCAAAATCCACTACCAAAGGTAAGTGGGAAGAGATGATTTCGCTGGTATCGGGCGACAATCCAATGGCGGCCAGGTCATTTGGGTAGATGTCCTGCGTATCAAAAACAAAGCTATTGGTGACGATAAGGTTGTCGTGCAGGATGTAGTCCAGCCTGCCAGGCTGAAATTCAATGTGTTGAACATAGGTTGTCACATTGTCCCGCTGCAGGCTTCGAACCATAACGGGAGTCAGCGCCCGATCTTGGGTTAATGGCTGCTGCCACAATTGCAACGGGCGATCAGACCCCACCAGATTGGCATCGCCGGCCACAATGATGGCATCGGTGTGGGGTAGCAAGTACTCTGTGATCAACCCACGTAGTGCTTTTACCTGGCGCACGCGAAATGCATCTTGAAACTGCTCGCTGGTGCCGCAGCACTGCAAATCAAATCCCATGATGCCCAGACGAATTGGGCCGAGTTTGAGCACTGCAGCGGCAGTTGGGATACCTTCAGTCTGGATGTTTCGCAAATCTCTACGAGTGCCGCCCCTGGCGTGCTCAAAAACGAATTCCAGCGTGTCCTTGGGATAGTACGCAGCGTTGAGAACATTTTGCTGTTTACCCACGCGGCTCGCGATCACTACTCGCTGACGACCACCGGTGCTGCCGATCAAAGTAGACCAGGGATATTGGGCTGGCAGTACATCAAGAAGTTCTGATTGCGTTAGTTTTGCGGGCGCTTCGTCCAGAATCACTATATGCGGTGATATCACGGTGAAGATGGATCTATAAGCATCGGGATGATTGAGGAAGTCGTCTTCGGATACGTTCCAGCTCAGTACTCTCAGAGTACCTGGGGGTACGCTTAGTGATACCAGCTTTGCTCTTTCGTCGAATGAGTTTGCCGCAACCAGCTCGATAGATTCTTCATGGTCGGCCCAGGTGCTTTCGGTTCCGATTCGCCAACCGATACGTCCAGATAATCCATGCGCATCGGTAAAGAACCTGCTTCTGGGAATCGATACTTCAAAGCGTTTGGATCGAGTAGTTGGCGCCTGATGCCAATCCACATGGCGTGCCAGGCTTGGTATCCACTTGCCGTCGGCGGAAGCCACGCTGACTCTTGCGCCGCGGCGCCATCCCCGCTGCTGTTCTTCCCATGCGGGGCTGAGTTCCATCAAAACGTCCGCCGCTGAGCCACCTGAGGCTCGCAATTTAATGAGCAAGGTTTTCGGGAGTTCTTGAAGATGGACGGGTTCTTCAAACTCCAGAAGCAGATATATCCGATAACCATCTGCCTGTAGCGTCAGGCCTGGAAAGCCATTATTGGACTTGGGTTCGGCGCTAGGCCAATCTGAAAATGTGCCGTCGATGTAAATTTGCTGTTCGACAGGTCTGTGCGGGGCGCTGCAGCCATTCAGGCCGAGTATTAAAAGGAATGAAATACTCCGCAGCAAGTGGCCCATTAGACTTTATCCCTTAACTCATAAATCTTGTCTAAGGCATCCCGTGGCGATAGCGTGTCTGGGTCGATGTCCCGCAGCGCAGAGCATGCATCGCAATCGTGTTGTGCTTCAGTAGTTGCAACAGCCGCTGGTTTATCGAATAAACCCAACTGTGGCGAAACGCTTGCGGCAAAACTACCTTGTTCCAGCTCTGCCAAAGTAACCCTGGCGCTTTTCAACACCGCTGGTGGCAAGCCTGCTAGCGCCGCCACCTGTAAGCCATAGCTTTGATTGGCAGGTCCGGGTTTGACCGAGTGCAAAAATACGATACGGTCCCCGTGCTCAACGGCATCCAGATGCACGTTGCTCACGCCTTCCAGTTCATCGGCGAGCGCCACCAGTTCAAAGTAATGCGTCGCAAACAGCGTCATCGAACGACATTCTCTGGCCAGGTGCACCGCACAGGCACGGGCTAGCGAAAGCCCATCGTAGGTGCTGGTGCCCCGGCCGATTTCGTCCATCAAGACCAGGCTATTGCTGGTGGCGTTATTGAGGATGTTGGCTGTCTCAGACATTTCCACCATAAAGGTCGATTGCCCGCGGGTCAGGTCATCACCAGCCCCTATGCGCGTGAATATGCGATCGACAGGCCCAATCGTTGCTGCATGGGCAGGCACATAGGAGCCGATGTATGCCATCAGCACGATTAGTGCTGTTTGGCGCATATAGGTGGATTTACCCCCCATGTTTGGACCTGTGATAATCCGCATGCGTTGATCTGGTGTTAACAGCGCATCATTTGGTTCAAATGGTTGGTCGGATACGGCTTCAACGACCGGATGTCGGCCGCCAGAGATGTCGATACCTGGGTCGGTCGAAAAAGCAGGAGCGGTTAAATCCAGTGCCTCTGCTCGATCGGCCAGATTGCCCAGCACATCTAGACTGGCCAGCGCATCCGCAATGGCGCGCAGCTGATTGTGTTCTTCCGCTACGAATTCCACCAGTTCTTCATAGAGCACTTTTTCTCGAGCAAGTGCTCGCTCCCGACTTGATAGTACTTTGTCCTCGAAGCCTTTGAGCTCTTCCGTAATATATCGCTCGGCAGCTTTTAAGGTTTGCCGTCGGGTATAGTGATCGGGCACCTTTTCGCTGTGCGCTTTGCCGATCTCAAGGTAGTAGCCGTGCACGCGGTTGTAGCCCACTTTTAGGGTACTGATGCCTGTAGATTCTCTTTCCCGTGCCTCCAAATCATCCAGATATTGGGAGGTGTCGCGGCTGATGTTTCTGAGCTCATCAAGCTCTGCATCGTAGCCAGTCGCAATAACACCGCCATCGCGGATCACCACAGGAGGGGAATCCACTACCGCCTCCTGCAGCCTATCTGTAGCTGCAATGGGTTGTGCAAGACAGCCTTTCGCTTGATCCAG
>CAZVYE010000252.1:0-4885 GCA_964630895.1 uncultured Gammaproteobacteria bacterium | reverse complement strand
GGGCAAAGCAATCAGATGCAAGAGGCAAATTCACGTGTTCAAGAGAGCGGCCGATTTGCCTTGAGTTTCATGCGGCCAAACCTTCGCGCCTCGGCCCGTCTAAATTTCTGTGTATCCAACCTGGAGATCACAAATCATCTTGATCCTACGGGTACGGGTTATGTGGATTCTCTATTTAATCCTAATCTGGCAATTGTTGGCTGGAACTTCAACGGTACGGACAGCGGCAGCACCTATGCCCTACCCGCAACGTTGGAAGCCGGCGGTGCCAACGCCAACAGCTGGGTCGGTACCGCAGGCGATGATTTACCGGCACAGATTGCTGCACGAGCTGTTCCAGGTTCCGATGTGGTGGTGGCCAAGTCTGTAGAAGCAATTGAAGGTCTAACCGGCTGTAACAACAACGTGATCAATAGCTCGGCACTTAATATCAACTTTTCCAATACCAACACTGTCTGCCCAGACCCAGCTCCCATCTCCGACGAGGAGATGGAGCAGCTGTTGCCTCAAGGTTCGTTGGTACTAGTGACCGACTGTAGCAATGGAGGGGATTTGTTTCAGCGCACCAACCAATCCAACGCGTCATCGCTAAGCCGCGGTAGCGGTGCCGGTGGAGCGGATCCAGGGAACCTACCACCCAACACCGACTGGAGCACCACATATAGCGACACAATGCAGGTTTATGCGGTGAGGGCTTATGGCTACTTTGTCGGCGAGAACCCTGTTGGCGGAACTTCGCTGTATCGGATCAACATTGGCAATGGCGGAAGCAATGCCACCGCAGAAGAATTGGTGGAAGGAATCGAGAACATGCAGATCCGGTTTGGTGAGGTGGACGATGCGACCGACACCATCGTGTATGTGGACCCTGACGACGTCACCAATCCCGGCAATATCCTGTCGATTGCCGTGAGCTTTTTGATCACTTCGCCTGGGAACGCTGATCTGGAAACCGATGATCAGACCCATGCGGTTAATACAGTTTTGATTAACCCGGAAGATGACAGAAATCTACGCAAGGTGTTTGACACAACCGTAGCCGTAAGAAATCGAGTAGTGGTGCTCTGATGTCACAAATTAAAGAATTGAAAACCCAAAACCAGTCTGGATTTGCGCTGTTTATCGGCCTGGTCATACTTATCGTAGTAACGCTCATCGGCGTTACATCCATGCGCAATACCACCTTGCAAGAACGCATGGCCGGTCATGAGCGTGAGTCCCAGCTCGCATTTCAGGCAGCAGAAAACGCTTTAAGACAAGCCGAAGCGCTCACAGCTGCTGGCGCGCTTGACGGCTCTGCGGTGAATTTCGACCGATGGGAAGATTACGGCCTGGAAATTTACGACTGCGCAGGGGCGCGATTCATTAACAATCCCGACGTTAGCAGTTGGCCGCTGGCACCCGAGCAAATGCCAGGACAAACCCTTCGCTATGAAATTATTCAAATGAGCGCGGTAACTGGACGTGCAGTAGCCTGCAGGCCGCTGGAAGAAGAGTCTGCCATCGGAGCCGGCAATCGTAGTTCGTATTACCTGGTAATGGGGCATGCGAACAGCCCATCGGGGAATACCGACGCGCTGGTTGTTACCACTTATTACTACGAAGACGAACTCTAAACTCCTGAATAGGAGAAATGATGATGATGAAGAAGAATTCGGTAAAAATTTTGGACCTGCGCGTTATTGCCACCATGGCGTCGCTGGTACTGGTTTCTGGACAGAGCTTTGCGGCATTTGATGTTGCGGACTCACCTCTGGTCACAGCGTCGACCGCGAAAAGCAATGTCATTGTGACGCTGGACGATTCAGGAAGTATGTCGTTTGAGACGATTACGCCTACCAACGACGGTTCGTTGTATTGGCAAGGCGGCAACGTCGACTCATTTGTACAAGACGACGGCCGATTTTATTTCGGGACTGGAGGGATAAAGTCCTCCTATATTTTCCCATTCACGGAGGGTCCCGGCACCGGTGATCATCGGATAATACCTCCTTTCACGCAGTTCGCTTTCATGCGGAGTTCCGCCTACAACCCTGCTTATTACGACCCGGATGTCACCTACTCGCCGTGGCCAAGTTTTGACGGACGTACATTCTCGGATGTGTCTCCAACAGCAGCCCCATCCGATCCATCTGGATCCACCGACAACGCCGCGCGTGCGTTCAACTTAACGCAAGACTTTGAGTTCACGAATAACAATGACCAGTTCCATATCCACAACGGCATGACCGTTCCGGGAGGAACACGCTATTTCAGGAATGGTGCATGGCAAACTTTAGCCAATGACGTAACCTTTGGTGGTGCAGACGATACTCGAATAGGCGTAGATTTTTATCCAGCCAGGCACTATGACTTAACCCGTAATGGTACGTTTCGTGTTGGCAACACCTCCACACCTACCCTGAATTGCGAAGCCATTGATGACGCTTACCAGGCATTTTTTGCAAATCCTGTGCTCACCGAACAAACAATGGCGAATCAGCAAATAATTGACAACGCGCGTGCAGCATATCGTCGCCTTGAAGATCGGCCAAGCGATTTCTTCTTGGTGAGCGGAGATGTGGCTACCTTGGGGCCAGACGGCCGCTGCTTGAAGGAGACGCTCCTGATTGCTGGCACTGACGAAATGCAAAACTTTGCCAACTGGTTTAGTTACTACCGTAAACGACACTTAGCGGTTCGAAACGGTCTGGTTTCCGCATTTAAAGATCTGCGACTGGGTATGAACGTGGGCATGTTCACGATCAACAACCGAGATGACGTGGTGATGCGTAATTTTGACAGCGACCCGGTGGCAGATCAGCGCGACTTATTCCTGGAAGACATTGTGGCTGAAGATTTTGGGGGCGGGACGCCCAATCGTACTGCGATGGATCACGCCGGCGACCAATTCAATCGTACCACCGACCCCATAGTCACGTTGGCGTGTCAGCGCAACTTCAACTTCTTTTTCACCGACGGATTTTCCGTCACCAGTGGTCCAAGCCCTGGAAATATTGATGGCGACCAAGGTACTCCATATGCAGATAACTACAGCAACACCATCGCTGATATAGCCATGGAGCAATACTTGGGCCTGGACACTTCTGCGGATACGGGCTTAGGCTTTTCAGAGGACGATGGGCAGCTGCCCCTACCGGCAGAATGTTCCACTGCCAACCCACCGCCCTGGTTAGACTGTAACGCTGCGCCACACGTTAATACCTATGTAGTGACACTCAATGGAACGGGTACCCTGTACAACAATCCGTTTGTCCGCGATGACGATGGTGACATCAAATATCAGACGGTTCGCGATGCATACGAAGAAGGCATCACCTGGCCGAATACCAATACCAGCCGTGATCCAACGCAAATCGATGACTTGTACCACGCGGCGGTCAATGGTCGCGGCTTGATGTTGAACGCGAATTCGCCTGATGAAATTGCAACGAAGTTTCGTGAAGCCCTGAACGATATCGTTGCCCGCTCAAAGCCTGTTACAGCATTGACCGCAACGTCAACGCGTCTGACAACAGATTCAAGGCTGTACCAAGCTGCTTTCGATAGTGAAGATTGGTCTGGTGACTTGCTTGCCATTGATACAGACAACAACCTGGATTGGTCAGCAAGCCAGTTGCTCAATTCTATTGCCAACCCGGTCTCCGGGCGCAATCTATATACCTATGCAGACGGTAGTGGCGAGGAATTCAGTTTTGCGAACTTGTCGACCGCGGACCAACTCGCATTAATCCAGGCCACCGTGGCCGTGCACGGAACAACGTCACTTGCGAGCACCTTCAGTGTATCCGCAGACGACTTCCTTAACGACGGCACTCCTACTGCAGTAGGCAATGGCGTTGTGGATTATATTTATGGCGTTCACACTAATGAACAACGCAATGGCGGTATTTTCCGCGATCGCATGCACCGCCTGGGCGACATTGTTAACTCAGAGCCTGTCCTTGCAAGATCACTGGACGAGGGGTGGTCCAGACTGCCTGATTCAGCAGGCGGAGGCGCATACGAAACCTACCTGGATAACGTGAAAAGTGCTCGCGATGATACCGTTTTCGTGGGTGCTAACGATGGCATGCTGCACGCATTCAACGCCGAGACCGGCGTAGAATTTTTCAGTTATGTACCACGCAGCTTGATTGGCAAACTACCGCAGCTGACTGACCCTAGCTATTCGCACCAGTTTTATGTGGATGGTACTCCTGTTGTAGCAGACGCTTACAACGGTACCCAGTGGCGCTCTATTTTGGTCGGAACCACCGGTGCCGGTGGCAAGGGTATATATGCGATCGACGTAACCAACCCTGATAGCTTTGGCGAAGCCGACGTGCTGTGGGAATTGGATGCGAGTGACGAGGCGGCGCTGGGCTTTATGATTGGACAACCCGTCATAACGCGTGCCGCCAATGGTGACTGGGTTGCCATCGTGGGCAACGGCTACAACAGTACGTCTGAAACGTCCAAGTTGGTCGTAATCGACCTGTTTGATGGTGATGTCATCACGACAATCGATACCGGTACTGGTGATGCCACCACGCCTAACGGGATGGCGTCTCCACGACCAATTACCAATGCCGAAGACGGCCTCTCTCTTGCCTTTATCTACGCAGGAGATGTGTTGGGTAATTTGTGGAAGTTCGATATGAGCAGCACAACACCGAGTCAGTGGAGAATTGCTTACGGTACAAACAACAATCCTGCACCTTTGATATATGCGGAAGACCGCGACGGTAATCCGCAGCCAATCACCTCAGCACCGACTGTGGCAAGGGATCCCAAAGGGCGCCAACTCGTATATTTCGGTACCGGCAAGTTCTTTGAAGATTCCGACCGATTTGTCCCGGACTCCCCACAGGTACAAACCTTTTACATGGTCGCCGATGCTGGA
>CAZVYE010000251.1:0-4911 GCA_964630895.1 uncultured Gammaproteobacteria bacterium | reverse complement strand
TGCTCAACTCGCACGGGCTGCTTCCGGTAAGAACATAGCCTGCAGATCATTGAGAAAATTGAGACCATGCTGGGTCGGCTGGATCCGCCCTTCAACGATACGAATCATCCCCTGGGTCAGCGCCTCGGCCCAAGGATCTGCCTGCACATCAAATCTTTGGCCAGTCCTGGCCATGTACGTCTGAGTGGAAAACCCGCCGATTAAACGCAAACCATTGAGCACGAACTCGAACGGAATCTCGGCCGGATCCACGGACCAAATAGCATTCGCCGCAACCGTGGGAAGAGGGTCTTGCATATAGCTGGTAGGAATCTTCCGCTTGGCAGTGCGCATGATCTTCGACTGCTGCGTGATCTTACCGTGGGCTCCAGCACCAACGCCCAGATAATCGCCATAGTTCCAGTAGTTCAGATTATGTCGACAACGCGCCCCGCCTTTGCCGTAAGCCGAAATCTCATACTGTTCGAAACCAGCCTGCGACAAAAGCTGCTGACACTCGATCTGCATCGCCCAAATATCGTCTTGCTCGGGCAATTGCGGCGGTTTCGCTGCAAATACCGTATTAGGCTCAAGCGTTAATTGGTAGTGCGAAATATGCTGAACACCCTGGTCTACTGCGGTTTGCACATCGGCGATAGATTGCGCCACAGTCTGCTCCGGCAAGCCGTACATCAAATCCACGTTGACGCTATCAAAGCCAGCATTCAATGCTCCAGCTATGGCACGGCGAGCAGCAGTGCTGTCGTGCACGCGACCTAAAACCTTTAACTGCTCGTCAGAAAAACTCTGCACACCAAGTGACAAGCGATTAATACCAGCTGCCTTGTACTCGGGAAACGGCGCATGCTCCAAAGTCCCTGGATTGGCCTCCATGGTAATTTCGGCACCGGGCACAAACGGAACCACTCTTTGGGCGCGCTGCAGAATCTGCAGGATTGCTTCCGGGCTAAACAAGCTTGGTGTACCGCCGCCAATAAATACGCTGGATATCGGCCGCCTCACCGTAAAGCGATCTACATCGGCCTCTAAATCGGCAATCAGCGCGTCGATATAGGCAGCGTGGCTTATCCCGGACTGCACGATGTGAGAATTGAAATCGCAATAGGGGCACTTGCGCACGCACCAGGGCAGATGAATGTAGAGCGCCAGCGGTATGGTGTCAGGTATTAGCATGCAGGTCTTGCAGCAGCTGCTGGAGCGCCTGTCCCCGATGACTGATTTTGTTCTTTACTTCTGGTTCGAGTTCGGCAGCAGAGCAATCATATTCAGGCACATAAAACAGCGGATCATACCCAAAGCCGCCGTCTCCGCGCCTTTCGGTTAGAATTTCACCGTGCCACCTCCCCACGAAAATAGCCGGATCTGGTTCGTTCGCGTGACGCAGCAAAACGATAACGCTGATGAACCACGCAGCTCGGTCAGCCTTGCCCTCAAGTCGATCAAGTAATAAGCGCATATTGGCCTCAGCACCAGCGCCTTCGCCAGCAAATCGAGCCGAGCGTAGCCCAGGCTCCCCATCTAAAGCGGCTACGCACAACCCAGAGTCGTCAGCAAGACTTGGCAGGCCTGAATGCAAACAGGCGTTGCGTGCTTTGAGCAATGCGTTTTCCACAAACGTATGCCCCGTCTCAGCCACGTCAGCGATACCCAACTGCCCTTGTGGGACTGCCGCAATACCGTAAGGTGACAGAATTTGTCCAAATTCTGCCAGCTTGCCCTTATTACCGGTCGCAGCGACCCAGCGCGCGGAATTGTCAGCCATCTAAAGCCGCCTCCTGCAGCGCCAACAGCTCGCTAATGCCCTTGGTGCCAAGATCCAGCAAATGATCTAGTTCAGAGCGATGGAATGCATGCCCTTCCGCGGTACCCTGAATTTCAATAAACGCGCCCGCGTCATTCATTACCAGATTCATGTCGGTTTCTGCCTCGGAGTCCTCGGGATAATCCAAGTCCAGAACTGGCGTATTCTTATATATGCCAACAGATACGGCAGCGATAGCGCCGTAAATCGGGTTTTTCTTAATCGCGCCTTGTTCTTGCATCCAGCGCACCGCGTCAACTAATGCGACATATGCACCGGTGATCGAAGCCGTACGGGTCCCGCCGTCCGCTTGAAGTACATCGCAGTCAAGCGTAATCGTTCTTTCCCCAAGAGCTGACAAATCCACAACAGCCCGCAGCGACCGACCGATGAGGCGCTGAATCTCCAGCGTTCTTCCGCCCTGCTTGCCGCGGGATGCCTCGCGCTGGTTGCGAGTACCAGTCGAACGAGGGAGCATGCCATATTCTGCAGTAACCCAGCCCTTTCCGCTGTTACGCAAGAACGGCGGCACCCTATCCTCGACAGAAGCCGTACACAGTACGCGCGTACCGCCGCAACTTATTAGCACGCTGCCTTCTGCGTGGACGGTAAAGTTGCGCTGAATCGTCACTGCCCGTAGTTCGTCTGGCTGTCGGCCACTTGGTCGCATGTTTAATCCTTTTGCTAGCGTTAGCTGATAAGTTAAAGCCACCCAGTTTTCCGTAGGGATTTGCAACCGGGGCGCGGAAGTTTACCATTGTCCGCCATTTTGTTTGCCAAAGGATTTGCTGTGATTCGAAGCATGACGGCGTTTGCCGCCAACCGCATTACCAACGAATGGGGTACGCTCAATATGGAAATGCGCGGCGTAAACCACAGATTCCTGGAGTTGAATGTTCGCCTCCCGGAGGAACTCCGCAGCCTGGAGACCACGATTCGCGACGCCGTTACGACAAAGCTGGCGCGTGGGAAAGTTGATGTCGGTCTGCGCTGGCACAAGACAGAACGCTCACCCGGCGTCAGCATGAGCCTAAACGCGGAACGCTTGGATCAGGTGCGCACCCTGGTAGAAGATGCAAGCGCCCGCATACCAGACTGTGGCAAACCCGCTCTGATGCAATATCTGCAGTGGCCTGGCGTTGTGGAAGAATCTGAACCCGACTTGGCACCGCTAAAGGATCTGGTCGGAGGTTTGGTGGATGACGTATTGGAATCCTTTGTGGCGTTTCGCGAACGGGAAGGCTCGCGGCTGGCAGATTTGATCCAAGACCGCTTGACGCAGGTCAGCCAGATTGTCCGAGATATCCAGGCCATATTGCCGGAAATCAGAACGCAGCAAAGAGAAAGACTACAGAGTCGCATAGCGGAATTTGCCGAGAATCTGGACCAGGATCGTCTGGAGCAAGAGGTCGCTGTATTGCTACAAAAGCTTGATGTTGATGAAGAGCTGGATCGTTTGAACGGCCATATCACTGAGGTGCAACATACTTTAGGCCAAGACAAGCCAGTGGGTCGCAGGCTGGATTTCTTGATGCAAGAATTACACAGGGAAGCCAATACGCTGGGCAGCAAATCAGTGGACGCACGAACCACGCAGGCCTCCGTGGACCTTAAGGTATTAATCGAGCAAATGCGCGAACAGGTGCAAAACATCGAATGAGTAATCACACCGCCGGTCACGTTCTTGTTGTAGCTGCCCCAAGCGGTGCGGGCAAAACCAGCTTGGTCAACGCGCTGGTTGCGCGGGAACAAAACATTGTCCTTTCAGTAAGCCACACGACCCGTGAGCCTCGCCCCGGCGAGATCGACGGTCAGCACTACCATTTTGTTGATAATGCCGAATTCGACCGATTGCTGGAGGAGGGTGAGTTCTTTGAGCATGCGGAGGTGTTTGGCCATTGGTATGGCACTTCGCGCTCAGCGGTAATGAAGGAGGTGGCCCGCGATCGCGATGTCATTTTGGAAATTGACTGGCAGGGTGCCCGGCAAGTCAAGAATCAGCTGCCCAATGCGATCTCTGTATTTATTTTGCCCCCTTCGCGTAAGGCACTGGAAGCTCGCTTGCAGGCCCGCGGGCAGGATGCACCAGACATCATTGCCAATCGAATGGCGGCTGCGAAAGCGGAGATGTCACACTATCAGGAATTTGATTACCTGGTGGTGAATGACGATTTCAAACATGCACTGAGTGACTTGCATTCCATTCTGCGCGCGGCGCGGCTCGAAACTCCGCTGCAGCGACAGCGCCATGGCGCGCTGGTCGAAAGCCTATTGGCTTAAGCAGGCAATATGGTTAGAATGCGCGGTTCGTTTGCGCCGACCCTGGGAATAGAGAACCTGGCGCACATTTGCGAAGTTACTTCGCACCCAAGTTATCGAGTAAAAGAAACATGGCAAGAATTACAGTAGAAGACTGCCTGCAGCGAGTCGAAAATCGCTTTGAACTGGTATTAATGGCCACCCACCGCGCTCGCAAGATCGCCAACGGGGCAGCAGAACCGTTGGTTGAGTGGGAAAACGACAAGCCCACGGTTGTGGCGCTGCGAGAAATCGCTGATGGCGAAATTGATGCGCGCACGCTGGAGCAGATGGAGGCGGCTGATCGCGCTGCTGCTCTGGCGGAACTGGAAGAAGAAGCAAATTCGGAAGACGACTCCGAGTAAGCATTCCAGCAGTAATCCTGGCGCGGTGCGCTAAGCGCCGCGTCTGTTACCCAAATTACGAGCAAAACTTTCTTCTCACCGCCCCCTAGTGCTTGACCTTGAGCCCGTTCCACGCCATCGTTCGAATATGGTTGTGGCTACAGAAAATATCAGCTTACTCAGCGAGGACCTCCCAGCGCCGGTGCGGCGCCTGGAAGAAACGGTTGAGCAATACCTGAGCGAGCACGAATTAGAACAAATCCATCAGGCTTATCTGTTGGGTGAGGCGCTGCATCGCGGTCAGATGCGCAAAAGCGGCGAACCATACATCTTTCACCCTGTAGCAGTTGCTCAGATTCTGGCTGATATGAACATGGATAGCCAAACGCTGGTGGCTGCCATTCTGCATGACACCATCGAAGACACCGAGATTACCAAAGAACAGGTAATCGAACAGTTTGGCGAGGC
>CAZVYE010000250.1:0-4923 GCA_964630895.1 uncultured Gammaproteobacteria bacterium | reverse complement strand
AATATGTACGTCCGTTTGGCGCCTGGCTCGGCGTACTCTACTTTGGGCTTTTTTAATGATCCGGTGTTGAACACCATGCTGCGGGACGATCCTGTGGTAACCGCTGGACTGGTGTATCACGAGCTGGCCCACGAGCTATTGTATGTGCGAGGCGATGGAAAATTTAGCGAATCGTTTGCCTCTGCTGTAGAAGAGCTGGGCCGGGAAGCATTTGCCAGTCAGTTCATGCTAGAGGCGCCGGATGCGCAAGCCATCCGAGAACAACGCCGCAAAGCAAATGCGCTGCTACTGGACCTGCGAGCCGACCTAGAGGCGCTGTACCAAGGGACCATGCCTGCCGCCAAAATGCGGCAGGAAAAACAAGCGATTATTGATCGCTACGCCGAGCAGTACGTGTTCGGTACAGGCGAGCTTGCAACATATTCCTGGCTGTTTGAGCGAGGGCTCAACAACGCAGACCTGGCTCTCATTTCCACCTATGAGTCGTGGGTGCCCCTGTTTCGGCAGCTATTTGTGGAATGCGAGCAGAGTTTTCCCTGCTTCTATGCAAAGTCGGCAGAGCTGGCGGAAATGAGCGCGCAGGAGCGGGAAGCGTTACTGCGCGCTGTGGGCGACTGAAGCGCTAAGACAGGCTAGCGACAACTGCTTAGCGACTTTGGTTCAGCGCGCTGGCGACAAAGGCTCCTAGCTCTGCATCAAAGCCAGCAGTAGACGCCGCATTCGGCTCGCTTTGATACATATTGGCGAGTGACTGCGTAATACCTGCATCTCCTCCTGTGAACATTAGCACCAGCTCCTGCCAACGGGCTGCAAGCTTTTGCACCTCCGGGTCCTCAGGTGGCTTGCCGGCTGCCCTTGCCGCTCTCACTTTTGCGATGAGCTCAGGCCACTCGTTCTGCACGGATTCGATGGTGTCCTGACCTAGCTCACCAGCTCGTTGACGGAGTGTTTCCAGTTGCTCTTCGGTGTAGTAGTTCTCAAACATGGGTAATAGCTCCAGTAGTTGGACAATGCCGCTGTGGTCGTCTGCCTGCTGTAAACACTGATCTACGGCATTGAGTTTGCGTTCAATACTTGCCAATCGGCGTCGTTCGGAATCCAGATAGCCGCGTTGAACTCTAATTGCGGCGGCGAGATCAATGCGCTCGCCTTGCAGCTGCATTTGGATGTCTTTAAGCGACATGCCCATTGCTCGTAGCGTGGTAATGAGTACCAGCCGAATGGCTTCTGGCTTGCCGTATAAACGATATCCGGCCGCTGATCGGGTTGCAGGGCTTAAAAGACCGATATCGTCGTAATGCCGCAAAGTGCGTACCGAAACTTTGGCTCGACTGGCAAGTTTTCCTATAGTCCACATATGACTTAATTCTCCGATGCTTGGCACAGCCTAAACCCTCTCGTTGCGACAGGGTCAAGAGCTTTGAAGAAAATTGTGTTTAAATCGAACCGGCAAAAGCAAGCAAAAGGAAAAAGCACATGAAGCTGGCCATAATCGGCGCGGGCAAGCTCGGACGAACTATATTGTCCGGAATAGACAGCAGCGAGAGTTTCCGGCCTGACCATGTGGTGGTTACGGCGCGCAGGGATAGCTCCAAGCGACGTTTGCAGGAAGGGTTTGCCGCAACAGTTGCAAATTCCAATGTTGAGGCAGTTGCAGGCAGTGATGTGGTGCTGCTCTGCGTCAAGCCGCAAACCTTGCCTAAGCTGCTGCAGGAAATTGCGCCAGAATTGCGCCCGGATCACTTGCTTATCAGCACTGCCGCGGGTACCAGCACCCAATGGATTGAAGCTCAGCTCGAGCAGGATTGTCCGGTGGTTCGGGCCATGCCGAATACGCCTGCAAGAGTGGGCGCGGCAATGACGGCGATTGCCGGGGGCAGCTGCGCCGAGCAGGATCATCTAGACACGGCAAGCGCGATTTTCTCCGCCGTTGGCCGGACCATGATTTTAGAAGAGCGGTTTTTTGATGCCGTAACCGCTTTAAGTGCCAGCGGCACTGCGTTCTTATATCTGGTCTATGAAGCGCTGGCAGATGGAGGTGTAAAAGCCGGACTCCCGCGCGATGTGGCATTTGAGCTGGTGGCGCAGACCGCACTGGGAGCCGCCAGAATGGTTCTTGAAACTGGTGATCATCCTGCCGTTCTAAAAGATGCAGTTACAACACCTGCAGGCTGCACCACCGATGGCCTGATGGCCCTCGAGGCCGGTGGTGTGCGGGTGGCAATGATTAATGCGGTGGTGGAAGCCGCGCGCCGAGCGGGTGAGTTAGCGCCGAATTAAAGAATTTCGGTTGCTACGCGCAATAAGATGAAAGCGTTGGTGTATTTCCAGATTATGAATTTGGAATGTCTGTGCGCCTAAAGTTCGAGAAAGGCCACTCCTGAATAATCTTAACATCCGGAGAAAGGTTACGATCACATATACTTAAGTAAGTTAGGATGCCCTGCGACATTGATGCTTGGGTCTATCTGTGTCATCTTACGCGGCCGATTGGCGGGAGCTTGGCTGACGAGCCGCATGAGCTCCATATTCCATAGAGAAGCAAAGAAATTCAAACCATCGTGCGTAAATTCCAGCCGGACGGAAATTCCGTCGCACAAAAGTGTTCGCAGCGTTCAGCCAGCATCTCTGTTGCGGTCCTGATCCTATGGGGCTTTTTCGTCTCTGCTTCAGCGCAGGAATGGGAGTGTGAGCCGCAGGATAATCGCTGGAAATGTGATAATCCTGAGCAGGCTGATGGCCAGGAGAATGATGCAAAGAAGTCATCTGATACTGCAGCCGCAAACGATGCTTTGAGCACGCCGTCGCCGCGCACAGAGGAAATTGATCCGTTGCCCGCATCCTCTGAGCAGGAAGCGCCCGAGGAAAAGGTTACGGCGTGGCCGGCAGGGCTCTGTCCAACGGTTCCATTCCCGGTAGTTGACTACACAGGTGATCGCGAGGGCGCACCGGTTTACCTGGATGCGCAAACCGTTGTCAATACAGAAGGTGATTTGGCAACACTAACGGGCAATGTTGAGCTAAAGCGTGCAGATCAGAGCTTGGCTACGGATATTTTGCGCTTCGAACGCGAAGCCCAGATTGCGACCGCCGAGGGAAATGTCCGCTATGCGGACAGCAATGTAGCCTTGGAAGGCGCTGACGCAGTTATCGAAATGGCCGATAACCGGGCCGAACTCAACGATGTTTCTTATCGACTGCGTGAAGGAGGGCGGGGCGACGCCGATTATGTCACGCTGGTTGGTCAGGAGCGCGCCGAACTGGATGGCGTCAGTTACACGACTTGCCCTGCGGGCAATGAAGACTGGCGCATTAAAGCGCGCAAGATACAGATTGATCACGAAACGGGTCGAGGCACTGCCAAAGGCATGGGGCTGCGTTTTAAAGGCGTGCCGCTGTTGTATTTGCCTTACGCAACTTTTCCTATCGACGATCGCCGCCAGTCTGGCTTTCTCTATCCGTCTTTAGGACGGTCTGATGACGACGGGATTGACGTATCGATTCCTTATTATTGGAATATTCACCCGCAAATGGATGCCACGCTTACGCCGCGTTACATAGGTGAGCGGGGCGCAATGCTGACTACCGAGTTTCGGTATTTGGCAGGTCAATCCCAGGGCGAAATTGATGCGTCCTATATGCCCGATGATGATGAATTTGGCAGCCATAGATCTTTGGTGCGCTACCGTCATCGAACGCAGTTTTCGCCAAACTGGGCAGTAGATTGGGATCTAAATCATGTTTCAGATCCACTGTATTTTGAGGACCTGAGCGATAGCCTGAGCGCCAGTGCGCTTAACGTACTGCGTTCTGACGCGGCGCTCCGCGGTGGCGGTCGTTATTGGGACGGAGAATTTTCGCTGTCTGCATACGAAAGCCTGGATGGAAGCAATGACTTCGGTATCAATCGCGATATTTATCAGCGTTTGCCTAGATTGTTCTTAAATGGAAACCAGCCGCTAGGAAGCAACTTCTACTTGGATTGGTATGCCGAAGCCGTCCAGTTTGAGCGAGATGTTAGTTCTAACGCCGTATATTTTGCTGAAGAGTCGGCGCTGCTTGCACCGCCAGATGCCACGCGTATTGATGTATTCCCTATGCTGCGGTACGAGTGGGTGAGGCCAGGCTATTTTGTTAAGCCAGCGGTTGGATATCGGTATATCGACCATGATCTTGGAAGCGTGCGAGTTTTTGATCAATTTGATCCCTCCTTAGATTCAGTTTCTGTGTCTTTGCAGCAGGACTCGCAAAAAACGCAGTTCGCTAGCCTGGATGCCGGGCTAATTTTTGAGCGCGAATCCGGCGACTATATCCAAACGCTCGAGCCGCGAATCTTTCTATTGGCCGCGGACACAGACGAACTACCAGATATCACGCCCCTGCTAGACTCTGGTCGTTACACCTTTGGGTTCGACCAGTTGTTCCGCTACCAGGAGTTTGCTGGGGGAGATTTCCAGAACGATACTGAGCAAGCAACTCTTGCTTTGACTTCGCGATGGTTTGATAGAACAACAGGAAGATCGGTATTCGAAGCCAAGTTTGGCGTCATTGCTTATTTGGACAATAGGTCAGAAATAATTGGGGTAAACCCGGAGGCTGATATCGAACCCGACGCGGAGTTCTTTTTGAGAGAGGATCGTGACTTCTCACCTATCGTAACTGAATTTCGCTATCGGCCTTTGGATAAGTGGAGTTTGGTGGCGGGGTTCCAGTATGACGAGCTCCTTGAAGAGGTTACCCAGGGGCTGGTTGGAATTGAATATCGACAAAGTAACGGCCTGCGCATCAATTTTGCTTACCACAAGAGAAAGTTCGTGCAGCCTTTCAGTCTGCGAGACCGAAATGAAGAACCCATCGATCAGTTCGATCTGTCCTTCCTGTGGCCCATTAACGAGCGATGGAACGTGTTAGGACGTTATAATT